>CAVRRT010000102.1:0-39770 GCA_963723305.1 uncultured Pseudomonadota bacterium
ACCCAGGTCTTCAGGGTGGCACGGGGCAAGCGCAGGTAGAGAGCGGCCTCGCCGACCGCGTAACGCGGCACCGTGCGCGGGTCCTTCCCGCCGTAGAGGTCGATCACCTTGCCCACGCGTCAAAAGTACCACAGCGTCCGACGGCCTTCCCCCCGGCTTGGCGATCTACTTCGTGGTCACACGCGCGACGCTCACGAAAAGTGCCTTCATTGCCTTGTCCGCGGTCACGAGCCTGTCGGTCTTCTCGAGCAGCCGGGGAAGCGACTCCCAGGTATGAACCGCGCCCGAGACGGGATCGACATTCTTAGGGGCTCGGTAGCCCGTCTCCCGGAGTCCTCCCGCGGGGGGAAACCCCATGACGATGATCGAGCACAGTACCTCCGCCGCCTCGATGGTCTGAGGATCGAGGACGGCGCCCCGACAACCGAGTACGCCGAGCTGCCACTGGGTGGCTGGTAGCGTGTCCGGCCAGCTCATTCTCTCCACGACGGTGTACGCAGTGCCCCCATCGGCAAGCGCCCAACCGTGAACAGCACCCAGCCGTGGACCGCCGACATCGAACCTGTTCGGCAGAAACTCGTCCAGGGCATCCCAGGCGACACCGATGGTCTTCGTCGTCGCCGTCGCTGGACGTGGCTCACCGTCGGTCCGCAGCTTTTTCAACCGATGGCGCGGCAACTCGCCCCTGCGCTTGACCTTGGGCTCGAACATCGGACTTGCGCGATGCTCCGGTGCGAGGAAGTCATAGCGACCGCTTTCGTTGTAGTCCGCGCGCGCATGACCGCACACCGACGTTGGCCAAAGCGCCCGCAGGAGGGAGGTCGTCGAGCACGATATCCAGCAACTCGGTGACCGGGGCCCCGACGAGACCGCATTCCGGATCGAACGCCGCGACCCGGAGGACGACGTACTTCCCGTCGAGCGTTCGATAAGCCCAGAGTTGCCCCCGTTTCCAGGCAACCGTGTCGCCCACCACGCGAATCGGCTTGGGCGGGGGCGGGGACTCTTTTAGGCGCTCAGCGAGTACATCGAAGACGCGTACCGGGTCGGCGCGATCCTTCGATTGCTCCCAGAGCGAGAGATCGGCACCCGCCGCGAGTACGCGCTCAGCGTGCTCGCGTACGTGTGCTTCCAGACGTCCCCACGTCCATTGCGTATCCGCCAGCGCCAGCCAGAACAGCGGCTCATCGTTCGCGCCGCTCCATTCTCCGAGTAGCTCCTTGGTCGCCACCTCGCCCGACGCGCCCTCGCGAATCTTCTTCAGCCATGCGTCGCGAACATCGGACGCCGTATCGTTCTCGTACAAACCCACACCCCAGGTGCCCATGATCGGGATATTAGATTCCCAGCACATCTGATGGTCAACGTCGCCGGATGCGCGATAGATTGTAGGGGCGCGATGAGAGACGACCTCATAGCGCTCGGGTATTTGATCGTCCGCCCGATGCAGCGGGATTCCTTCTTTTCTGCGGAGCTGGTTCCCGAGCTGATCGTCAGCGCCAGCACGTGCCTATGTCGCCAGTTTCCCGGCGACTACGCGATTGATTGGTGCTCAGTGACCGATGTGGAACGGGCCCAGAAGCTCGCGGACTTCGGAATCGATCAGGACCAACAGCCCGCGGCGAGAAAGTGGGCGACCGAAAACTTCGATGATCTCTTCGGATGGCCGGGCACTTTCTACTCCCTCGGCGCCGCAATTGAGGCCAGGACGACTCTTATTCCGCCAGCGAGCGACGTGCGCGTTCTCGGCCTCGGCGTACACGAAGCCGAGCTCGACGATTTTCTACGTCACGCCGCGCCGGCCCCGCCCAGCGAGGGATACGCACCGCAAGGTGAGACCGGATCATTCACGATGGCGAAACGACGTGAGCGGCTCGTAGCCGGCGGCCGAATTTTGGGATTCGAGATCCTGAACCTCGAGTTTCGCCACGCTAGCCACAGCTGGCTCTGCAACCAGCTCGAGACCCACTGCGCAAACGTTCTCGGCGTCCGCCCGAATGCTGCCGGGTTCATCGACACCTTCGAGGACGCCCAACGCTGCTGCGACGAGATCTCGCGCGATGAGGTCGGCGCCGAACCGGGTCCCTGGCTGCCGTTCGCTCTTGTCGACTATGACGGCCTGAGACGCGATGACATCCAGGTCGGTCTGCGAGCCCCACCATCGTGAGGCACGACCTTTTCATAGGTGTCGGGCTCGGGGTTCTGCTGACGCAGGCTCTATTGGGGGTGGTGATCTGGTTCGGGCTGCGGTTGATCCGCGGCCGCATGCCGTCCGGGCTCCAACCAGCGCGGCCGCGGCCGCTCAAGGGCTGGGACTACCGGATGCGGCTGCGGACGCCGGAGAACGAGGCGCTCGACGCGAGCTCCTTTCGCGACCAGACACTGTTCCTGAACTTTTGGGCGACCTGGTGCGCGCCCTGCGTGGCCGAGCTGCCTAGCATCGAACGTCTAATGGATCGATTGGCAGATGCGAACGTCGCCTTTGCGTGCGTCACCACCGAGCCGCTTGAGAAGGTGAAGGCTTTCACCTCTCGCAGGCCAGCGAGGATCCCGATCTACGTGCTCGCCGACGACAGGCCATCGATCTTCGAGACACGCTCCATTCCAGCGACGTTCGTCGTCAAGGACGGCGACATCATCTCGCAGCACATCGGCGCTGCGCGTTGGGATACGGACGAGATGGTCGCGATGCTGGCTGGCTCTCCGGTCCTCCCGTCGGCGAGGCTCGCCACGTAGAACACCTCGGGTGAGCTACTTGCCGTCGAGACTTCGTGGGTGCTGCACGCTGACTCCCGGGTCTCCCTCCGGAACTCCCTCACTCTGTCGCGGCCAACCACTCCACTGCCCCCGGCGTCACGTGCCATGCGGCCGCACCATCAGCCATGAAGCAGATCGCCTCGGAGTCGTCGCCGAAGCCGTGGAAGTCGGGAGTTGAACGCGGCAGCTTCCTGCGGCCGAGGAGATAGGCGGGGACGTGGCCGTTGGCCTTACGCGCGGCGACGAGTCGCCTGCGGGCGGTCGCAGAGTCGCCCTCCGCACGAAACGCCGCCAGCGCCTGCGCGTAGACCATCCACGCCGAGCCGTCGCCCTTGTACGTCTTCAGCAACACTGCAGCATCCGCGTCCCGACCGATCTCGAGGAGACGGCCGACGAGGATCTGGCGGATCCCTTGGTTGTCGCCGGGGTTGAGGCGGAGGAGCTCTCGACAGTGATCGACCGCCGCCTCTCGCTCCCCTGCGGCCCAGAGCAACTCGGCGAGGCCGGCACGCGCGCGCATATAGGGTCGCGTTTCGAGCAGGCCCCAGAAATGTCCGACATTCTCCTCGAAGAACTCTTCCCCGAGCGCTCTGGCCCCCGCCGCGACGGCCTTGTCATAGAGGGCGCGAGCCTCGGCGGGGCTCGTGGTCAGGTCGGCGAGGATGTTGTACGCGTCGGCGCAGTCCGGTGAGATCCGAAGGGCTTCTTCGGCGAGCTCCCGGCGCTTCTTGGCGCTCGGCGCTTCCCAGGCCTCGTACACGAGATCCTGGGCGCGATCGATCGCCGGAGGGTCATCGAAAAGGACGGCCCGCATGCTCTCTACCAGCGCTCGCGAGGTCCCCGAGCCGGTCGCGCCGCTCGGCGTCCGGGGTCGCTTGCTACTCTTAACCGCGCTGCTCTTCGCCATTTCCGAAGCCCCTCCCTTCCCGGATGGCATAGCATCGGAGCCGCAACCGGAACAAGCCGAACCGCCGCACGCGAAGCGAGGTAAACTAGGGATATGTCCGCCGCTGCGAAGCAGATTCTCGACGCCGCGCTCAAGCTCGACCCCGTCGAATGCGTCCACGTCGCCGAGATGATCTGGGAGAGTGTGGACGACCAGCCGGCGGAGAACGCCGAGCAGCTCTGGCGCCAGGAGCTCGCCCGCCGGAGGCTGAAGATCGAATCCGGTCAGGCGCGGTTCTTCTCCATCGACGAAGTGAAGGCTGAGGCGCAGAAGATTCTGCGTGGCCGATAGAGTCGTCCGCTTCCTCGAGGAAGCCAAGGCCGAGCTCCTCGACGCGCTCGGCTATTACAACGTCCGGGGCATTTGCGGAACAGCTGGTGGAGCCGAGCGGTTCGCAGGCACCCGACTCGCACAACAAACGACTTTGGCACGTATTCTGAGTGCTGCAAGCGCCGCCCGGTTGAGGCGGCGGCGAGGTCCCCGCGTCGAGGGTTGTCATGCACGTTCCGCCCGTGGGCGTCGAGCAGGTATAGCCGGCGGCACAGACGTTCCCGCCGAAGCCAGCGAGCGCGCAAGGTTGCCCAGCACCGGGCGGAGCCATGCACGTCCACCGCGATGGATCAACCCGCGCTTGAAGCGCGAATGGTGATGGGCTGGACTCCAAGGTCAGACGGCCAGACTTGTGGCCGATCCTCCTGGGAGGAATCGCCCGACAATACGCGGACCGAGTGACTCACTCTCGGCAGTCCGTGTACTTCGGCTGTGGCACACGCCTCGCATTGCGGGTGAAACATGAAGCCAGTTTCCCAAACCGCCGGGCGAGTCACGGTGTGGGCGTTCCTCATTGGGCCGTTGCTCGGATGTGCCTCGACGGCCGCGCCGGTGCCCGCCGACAACTTCGCCAGCCTGCTGGTGGCCACCGAGGCGATAAGCCCTCCCCAGGACCCGAATCGGATCGCGCTGGGTCGGTTCCTATTTCACGACCCGCGCCTCTCGAAAACGCGCGAGGTTTCTTGCAGCACCTGTCACGTTCTGAACAAGTTCGGAATTGATGGCAAGATCGTCTCAACGGGAGTCGAAGGGCGCCAGGGTAGGAGGAATGCCCCGAGCGTGTTCAACGCCGCGACGCACATTGCGCAGTTCTGGGATGGCCGCGCGGCCGACGTCGAGGCTCAGGCGGCTGTTCCGATTATGAATCCAGTGGAAATGGACATGCCGAACGAGCAGGCGGTGGTCGACGCATTGGCCGGCGTGCCCCGATACGTCGAGATGTTTCGCATGGCCTTCCCCGGCGACGACCACCCGATATCGCTGAAGAACGTGGGCGAGGCCATCGGCGCCTTCGAGCGGGGGCTCGTGACCACGTCACGCTGGGACAAATTCGTCGCCGGTGACCACAAGGCGCTGACCCCCGGCGAGCGGCAGGGTCTGGGGCTGTTCGTCCAGCGGGGCTGCATCGCCTGCCACACGGGGCCCCAGGTCGGGGGAATGAGCCTTCAAAAGGTGGGGACGATGTTTCCTTGGCCCAATCAAACAGACCAGGGGCGCGCTGAGATCACAAATTTTCCGCCGGACCGCATGGTGTTCAAGGTTCCCTCCATGAAGAACGTCGCCGAGACGGCGCCATACTTTCACGACGGCTCGACGGCGAGCCTCGAAACGGCGATCCGTTTGATGAGCCATCACCAACTCGGCATCGAGATGCCCAAAGACGAAGTCGACGCGATTGCCGCCTGGATGCGCTCGATGACAGGAGTACCGGATCCGGCCTACATCGCCGTTCCCGCTCTGCCCCCAGGTTGAAGCTCCTCCCCCAGCGAGCGGCAGATCCCCAATCGCGCCGCCGGGCTGGGGCTAGGCCTCGAAGTCGCGCGCACGAATCCCGAGGCTTTTCATCTTCACGTGCAGCGTCTTGAAATCCGTGCTGAGGCTGCGCGCGGCCTCGCTCTTGTTACCTTGCGCCGCTCTCAGCGCGTCGCAGATCGCGTGACGTTCCGCTTCGTGAGCCGCTCGATCGGCGACGTCCTTGAGCGTTTGGCCGGGCAATCTCGCCGCGATTGCAGCTGGGGCCGTCGCGACCTCGCCGAGGGACCTTTGGATCGCCGCGCGTTCGAGGAGCAAATCCTTTGATTCGAGAACCGCCTGGCGAATCACGTTGCGAAGCTGGCGGACGTTGCCTGGCCACGCGTGACGCTTGAGGACGTCGAGAGCTTCGGAGGCAATCCCCTGCATCGGACGCCGCAATTCAACGCTCGCCTCGCGCATGAATCGCCCGGCGAGGTGAGCGATATCCTCGGGCCGATCCCGCAGCGGGGGAAGAAGGATCGTGTACTGAGCGAGCCGGAAATAGAGGTCTGAGCGAAACTGTCCTTCCTTCACTCGTGCCTGCAGATCGCTGTTCGTAGCCGCGATGAACCGCACGTCGATGGATCTCGGTTGGCTGGCTCCAACCGTCTGGAGCTGCCGCGACTCGAGCACCCGGAGCAGCTTGGCCTGCAGGCCCAGGGGCAGGTTGCCGATCTCGTCGAGGAACAGGGTACCGCTTTCGGCGAGGTGAAAGTGTCCCGTCCTCCGCCGGTCGGCGCCGGTGAAGGCGCCCTTTTCATGGCCGAACAATTCGGATTCGAGAAGTGCTTCCGGGATGGCGCCGCAATCGAGAGCGATGAACGGCTTGTCGCGTCGTTCGCTTTCGCGGTGCAGCGCCGCGGCCACCAACTCCTTGCCAGTTCCGGTCTCTCCCAGAACCAACACGGAGAAGTTCGTGGTGGCAACCGTCGTCACCTGTTCGATGATCCGGCCGACGATCGGGCTGGGCCCCATCAGCTCGCCCAGTCCCCCGGCGCCAGCCCGGCGCCGGAGCTCTTCGACCTCGCTTAAAAGGGCTCGCGCCTCCAGAGCACGTCCGACCACGAGACTGATCTCGAGTGAGTCGAAGGGCTTGGTGACATAGTCGACCGCTCCGAGCTGCATGGCGCGCACCGCCGATTTGACGTCGTCCCGGCCGGTGAGCATGACGACCGGGAGGCCAGGCTTGGCCAGCTTTAATCGCTCGAGCAGCTGGATGCCGTCGAGCTTGGGAAGCTCGAGATCAACGATGACGATGTCAGGTTCGTGGGCGGCCGCCAGGGCAAGCCCGTCCTCACCGTCCTCGGCGGCCAGCACCTCAAAACCCTCCTTGACGAAGATCACCCGCAGGATTCGGAGAATGGCGGGATCATCGTCAACCGCGAGCAGCCGGCGACCCATGGCAACCTCGGCACCCACCGTAACAGACGGTCGCGACCATCACCAGAGATCGCCGTGTCCGGAGTGGTCTGGAGCTGCGGCGGCGTCGCCAGAGCTGTGGCGGGCGCTCCAGAGAGCGCCCGCCGACAATGGGGCCCGCGGAAGCTCCATTCCCGCGTCCGATGCGGTGTTTGGCGCCGGCACGCCGTTCGCAATAGCTGCGACGTATGAGGCAACTGCAGAAGACGAAGCGGTGGGGCGCGGTGGGTATGTTCGTGATCGCACCGTTTTTGGGATGCGCGACGGCTCCAGCGACAGCCCCAGCTCCGGCGCCGCCCGCCGGCTTCGTTGCCCCGCAAATGGTGGCGGAACCGGTCACTGCCCAGGATCCGAACCGGGTCGCACTGGGACGGCTCTTGTTTCACGACCCACGGCTCTCGAAGAGTCGCCAGGTCTCTTGCAATAGCTGTCATGTCCTGACGAGGTTTGGCATCGACGGCAAGGCGACCTCTACCGTTTGGGGAGCCCAAGCCGGCAGGCGCAATGTCCCCAGCATCTTCAACGCCGCTACGCACCTCGCCCAGTTCTGGGACGGTCGTGCGCTGACCGTCGAGATGCAGGCCAGCGAGGCGATGACGAATCCCGTCGAGATGGCCATGCCCAACGAGGAGGCGGTCGTCGACGCGATTTCCCGCGTACCACGATACGTCGAGATGTTTCAGACGGCGTTCCCCGGAGACAATCCGCCGATATCGATCCGAAACGTCGGTGAGGCCATCGGTGCGTTCGAACGCGGCCTCGCCACCAAATCGCGCTGGGACAGGTTCATCGCGGGCGACCACGCGGCGCTGACCTCGCAGGAGAAGCGAGGCCTGGACGTGTTCATGCAGCGCGGATGTATCGCCTGCCACGCCGGACCCCAGGTCGGCGGAACCAGCTTGCAGAAGGTAGGCGCGGTGTTCCCTTGGCCGAACCAGGCGGACAAGGGGCGCCTCGAGGTCACCCACTTCGAACCGGATCGAATGGTGTTCAAGGTGCCATCTTTGAAGAACATCGCCGAAACCGGACCCTATTTTCACGACGGGTCGACGTCGAGCCTCGAGGTGGCCATCAGATTGATGGCGTTTCACCAACTCGGGCTCGAGATCACCGAGGACGAGGTCTACGCAATTGCAGACTGGATGCGTTCGATGACCGGCGAACCGGATCCGGACTATATCGCGGCTCCTGAGCTCCCCCCTGGGGGGTAGGCCGCCGAAACCGAACGCGGACCCGTTGGCAGGGCGCACGGCCGGACCGGTGTACACTCAGCTTGTGGACACCTTGATCGTCGACGACGATCCCGCCGTCCGAACTGTCTTGCGCAAGCTCCTCACCCGACGGGGCGACACCGTCATCGAAGCGGAGGATGGGAGGCAGGCCATAGATCAGCTCGACGTCCGCGCCGTTGATCTGGTCATTACGGACCTCCTCATGCCGCGCGCGAACGGGCTCGAGGTTTTGCGCTATGTGCGCGAACGAAGACCGCAGATCCCCGTGATCATGCTGACGGCTGAAGGATCGATCCGGGACTGCGTGGAGGCCATGCGGGCCGGGGCGTTCAATTTCCTGACCAAGCCATTTCACAATGACGACCTCGAGGAGATCATCCGTCAGGCGACCTCGGCCCGGGGGCTACGACCCGCAGCAGGTGCCGGTGCCTCGGTCCCGGGGACAACCGCCGAGCCTGGGCAGCCGCAGATCGCGCTGGTCGGCGAATCCGACGCTCTTCGGGCCGTTATCGACATGGTCGAACGGATCGCGGGAAGCGGGTCCACCGTGCTCATCACCGGGGAGAGCGGGACCGGCAAGGAGGTGGTCGCCAGGCTGCTTCACTACTCGTCGGCCCGTGTCGGCCATCCGTTCGTGGCCGTGAACTGCGGCGCCATCCCCGAATCCTTGATCGAGAGTGAGCTCTTCGGTCACGTGAAGGGAGCGTTCACCGGTGCGGTCGAGGCGCGTCAGGGCCGGTTCGTGCAGGCCGACGGCGGAACGTTGTTTCTCGACGAGATCGGCGAGCTTGCGTTGCCCCTCCAGGTACGCCTTCTGCGCGTTCTCCAGGAGCGTGTCATCACCCCGGTGGGCGATGCCCGTGCTCGTCCAGTCGACGTCCGGATCATCGCCGCTACCAATCGCGACCTGGAGGGGATGGTCAAGGAGGGGAAATTTCGCCAGGACCTCTTCTACCGTCTCGAGGTCTTGCCCGTCAGGCTCCCCGCCCTGCGCGAGCGTCGCGAAGACATCCCGCTTCTGGCCGCGCATTTTCTCGAATCGACGAACCAACGACTCGGTCGCCAGATCGCGATCTCCGAGGACGCGCTCACGATCATGCGGCTCTACGATTGGCCCGGCAACGTGCGCGAAATGGAAAACCTGTTCGAACGCCTGGTCGTTCTTTCACGCGGAGACGCCATCAGTGCGACCGACCTGCCGGAGCGCATGCGCACCACGCCGGTCGCGCCGCAGATCGCCGCCGCCGCGGCGTCCCTTGCTCGAGGCGCCATCGACCTCGTCGCGACGATGACCGCCATCGAAAATACCCTGATCGAACAGGCCATGCGTCAGGCGACCGGCAACAAGACGCGCGCGGCCGAGCTTCTCGGCATGAGTCGGACGACCCTCCTCGACAAGTTGAAGCGGGGGGATGGGGAATGAAGAGGCGAATTGACCGCGGTGTCGGTTAGGAAACCGACGCAATCCCGACGGCGGCAGCCCCGGCCACCGTCGAGGTACCGACGCACAATGGGCCGGCGGAGCGCACAGGTGGTCGTTTTGGGCGGCTGAGACGCCCGGCGAGATTCGGCACCGTTCTGGCAAGAGCGGGAGCCATGCTCAACACCCGCAAGGCACGGATCCTGGTGGCAGATGACGAGCCGGTGCTTCGCAAGGTGGTCGTCGCCTCGCTGACGGCGGCCGGATACGACGTCGAAACCGCCAGCTCCGGAGAAGAGGTGGTCGCCCTGGCTGACCTTCGCCGTCCCGACCTCGTCGTGCTCGACGTCGAGATGCCGGAGATGAACGGACTCGACGCCTGTCATCGCATTCGCGCGATCCGAGACCACAAACCAGCGATTCTGTTCATCACGGGTCGCAGTGATCCGATGATGGCGCGCCTGGCTGCCCGAGCCGGCGCGGAACACTTGCTGCCAAAGCCGTTCGGCGCCGCGGAGCTTGTCCAGCGCGCCGGATCTCTGTTGGAGTCGCGCCGTCGGGCGATGGAGATCGTCGAGCCGGCTTCGACGTTGATTCCGCGACTCGCGAGAACCGACGCCCGCGAGCTGGTCGACGACGTGGTCACGCGCGCGGCCCCTTACTTGCGCCGCCGCGACAACCGTCTTCGCGTGGCCTGGGATTCACGCGTGGATTGGATCTGGGTCGACGGAGATCTTCTCAGCCGCGTCCTCGAGAATCTCATCGAGGAGGCCTGCGACTGCAGCCCGCCTGGTACGCTGATCCTCGTCGATATCGAGCAGGGCCGCGAGACCGTCGACTTCAATGTGCGGGCGCGTGGGTGGGCGATTCCTCAGGAGCTGAAGTTCTGTGAGCTCGCGGTGCGTGCACACGGCGGGCGTCTCTGGATCGAGAGCGACGGTCCGGGAGCGAGCTGTTTTCACGTCGCGATTCCGACGCGCATTCCGACGCTGAGGGCGGTCGCCCCGTCGCCGACAACGTCATGACGACCATGTCTACAGACGTCATGACCCTTCAAAGAGGCAGGCTCAGAACGAGGGCGCCGGGAAGGCCTCTCCCGGCCGCGCGAACTGGTATCCCTGCATCAAATCACAGCCGCTGCGGGCGAGCTCGTCGCGCTCTTCGGGTGACTCGATTCCTTCGCTGGTGACGATGATGCCCAGCTCCTCGCACATCGAGATCATCGTCCGCACCAGGGTCTGCTTTGTGGGCTCGCGGTGGAGATCGCGGACGAGGGCCATGTCCAGCTTCACGATGTCGGGCTCTAGGAGGGTGAAGCTGGTCAGGCCCGCATAGCCGGCCCCGAGATCGTCGATGGCGATTCGAAAGCCGAGCTTGCGCAAGGACGCGACGCGGGAGGGGACGTCGCCCATCCCATGAAGCGTCGCGCGCTCGGTAATCTCGAGAACGATCCGATCGGCCACGGCGGTCAACGGCCCATCAATCGTGAACAGCTCAGGATCGAGCAGATCGCTCGGATGCAGATTGAGGAAGAGAGTGACATCCGGGGGGAGCCGGGAAAGGGGTTCGAGGGCGCGTGCCCGAACCGCGCGACCGAGCTCGTGGACGCGGCCCAACCGTTCCGCCGCGTCCAGCACCGCTCCCGGGTGGGGCATGTTGGGCGCGCGACAGCGCAGCAGCGCTTCATAAGCGAAGACCGACCGCTTGGACCATGAAACGATGGGCTGATAAGCCATGTAGAGCGTCTCGAGCGCATGCTCGAAGCTCGTCACCATCCCCGCCTGATCGCCGGTGAACCGATCGACGCCCCCCGCCAATTCTAGAGCTTGGCGCTTGGCTTTCGCGATCCGGTGCAGGCGAACGGCGTCGCCCAAAACCTTGATCAGCAGCTCAGAATGGACGGGCTTGACGAGATATCGGTGGGCCCCGTGCTCCATGGCCTTGATGGCGGTCTCCACCGAAGGATTGCCGGTGATGAAAACCACGGGTACATCGAGGTCACGCTGGCGTACCCGCTCCAGCAGGGCGATTCCGTTCATTCCCGGCATGTCGATGTCACTGAGGATCACGTCGAAGGGCGCTTGGTCGAGCAGCCGCTCTGCCGCGAGCCCGTCGGTCGCCGTTTCGACCCGATAGTCGGCCTTGGACAAGGCCCGAGCGTGGGCGTTGAGGAGGGCTTGCTCGTCATCGACGACCAAGACGCGAGGTTCGACGGGCGGGTCGACGGTCAAGAGCCCTCGCGTTCCGGCGGCAGATAAATTCTTGTCGAGACGTCGTCGCCGTCCAGGACTTCGCGGACTTTTCTGCTGAGCAAGGCCGGCGTGATCGGCTTCTGCACGAAGGCCACGCCCGTCTCGAGGACGCCATGGCGGACGATGCTGTCGTCGGTGTATCCCGACATGCAAAGGACCTTCATTTCGGGCCGGTTCATACCCAGTCGCTTGGCCAGCTCGGGGCCGCTCATCTGCGGCATGACGACGTCGGTGAGCAGCAGATCGATCGTCGCCCTGATGCCGTTCGCAGATGAGGAGCGCCTCCCCCGCGTTCTGCGCGGACGATGACCTGGTACCCCTGCCGGCGCAGAATATTCAGGGCGATCACGCGGACCTGCTCCTCGTCCTCGACCAGCAGGATGGTCTCCGTACCGCGGAGGGTCGCCGGAGCGATCGGCGGTCTCGGCACGTCGACCTCGTCATCCACCCGCGGGAGGTAGACCTTGAACGTCGTCCCTTTCCCGGGCTCGCTGTAGACCCAGATGTTGCCGCCGCTCTGCTGCACGATCCCGAACACGGTCGAGAGGCCGAGGCCGGTTCCCTTCCCCATCTCCTTGGTCGTGAAGAACGGCTCGAAGATGCGCTTCTGCGTCTCGCGATCCATGCCGATGCCCGTGTCGGTCACCGCCAGCATCACGTAGGGGCCGGTCTTCGTGGGCAGATGGCTCGAGGGCGTAAGTCCTCGTCGAGGACGACGTTGCCGGTCTCGATGGTGAGCTTGCCGCCCGTCGGCATCGCGTCGCGCGCGTTCACGACCAGGTTCAGGATGACCTGCTCGATGTGGCTCGGATCGGCCTTGACCCGGCCAATCGATTTCGGGGGCAAGGAGACCAGCTCGACGTCCTCGCCCAGGATGCGCTGGAGCATCTTGTCCATCCCGGTCAGCACCTCGTGCAGATCGAGCACCTTCGGCTCGACGACCTGCTGGCGGCTGAACATCAGGAGCTGCCGGGTGAGCCCGGCCGCCCGGAGCGCGGCCTTGCGGATCTCGTCCACGTCGCACTCGCAGCGGATCCGAAGGCTTCAGGTCCGTCAGAATGAAGTCCCCGTAGCTCAGGATGACCGAGAGCACGTTGTTGAAGTCGTGCGCCACGCCGCCGGCCAGTCGGCCGACGGCCTCCATCTTCTGGGCCTGCCGGAGCTGCTCCTCGCTCTGACGAAGAGCGTCTTCGGCGCGCTGCCGTCCAGCCTCGGCTTGCTTGCGTTCGGTCAGATCGGCGATGAACGCGATGGTCTTGGGATAGTCCAGCATCGCCACGCCGACCAGGACCGGAACGCGGCTCCCGTCCTTGCGAAACGTTTCGGTTTCCCAGGGAGGGGCGACCCCGGTTGTTTGCAGCTGCTCGACAGACCGCGCGCCCAGATGACGAAACTCGGCCGGCGTCAGCTCTACCCAGCGCACGGCGCCCTGCAGCATCTCCTCGCGCGAGTAGCCGACCATTTCCAGATAGGCGTCGTTCGCCTCGAAGACTTGGCCGTGGACATCCGCGGTCACGATACCGATGACTCCGGATTCGGAGAGCCTCCGAAACCGCGCCTCGCTCTCCCGTAGAGCTTCCTCCGCCTGTCGGCGGGCCGCGCGCTCTCTCGCACTCACGAACCTCGCGTTCGATGGCCGGCATCAGTCGGCCAAGTTTGTCCTTGAGGACGTAGTCGTGTGCTCCGGCGCGCATGGCCTCGACGGCGGCCTCTTCGCCGATCGTCCCCGACACGATGATGAACGGCAGGTCGAGTCCGCTCTCTTTCAAAACCGCGAGCGCAGCCGGAGCGGTAAACTTGGGCATCGACCAGTCCGAGGTGACGATGTCCCATTCGCGTTGGAGGGCGGCGCGCATCGCCTCGACCGTCTCGACTCGCTCGAACTCGACGAGCTGTCCCGCGCGACGCAGCTCCCCGACGACCAGCTTTGCGTCGGTCGCCGAATCCTCCACCATGAGAACGCGCAACGCGGTCGTCATGGGGCAGGACGGGGAGTCGGCGCCGGTTCATTCAAAAGCAACCAGAAGAGCCCCAACGTCTTGGCGGCTTCCACGAACGCCACGAACTCCACCGGCTTCCTGACGTAGGCGTTTGCCCCCAGCGTGTAGCTCTGCAACACGTCCTCTTCTTCCTTGGAGGCCGTCAGCACGATGATCGGCAGCAGCCTCGTGCGCTGGTCGGCACGAATGCGGCGAAGAACCTCGAGACCGTCGATCCGCGGCAGGTTCAGGTCGAGCAAGACGACAGCGGGGAGCGCGTTCGTGTCGCGCCCCGCATGTTTCCCGGTCCCGAAGATGTAGTCGAGCGCGTCCGCCCCGTCGCGCACGACCACGACCTCGTTGGAGACGCCGCACTTCTTGAAGGCCAGGACCGTCAGCTTCTCGTCGCTGGCGTTGTCCTCGACCAGCAGGATCACCTTGTTCATGCCGTTGTCTCCGAGACGCGCGCGGGAAGCGTGAAATAGAAGGTGGCCCCGGCCTCGACCACCCCCTCAGCCCAGGTACGCCCCCCGTGCCGGCGGACGATCCGTTGCACGGTCGCGAGGCCGATCCCGGTGCCCGGGAACTCGGCCACGGTGTGAAGCCGCTGAAACGGCGCGAACAGCTTCCGGGCGAAGGCCATGTCGAACCCCGCTCCGTTGTCGCGCACGAAGAAGGCCGGAGCAGCGTCCTTTTCGACCGCGCCGAACTCGATGCGGGCCGCCGGCACCTTGGAGGTGAACTTCCAGGCGTTGCCCAGGAGGTTGTCCATGAGCGCGCGGGTCAGCACCGGATCTGCGTTCGACCTCGAGATGATCCTGCACGACCATTTCGACGGTCCGTTTCGGCTCGCCCGCGCGCAGCTCGGCGGCCGTGGCACGACAGATCTCGGACAGGTCGACCCGTTCACGCTTCATCTCGCTCCTGGTCACGCGCGACAGGGCCAGCAGGGAGTCGATGAGAGCGCCCATCTTGTGTGCGTTTTGCAGGATTTCCTGGAGCCAGTCCTTCCCCTCCGCGTCGAGCTTTTCCCCATAGGTATCGAGGAGCAGCTGCGCGAAGCCGTTCATGCCGCGCAGGGGCGCTCGCAGATCGTGGGCCACTGAATAGCTGAACGCTTCGAGCTCCCGGCTGGCGTCCTCGGCGGCATCCTTGGCGCGGGCCAGAGCCTCTTCGGCGCGTCGCCGATCGGTGATGTCGCGCGCCACCTTCGAGATGCCGACGATGCGGCCGCCGGCGTCTCGCACTGGAGAAATCGTGACCGAGACATCGATCAGTCGCCCATCCTTTCGCCGCCGGACCGTGTCGAAGCGCTCGACCTCCCCCTTGGCCAGGTGCGCGAGGATCACCGCCTCCTCGTGGGCGCGATCCGGAGGGACGAGAAGAGAGATGGACGACCCGACGATCTCGCTCGCCGAATAGCCAAAGATTTGTTCGGCGCCACGGTTCCAGCTGGTGATCACCCCATCGAGCGTCTTGCCGATGATGGCCTCGTCGGAATATTCGACGATCGCCGCGAGATGGGCCCGCTGTTGGTCCGCTCTCTTGCGCTCCGTGATGTCGCGAATCGCGGCCGACACGAGCAGGCCCTGCTCGGTCTCGAGCGGGCTCAAGCTGATTTCGAGGGGGAAGTCGCTGCCGTCCTTACGTCGTCCGAAGAGCTCCAGCCCGGCGCCCATCGGGCGGATTCCTGGTTTTTGAAAGTAGCGGGCCCGGTGCGAAGGGTGACTCTGCCGAGAACCTTCCGGGATGAGGAGCTCGATTGGCTGTCCAACGATCTCGGTCCGGGTGTACCCGAAGAGTCGCCTCGACCTGACCGTTCACCAGAGAAATGCGGCCGCTCTCGTCGACGATGACCACCGCGTCGGGAGCCGATTCGAGAAGCCCCCTGAACTTGGCGTCGGCCGCTCGTTCTTCCCGCAGCCGCGCGATCGCTGCGTGTGCCTCCTTGCGTTCCGTGAGGTCGAGGACGAAGGAGATGAATTCCTTGGCGTCGCCGCCCAGCATGGTCGTACCGACCAGGACGGGGACTCGCCGTCCGTCCTTGCGGAGGTACTCTTTCTCGCGGAGACCGGCGGTCCCCGTTAGCCTCAGTTGTTCCACGGCCCGGGCGTCGACGTCCTTCCATTCTGGCGGTGTCAGAACGTTCCAAAGCGAACGTCCAGAGAGGACTTCCTCCCGCGCGTACCCCAAGAGCGCGAGGAGAGTGTCGTTGATCTCGGAGACGTGCCCGTCGAGGTCGCTGACGAGGATGCCGATGATCGATGACTCCGACAGGCGAGCAAAGAGACCCTTGGCCTCTCGAACCTCCCGCGTCGCCTTCTCCGCCGCGTCGCGCGCTGCCCGCTCAGCCGCGTAGGAGCGGGCGTTGGCGATCGCGAGCGCCGCGTGCTCGGCGACGCTCTGAACCAGATGAAGATCGTCCTCGGTATATGGACGGTCCGAGCCGCGCCGCATGAGATTTGCGACGCCGACCACCTTCCCGCGGCACAGGAGGGGCAGCGCGATCGAGCTTCCGACGCCCAGTTGTTCGAGGAACGGTCGGTACTTGGGCTCACTTGACGCAGCAAAGTCAGAGGTGCTGATCGTGGGGGTGAGGAGCGCCTGTCCCGTCGCGGCCACCCGCCCGGAGATTCCCTCTCCCACACGCTGGCGCCCCGAGAGCATCACCTCCCGGGTGGCCGCCAGAAGCGCCGGATCTCGGTGATAAACCGCTCCCTCCGATTCCAGCCATTCCCCGTCCAGCGAGACGGGCCTGATCACGCACGTATCACCGACGAGCTCACCGAGGCGACGTGCCACCGCCTCGAGCAGGCGGTCCTGGTCGTCGGTCGTCGCGGAAAATTCATGGGACGCGTCTGCCAGGATCCGGAGACGCTCGGCCATCCGCGTTCGTTCCACAGCTTCCAGCCGAATTTCCGCGATCAGTCGGGCGTTCGAGATGGCCAGTGCGGCCTGGGCCGCGAGGTTCTGCGCCAGGTCGAGATCGTGCCCGTCGAAGGGCAACGCTTCTGGCCGAAAACGGGCCAGGGTCAGCTCCCCTATGGATCGATCGTGGATGCGGAGTGGAACGATCAATATGCTGTGCACCCCGATCCCTCGCATGAAGGCGGAGTACCGTGCCGCGGTGGCGGAAGAGCGGGGGAACTGCTCGAAGTCGAGCAGCGGTGCGAAGAACGGCTCGCCGCTCTCCAGAACCCGGCGCGTCAGCGGGTATTCCTCGAGTCGGAATGGCTCGTTCAAAGCCTCGCGAAGCCCCGAAAGGACCTCGGGATCGGGATCGAACATCGCAGCCGGCGCGAGGGATTGTCCGTCGTCGGAGAGGAGCAGAACGACGCATTGGTCTCTGATCACCTCGGCGACGCGCCGCGCGACCGTGTCGAGCAGGCGTTGCGAATCGGAGGCCGTCTCCGAGAACGCTCTCATTGCATCGGAGAGAACCCGGAGACGTTCTTCCAGGCGCCGACAGGTTTCGACGACCTTCGTCGATGAGCTCGCCTCCCGACTGTTCTCTTGGGTCTCAGGCGGGCGCTCTGCGGCAATCACGGGAGCACCGCGGCGCCGTAAACGCGCGGCGTGTAGAAGGCCACCATCACTCGCCCAACACCGTGTTATCCGCCATTGTCTCCCGCTCCGCGGACGACCACCCAACCCCGCGAACGATCCCAGCAGGCTTGAGCAGGCTGGAGATCGACCGCGCAGATACGCGTTTGAACCCTCACCTTACTCCTCTTTTGCTCTTATTCAGCAAGTGGGGATGATCACAAACAAGATATCGCCCCTGAATCACAAAACGAGTTGGTCGCGAACGACGCGATCCCGACGGCGGTGGGGCGCGAGCTCCGTCGGGACACCGACGCCGACAGCACCGCATCAGTGGGCAGCGGTAGGGGAAAAACCCACGCACTCCGACGGCGCCGAGCTCAATCAGCAGAGAGAGTCGCCTTACTCCGCCTCAGCTTGGCGCCGTCGGTACGCCGACGGTCGAATCATAGGCGCGATGTCGCAACGCCCATGGCGAGCGTCCGGATCCAAGGAGCGCGGGCAAATTTCTCGCTGGCAGGAGGTTTGCTTTGTCCCTCGTCGTCACTTCGAAAGGGAGACGACGATGGCCACAAAAAGCTGGGTGCTGCTCATGGGTCTCACGGGCGTCATGGCGATCGGATGTGCCTCGGTACCCCTGCCCGGCGCCGAGGTGAATCACTTTGAGGCCAGCATGGCCGCCGCCACGCACCTTGGCGTGTTCAAGCTCCGAGCCGACAACTATCACCGGGGCGCGCTCGGTATGCCGCAGGCCGAGGAGCACCTCTTACTGGCCCTCGACCAATTCGAGCTCGCCAAGACAATGGCTTCCAGGGGCAACCCGAGGTCGCGCTTCCTGCTGGCTCGCGCGCAGTCGGACGCCGATCTGGCGCTCTGCCTCACACGCGAAAATGCGGTCCGTTCACGAGCGCTCGGTCTGAACCCATTCGTGCTCCAGTTCCCGTCGCTGTCCAGTCCTTGTGAGGAGACCCAGCTCGGAGCCAACATCCTCAGGGCCAGCGCGCCGAAAGTGCTGCTCCCCGGCGCCGCCGGTCCGACGAAATCGCATGCGGCCTCGATGCCCGGAATGTTGATGGAGGCACGCAACGCCTTTGTCGCTTCGAGCACGAGCCCGGCGGCCAGTCGGGCCACGAGTCACCTGGACGACGCCCGGGCGGCGCTGGAAAAAGCAGATCAGGAGTTCGCCGCAAAGGGCGGCAGCGCCGTGTGCCAGGACTATGCCTACATCGCCGAGAACAAGGTGCAGCTGGCGGACATCGTGGCCCGTATCGAGTTGGAGGAGGAGATGCTCGGAGACGTGAACCGGCCGGCGCCTCCCCAGCATTTCCAACCCAACGAGCCGGTGGCTTTCGCGCACTGAGAACCGGAAAGGAGGCGGTTGTGGCGCGAGCAACGACTGACGATTGGCGCAGATACTACGAGATGGCCGACGAGAGACGAGCTCGTCAGGGTGGCGATCCGCTGAGGCGGTATCTCCAGCGCTGCATCATCCGGGAGCGATGTCTCATGGTCGGATCCTGTCTGCTCCTGATCGGATTGGTAACGGCCTTCTGCATCGTCGTGATCTGCTGATCCCGCCAATGTGACGAGCCGATCGGGCAGTCCCTCAAAGCCCGGCGCCCCGTCGCCATCGCCGAAGTGCTTCTTATATTGAGTAACGCCCATGCGCTGGCTGATGCGAAGCATTCCCGTCGCCGTCTTCTCGGTGGTGGCGCCCGGATGCGCGACCACGGCGACCGGATCTCCAACCCTTCAGTTTGGCTGGGTCGCGCCTTCGCAGGCGGGCCCCCGCGGTGAGGCGCCCGGCGCCGAGTCGCGCCTGATCGGCGCCCAGCCTGACGGCGTCAAGTTCTACGTCCTCGTCCTCCGCGACGGTGACGAGGTCGCGACAGGCCTCGCGCGCTTTGCGCACGAGCAGGCAATCACCAATGCGCACTTCGTGGCCATCGGAGCGGTGCGAGCTCCCCAGGTCGGCTGGTTCGACCCATCGCGGGGTGAATACCAATCAATGGCCCGGCGAGACCAGATGGAGGTCCTGACGCTTTCCGGGGACATCGCGCTCGGAACGGACGGACAACCGGTCGTCCATGCGCACATGGTGCTGGGCGACCACGACGGGGCGGCCTGGGGCGGCCACCTGCTGAGCGCCACCGTGTCTCCAACCCTCGAGGTCTACGTCACGAGCTTTCCCACGCCGCTGCACAAACGCCTGGATCCGGGAACGAAGTTGCAGCTCATCGACCCCTCGATCGCAAAGTGAGCGCCTCGCGAAGGCCGTCCGTCGCCGATGGCCAGCGTCAGTGAGCGAGCGCCTGGCGCACGGCACTGATGTCCTCTTCACCAAGACCCGCGTCGACCGCTCTCCGCCAGTGGGACGAAAGGGCGGCCAGCAAAGGCGGAGGCTCCGCGCCTGCCGCCCCGAGCGCCAGATCTACATCCTTGAGCGCCCAGCGCAGCGGAAACTCGGGGGTGAAGTCGCCCATCTCCATCTTCTGGAGCTTGGCGCGCATGAGGGGCGCGTCGAGAGGTCCGCCCTCGATCGCCTGGGCGAGCTTGCCGTGGTCGATGGCGAAACGGTCTGCAAGCTCCAGCGTCTCGGCGAGGGCCTCGATGAGGATCGCCAGATAGGCGTTGATGGCCAGCTTCATCCGGCTCCCCTGGCCCGCATCACCAAGCCATACGGTCTTGCGGCCGACCGCAGAGAAGACCGGCCTGAGGATGCCTTCGGCCTCCTGGGGGCCCGATGCCAGGATCACCAGCTGACCGCTGGCCGCCGGTCCCTTGCTGCCGGAGACTGGCGCGTCGACGAAGAGAACGTCCGGGCGAACCTGACGGACTCGGGCGGCCGTCTCCAGCGTCGCTGAAACGCCGATCGTCCCCATCTGCGCCCACACTGCTTGCTTCGCGAACGCCTCCACGACCCCGCCTTCGAGCATCACCGCGCGCACGGCTTCCGCGGTGGGTAGCATGGTGATGACGATGCGGGCGTCCCGAACGGCTTCCCTGGCAGTCGCCGCCGGGCGAGCCCCGGCCTCTGCGAGCGCCGCTATCGCCTCCGCCGATCGGTTCCAAACCACCGTCGCCAGACCGGCGCGGATCAAATTGCGCACCATCGCTGACCCCATGATGCCTGTTCCGAGCACCGCGACCGGTGCTTCATTGGTCCGTCCATCAGTCTGGCCGTCACTCATTGTACCCTCCACCATGCGCCGACAATCTAGCTACCGAGGTTCCCAGCGGGTGGCGCGACGATCTCGAACTGGCCCACTTGCGAACCGTTCCGGATTCAAGGTTCTGGCCCGGGGATCCTCCGCGAGGTTCAGCTGTTCGACCATCCAGCGAGGGTAAGGGACCGCCGGCGCCGAGACACTTTCCAAGATCTCCAGATCCTCGCTGGCAAGGGAAAGATCGACCGAGTGGATGTTCTCTGCGAGGCGTTCGTTGGTCCGCGCCGCGATGATGACGCTCGAAATCGCCGGTCGGGTGAGCAACCAGGCCAGCGCGATCTGCGCCGGAGTCGCGGAATGTCTGGCCGCGACCGCCCGGAGCGCATCGATGACCGCGTACCCTTTCTCCCTATCGAAGGGTACGAAGTTGCCCGCGTCGGCGAAGCGCGTGCCAACGGGCGCGGGGTTCTGGCGGTCGTACTTTCCGCTCAGAAAGCCGCCCGCGAGCGGGCTCCACACCAAGATCCCCAGCTTCTGATACTCGGCGAACGACAGCCACTCCGATTCGAGGTCCCGCCCGACGAGACTGTAATAGAGCTGCGCCGTCACGTATTTTTCCAGGTGCTGGCGCTCTTGAACCGCCAGCGCCGTCGCGGCCTGCCATGCCTGGTAGTTGGATAGACCGATGTAGCGGACCTTGCCCGACCTCACCAGATCGTCCAGCGTCCGCAGCGTCTCTTCGAGCGGCGTGACGCTGTCCCAGCCGTGGATTTGAAAGAGATCGATGTAGTCGGTCTGCAGGCGCCGCAGGCTCGCCTCCGCCTCCCGCAACAGGTTCACGCGGGTGGCGCCGCTGTGGTTGACGTTCGTTTCGCTCATGGGCAGACGTGCCTTGGTGGCGAGCACGATCTCCGATCGGATGCCATGGATCGCGTTGCCGATCAGGGTTTCACTCTCGCCCAGGCTGTACACATCCGCCGTGTCGATCACGTTGATGCCCTGGTCCAAGGCGAAGCGGACCATCGCGTCCGTCTCCGGCTGACCGAGCCCACCCATGTTCATCTTTCGCCCGAACTGCATGGTCCCCAGCGATAGCTCGCTGACGATCAACCCCGAGTTTCCCAGTCTCCGGTAGCGCATGACGCGATAAGGTAGCAACGCGCCGGCCACCTCGACAACCCATGCCTGGTCGTAACCGGCTCTAGCCAGCCTCTATCGCTGCTTCACCTCACCTGGCGACAGCGCGAACGCATAGAACATGTTGTTTCCGACCGACTGGTGCACCGTCGGGGAATTCAGATGCTCGTAGCCGGACCCCCAGAAGACCATCCCATCGGCAATCGCCGGACCGCCGGCGACCGAACCGCCCGAGGCGAAGGACCACAAGATCTTGCCGGTCGTGGCGTCGAGCGCGCGCATGTGGCCCTTCGGATCCATGGCGCCGGCATAGACCACGCCATTCGCCACCGTGACCGGACCCCACGCCCAGCTTCCCGTCGGCTCGGCCGTCTGCCAGAGTATCCTTCCCGTCGCCGGGTCGAGGGCGCTCCACATCCCGCCGGTAGCGATGACTCCGGAAGGTCGCATCGGCCAATCCTGGAAGGCGCTGTTGGCAATGGCGATGTAGAGACGCTTGCTGTCGGTGGCCGAGCCCCACACCGTTCCGCCGGATTGGCCGCCCGGACCGACCTGCGTGCCCCACACCACCTTGCCGGAGTCGCGATCTATCCCCCAGAACATCCCGCTTTTCTGTCCGGCGGCGAGGAGATCGCGGGCTTTACCATTGACCGTTGCGGTATACAGCACGGCGCCTTGACCAAAGTCGAGGTCTCCGCCGCGCGGTTCCGGACAGTTGCCGAGCCCAGGCTCGTTGACGAAGCAGTTGCCATTCCAGGTGTCGAACGGCACGAGGCGGGTCGCCCACTTGATGGCCCCCGTCTTGAGATCGAGCGCCACGAATGAGTCAATGTGGTCGTCGACAGCCAGGCAGTCGCGCTTACCGCTCTGCTGGCAGCGGGCGACGTCCTTGGGCGTGGTGTAGTTGTTGCCCGTGGTGACATAGACCGCCCCGCGCTTCGGATCGATCGCCGGCGTGCTGCTCCAGATCGCGCCGCCCGTGTACCCCTTCGGCACTGTCGGCGTCTGCCAGATCACTTTACCGGTCTTCAGGTCAACAGCTGCCATGCTTCCGACGTATGAGCAACATTCGTACTTCGTGTCGGTCGCCCAATGCTCCTCATTTGACGACGTCCCGATATAGACGGCGCCACCATATACGACCGGCGACTGCGTCAGCATCGTCGCCGGATGCTTGTCCAACATCACCTTCCACAGGACGCTGCCCGTGACAGGGTTCAGGCCCAGCAGATAGGAACTGTCGTGCTTGGCGCCGAAGCTCTGCGGCTGCTGCGCGACGACCAGGACGTCATCGGCCAAGACCGGCGTCGTACGCGACACCGAGTCGCTCCAACCGGTGTACTCCGAAACCTTACGCGACCAGGCGACCTGGCCGGTCCGCGCATCGAGCTTGTGTAGACCGCCGCCCCAGTCGGGAAAATAGACATAGCCGCCTGTGACCAGGGGGGTCGCCGAGACGCTGCCCAGGGTCTTGAACGTCCAGGCCGGTTTGAGGGTGGCCACGTTCCGAACGTCGATCGATGTCTCGTGGGGTTGATTGCGATCATTGGTCAAACCACCGCCGCTCATCTGCCACTCCGCTCCCCGGCCGACAAGAGGAATCAGCGCCGCGATGAGCCCACAGGTGATAGCCGACGATCGAACACTGGAGATGCACATGGTCGTCACGGTTCGCTCCCGAGCTGAGTGTGTAAGTCGCGCCACCCGGGTGGACAGTCAGAACAAACCCCGATTCGGCCACGCGCGCTCACCCTGGGTTCTTACCTGGGAGCGCGGCTGCTACACGATCGAGGTTGACGACAACGTGGGGCAGTCCAACGTTCGTCGTCATGCGAACGCTGCTCGCGCACGAGGAGGACCACGCCCCGCTGCCGGGACCGCCCGCGATCCTGGGCGCGTTTCTCGCCGTCGCCATGGCGACCGGTTACACGGTGACGGACAAGATCCTTGCGGCGCGCGGGAGAACCAAGATGTCGAAAATCTCCGCCGACACGACCCGGGGCGACCGCTGAGGTGCGGAGGTTTCCACCGCGAGCTGAGGGGTCACCTCCTCCTGATCGGTGTTCTCGTCGCGCTTTGGGCGCCGCCCGTCGGAGCGCAGACTCCGGACCCTCAGCCACCCGGTCCGGCTCCGGACCCTGCACGCCCCCCCTTGAATCCGTTCCCCGCCGAGCAGAGCTGGAGTTTTCTTGCAGCCCCTTCGAAGCGCAGCGATTTCTTCGACCCGATAAAGTACATCCCGTTTTGGGAAAACTCGAACTTCTACCTCTCGCTGGGGTTCGAATACCGCGTCGAATACGAGTATTTCGACAACTGGATGTTCGGAGCTGGACCGCAAGACCCCAATGGATACGTCTTGAATCGGGTGATGCCTCATTTCGATGTCCAGACGGGTCGGAATGTCCGTCTCTTCTCCGAGTTCGAGTTTGACCTCGAGGACGGGAGGAACGGAGGGCCGCGACCCCAAGTCGATGAAGACCGCGGCGATGTCCATCAGGCGTTCATTGAGATCGGTCCTCACGTCAGCGGTTCGCACGGCATAAGCGTGCGGGCGGGACGCCAGGAACTGGTACTGGGTTCGGGCCGCCTGTTCGACAACAACGAAGGGCCCAATGTGAAGCTGAGTTTCGACGGAGTTCGCCTGATCGCCGAAGGTGCGCCTGTGAGCCTGGATCTCTTCGCGGTCAAACCGGTCGAAAACAATTTGGGTTTTTTCGACGACGTGCCGAGCACCCACCAAAGCGCATGGGGAATCTATCTGACTGTCCCTGCCGCGATCGTTAGCCGCGGCCAAGCCGACTTCTATTACATCGGAGTGGAAACAGCTCCAGCCACTTACAACCGAGGCAGTGCCGACGAGCTTCGTCATACGGTCGGCACCAGAGTATTCCGACCTACCGGAACAGGTTGGGATTACGACTGGGAGGTCAACTACCAGCTGGGAAGTTTCGGGAGCGCCTCGATCCGGGCATGGAGCGCGTCGACGGAAACGGGATTCACGTTTGATGGCATCCGCTTTCGCCCTCGGGTGTTGTTGCGGGCGGACGCGTACAGCGGGGACGGCGATCCAGCGGGGCAGTTTCTCGGGACCTTCAACCCGTTTTTTCCGCGCGGCGCATATTTTGACCCCAAGACGACGCCCGTGCTGGGACCGCAGAACCTGATCGACGTGCATCCGGTCATTCAGTGCCAGCTGCGGACAAACGTGACGGCCGCGTTTGCCTGGGCCTGGTACTGGAGGGAATCAACACACGATGGAATCTATGCCTTCGGAAGCGGCGTGCTGATTGACCCCGCGAGTGCCGGCACCGCCAGCTACCTGGGAAACCAGGGAGATCTCGAGGTTCGCTGGGCTCCGGCGCCACACGTTATTCTCGCGTTCAACATTGCCGGCTTTAAACCCGGAACGTTCTTTCGAACGGTGACCTATAACGCCGCGCCGATCGCCGTGAATGTAGGGTTTACGTATCGCTTCTGAGAAGACTGGGTCTGTGTTCAGCGCAATGGCGCAATCGTTTGTCGGGCGTGGGGCAGGTGAAGGTGCGGTCCGGGTTGCGGGTGCAGACGGAGGTGGGTGAAGACATCGAGGCCGCACCCCGATGTCCATTGCCCGGGCGACCCGCACGTGGAACATGGGCGTCGCCTCGGCGGGGCGGGCGTCGGTGGCGTTCCCGCCTCCGCCGCCCGGATCTCCACAGCGACCGACTCTCCCCGCCCCCGCGAATCATTGCTCTCCCGCGCGTTCCTGGCGTACATTTCTCGGCATGGGTGATCTGGCCGATTGATGGTTGTAGAATTGCGGCGATCAACCACGTCGACCGCGGTTCTTCGGCCAGCGCAATCGGGCCAGCGCACTCGGGCCAGCGCAATCTCGTGACGAGAGAACGACCAAATGCAATCCACATACAAGCCTGAGTTGTGGCACGACCTATTTATCATGATTGGCACTTCAGCGGGAGCCCTGGTGGGGCTCTTATTCATCGTCATGTCGCTGCATCTCGGCAGGATCAGCGAACGCACCGACTACAACATGCGCGCAACCATAGACGGGGCGCGCTATAACACCATTCACCTTCTGGCGGTATTGGTTGAAGCCGCGGTGATTCTGACGCCACAGCCGTTGCCCTTTGTTGGCGCCGAGTTGATTGCCATCAACGTCTTCGGTTTGCGGGGCCCTTTGGCCTTCACCTACAAATACTTCAACAAGCACATCACGATCAGTCATCGGGGCGGGTTCCCGACGGGGCTGATTGTGACAATTATCGCGGCCTATCTGCTTGGTGTCGCCGGGGGCGTCGCCGTCTTCAGGCTCTTGGACTGGAGTCTATATCTGGTGGCCGCTTCCTGTGTCATCAAGATTGTTCGTTCCGTGTTGACCGCCTGGATGCTCATGTTTGGGATGCTTCAGGCGCGGTCGTCCGGGCAAGGTGGTTGACGCACCTGATCCAGTGCGTTCGGCGATGAGGCGGCGATGACGGTATATTTGGCGCGTCACCGATGGACGCCGCGATTCGCATCGACGGGTTGATCAAGCGCTACGCCGACGTCGTGGCGGTGGACGGGCTCGATCTGGTGGTGGAACGCGGCGAGTGCTTCGGGCTGCTGGGGCCGAACGGCGCCGGCAAGACCACCACGGTCGAGATCCTGGAGGGATTGCTCCCGCCGACCGCCGGCACGGTCGAGGTGCTCGGGATGCGGTGGGACCGGGACGCCGACGCGTTGCGGGCGCGGATCGGCGTCACGTTGCAGGAGACCAAGCTGTTCGACCGGCTCACCGTCGTCGAGACGCTGCGGCTGTTCCGGACGTTCTACCTGGGGCACGCGGCGCTGCCGGTCGACAGGCTCCTCGACGACATGCAACTGGGCGAGAAGCGCGACACCTGGGTCATGAAGCTCTCAGGCGGGCAGCGCCAGCGGCTGGCGGTCGCGCTCGGCCTGATCGGCGATCCCGAGGTGCTTTTCCTCGACGAGCCCACCACCGGTCTCGACCCCCAGTCCCGGCGAGCGCTGTGGGAGATGATCGCGGCGCTGCGCGCGCGGGGCAAGACCGTCGTTTTGACCACCCACTACATGGACGAAGCCGAGCGGCTGTGCGATCGGGTGGCGATCATCGACCACGGCAAGCGGATCGCGCTGGGGACGCCGGGTGCGCTGATCGACGAGATCGGCGGCCACCACCTGGTCGAGATCAGCACCGAGCCGGCGCTGCCGGCCGGGGCGCTCGAGGGCCTGGCCGGGATGCGCGCACTGCGCCCGCTCGGCGACGGCTACGCGCTCTCCATCGACGAGCCGCACGTGGCGCTGCCGGCGCTGGTGGCGCGGCTTGCTGCGCGCGGGGTGACGCCGACGCGCCTCGTCTCGCGCACCGCCACGCTCGACGACGTGTTCCTTTCTCTGACCGGCCGCACTCTCCGCGAGGACTAAGCATGACCGACGGACCACTCTGGGCGCTCAGCGGCGCCCGCATCAAACAGTTTCTGCGCGAGCCGGGGGCGTTGTTCTGGACGTTCGGGTTCCCGTTGCTCATCACCATCGCGCTCGGCACGGCCTTTCGGAACCAGGGCCCGGCGCGGATCCGGGTGGCGGTGGTCGCCGGCCCGGGTGCCGCCGCGACGGCGGCGGCGCTGTCCAGCGCCGAGGGCAGCAAAGGAGGTGGCGGGATCGAGGTCGTGGTCCTCGAATCTGGTCGCGCCGCCGAGCGCCTCCGCGCGGGCGACGTCCTGCTGGCGGTGATACCGCCGGCGGTCACCGGCGCACCCTTCGTGTACCGGTTCGATCCCGGCCGGCCCGACGCGGCGGCCGCGCGCCGGCTTTCCGACGAGCGGCTGCAGCGAAGCGCCGGACGGCGAGATCCGTTGGCCACGCGCGATGAAACCGCCGTGGCGCGCGGCGGGCGTTACGTCGACTGGCTGGTGCCCGGACTGCTCGGGATGCAACTCCTCAACGGCGCGATGTGGGGCGCGGCGTTCAACATCGTGAATGCGCGCCAGCGCAAGTTGCTCAAGCGCCTCGCCGCCACGCCCATGCGCCGGCGCGACTACCTGCTGTCGTTTCGGGTCTCGGGTCTGCTCTTCGTGCCGATCCAGGCGGTCGTGCTGTTCGCGTTCGCCCGTCTCGCCTTCGGGGTGACGATCCAGGGCTCGGCCGTCGCGACCTTGCTGCTGGCCTTGCTTGGTTCGTGGTCGTTCGCCGGCCTGGGCCTGCTTTGCGCGGCACGGGCCGCCAACAGCGAGACGGCGAACGGGCTCATCAACCTGGTCACTCTCCCGATGATGGTGCTGTCGGGCGTGTTCTTCTCATCGAGCCGGTTTCCCGCCGCCGTACAGCCGGCGATCCGGTTGCTTCCGCTGAGCGCGCTCAACGAGGCGCTTCGCCACGTGGTCAACGACGGCGCGTCGATCTTCACGCAGGCAGTCCCGATCGCGGTGCTCGTCGGCTGGGCGGTGGTGACCTCGGTTGCCGCCGTGCGGATGTTTCGCTGGACCTGACCGCCGCTCCGAGGCCGGAACGGCGCCCGGGACCAAAGCATCCTCGAAGTCGGGCGCTTTGGTCGTCGCGGCCTGCGCTAGTCTTCACGGGATGACGCCCCTCCGGACGATTGTGGGCCTGGTGCTGCTTTCTCTCTGGCTCGGGTGCTCCGGTACCCCCTGTGGTCCAGCAAGCTGTGCCGCCGGCTATGTCTGCATCGGCGGACAGCTGTGTGCCCCCAGATGCGACGCGGACGGTTCGCTTCCCTGCTCGGCGGCCTCGACTTGCACGCAAGAGCAGGCCTATTGCGGACCCATGTGCTCCGGACAGTCGGTCATGGTCTGCCTGCCTCCGGACGGAGGCGTCGATCGATGAGCTCGCGGAGCGAACAGGGATGAACATTGGGGGCAAGCCGACGCGCACGATTTGGGCGACGAAGGAGACGCTGGAGATCATCGATCAGACGGCGCTGCCGCACCGATTCGTGATCCGGACGCTGGAATCGCTGGCGGACGCGACGCGCGCGATCGCGACCATGCAGGTGCGCGGCGCGCCGCTCATCGGCGCGACGGCGGCCTACGGCGTCTGGCTGGCGA
This sequence comes from uncultured Pseudomonadota bacterium, assembly GCA_963723305.1. Lineage (GTDB taxonomy): Bacteria > Myxococcota_A > Polyangia > Fen-1088 > Fen-1088 > JADGRB01. The sequence continues at coordinate 28,762 of CAVRRT010000102.1, forward strand.
TGCGCGCCGACGCCTCGGACGATGGTTTGCGGGCGGCGAGCCGGACCCTGGGCGCGACCCGGCCGACGGCGGTGAACCTCCGCTGGGCGCTGGAGGCCATGACCGTCGCGCTGGCGCCGCTGCCGCCGAGCGCGCGCGCCGACGCGGCCCGCGCCCGCGCCGACGCCATCGCCGATGAGGATGTCGCCATCAACCGCGCGATCGGCGGACACGCCCTGGCGCTCATGCGGCAGATCTCCCAGACCCGCTCGAAGGGGGCGAAGGGGCGACTCAACGTGCTCACCCACTGCAACGCGGGCTGGCTGGCCACCGTCGACTGGGGAACGGCGCTGGCCGGCGTCTATGCCGCGCACGATGCCGGTCTCCCGGTGCACGTCTGGGTCGACGAGACGCGGCCGCGCAACCAAGGCGCCGCGCTCACCGCCTGGGAGCTCGGCCAGCACGGCGTGCCGCACACGCTGATCGTCGACAACGCCGGCGGCCACCTGATGCAGATGGGAATGGTCGATCTCGTCCTGGTCGGCACGGACCGCACGACCGCCAACGGCGACGTCGTCAACAAGATAGGAACGTACTTGAAGGCGCTGGCCGCGCGCGACTGCGGCGTCCCGCTTTATGTCGCGGCGCCCTCTTCGTCGATCGACTGGACCATCGCTGACGGGCGCGCGGTGGCGATCGAGGAGCGGGCGCCGAGCGAGGTCACGACCGTCTCGGGGCTGACGGAAACGGGCACCGTCGCGACCGTCCGCCTGGCGCCCGACGGAACGGCCGTCGCAAACCCCGGCTTCGACGTGACGCCGGCCCGCCTCGTCACCGGGCTCATCACGGAGCGCGGGATCGCGGCGGCCACGCGCGAGGGGTTGGCGGCGCTGTTTCCCGTCGAAGCGGGCCGGGCGGTCAAAGCGACGGTGGCGCGCCCGTCATGAGCACGGCGCGGCTTCGCCGGCCGGTCCTCGAGACGGTCCGCTGGCTGGTGGACCACCGTCTCTATGCGGGCACCTCGGGCAACGTGTCGTGCCGTGCGCCGAACGGTTTCCTCATCACGCCGACCGGCGTCCCCTGCGAGGATCTCGTGGCGGCCGACATGGTAGAGGTCGCGCTCGACGGCCGGGCGCGCGGGAGGTTGCGTCCGTCCAGCGAATGGCGCCTCCACCTGGATATCTACCTCCGCCGTCCCGAGGTGGAGGCAGTGGTCCACACGCACTCGGCGTTCGCGACGGCGCTCTCCTGCCTCCGGCGGGCGGTGCCGGCCTTTCACTACATGGTTGCCAAGACCGGTGGGGCGCAACTTCGCTGCGCGCGCTACGCCACCTACGGCACCGCGGCGCTGTCGAAGAACGCGCTCGCGGCGTTGGCTGGCCGTCGCGCCTGCCTGCTCGCCAACCACGGCCTCGTCGCCCTCGGCGCCGATCTCGGCACGGCCCGCCTCCTGGCCGAAGAGGTCGAGGCCCTCTCGATGCAGTACTTCATCGCCCGCTCGCTGGGCGCGCCGGTCCTGCTCTCGGCGCGGGAGATGGCGGCGGTGGCGACGAAGTTCGCGAGCTACGGACAGAAGCCGGAACGCCCGCCACGCTGAGCGGAGACTTTCGCCTCGGTGGGAGCCCTTGAACGGCCAAGGGGGCCATCGGCCCCCTTGGTTGATTCTCGTGTTCGGCGCGCTGAGCGGGGCTCAGCGCCAGGCTACATGCAGACGAACGAGGTGACGGTCGCGCTGGCGAGCGACGCCGAGAAGCCACCACCGCTCACCGGAACCGCGGTCTTTGAGGCGAGGTTGTCGGTCGCCGAGGTCACCCACGGTATGCAGGAGGCGGGCGCCGTCCCGCCGGCGATGGAGATCGGCACGGTGACCGACGCGCTGCTGTTGTTGATGGCCACGACGACGACGGTACTCGAGCCGGTGTAGGCCGAGAGAAGGACGCCCGAGGGAGCGGTTCCTGTAACGTCCACCCGCTTGTAGCCCGGGCGGATGAACTTGCTGTAGTTGCCGAGGGTGTAGTGGCGCTTGGTGTCGGTCCCGCCGGGGCAGCCGGTGGTGCTGGCGCTGCTTCCGCTCTTGAGCATCAGACCCTCGTTATCGTCGGTGCCGGACGCCTGGTACCACCACCAGAGCCAGGCCGACGCCTGGCCGTCCGTGAGCGCCGAGTGAATCCACCCCGCCACCGCGACGCCGTTGGTGATGTCGCAGCTCGGCCCCTGTTGCGGCCACCACTTCACGCCGGACATTTCGGTCTCCCAGACCTCTTTGTTGGGCTTTCCACCGTTGACATCGGCCGGCCACGGCATCGCAACCTGGGAGTCGTACTGGTGCACGCCGAGAATGTCGAAATCGCCCCAGGCTGCCGTGTCGGCGGCCAGGTAGTGGCCGTAGTCGTATCCACCGCCCGTCGTGCAGGTGGCGGCGCAGCTGGTGGTGTTCATGTTCGGGAAGCAGCCGCACTTCAAGGGATCCGAGCTCTCGTGGCCGTTGACGTCCGGCCCGGCCGAAACGTTGGACCAGGTGTGGAGCCACTCCGACGCTTCCGGAGCGATGATCTTCACGTTCGGGGCCTTTGACATGAAGGCGGTCTTGGCCGTCTTGACCCAGGCCACCATCTCGGTCGCCGTCATGAGGGTCGTCGGATACTCGCCGTTACACGGATCGTTCGAGCCGCACGAGTTGAAGTCAGGCTCGTTCCCGATCGACATGGCGTAGAAGCCGTTCGAGGCGGCGAAGGAGGCGATGGTGTTCGCCCAGGTGGTGGCGCAGCTCGCGCTCACCATCAAGTGTCCGCCATCGAGGCCGTTCGAATCTGACGGGTTGACCGTGTTCGCGGTCTTGCAGCTGGTAGGCGGGCTCCAGACCGACCCGATCAGCTTGGCGTCCGAGCCGGCCCCGGCCTTGAGTGTCGCGACGTCCCCCGTGGTCTCGCCGCTGTTATAGAAGGCGCCGGTGTCGCTCATCCCGGTGCGCAGGATGGTGAGGCCAATGCCGCTGCCGCTGGTGGTGAAGAGCGAGGACGGCGTCGAGCCCGCGGCCCAGTTGTCGTTGATTCCGAATCCCTCGATCGTCTGCTCCGTTTGACCGAGCTGCACCGTCACGTTGGTCGAGGTGCCGCCCGTGCCCGTCGTGCCGCCCGTGCTCGTCGTGCCGCCGGCGCCCGTCGTGCCGCCGGTGCTCGTCGTGCCGCCGGTACCCGTCGTGCCGCCCGTGCTCGTCGTGCCGCCGGTGCCCGTTGCGCCCCCTTTGGCGCCAGCCGCGCCGCCGGTGCCGGTCGAACCGCCCGTGCTGGTTGTGCCGCCTGTCCCCGTCGAACCGCCCGTGCTGTTCGCGCCGCCGGTACCTATCAGGCCACCGGTCCCGTTCGAACCGCCCGTCGCTTTGACACCACCGGTCCCAGTGGTACCGCCGCTGCCGGTCGTACCGCCGGTCCCCGCGCCGCCGCTGCCGGTCGTGCCACCGGTGCCGTCACCACCGTTCGACGCCGCGCAGGCCGCGAGGAAGAGAGAGAGAGAAACGCCGGCGATCGATCTACAGGTGCTACCCGAGCTACCCGTGATTCTATTCATGGCTCTATTCATGGGCCCCAACCTCTTTTGTAAGATCCAAAAAACCGTGGTGAACGCCGTGCGATATGTCCATCGTGACGCGAGCGGCGGAAGCCACCGCGGCGGTGTTGGACCCGATGACGTGATGCGGCCTCGGTCCAACCGAACGGAGAGTGCACCGCATCTACGGTGAATTCCCGGGCGTTCGAATGCGGATCACGCGCACCATTAAAATGGGCCGAACAAACGCCCCATTTCTTTCGATGGGCGCCCATCTCGAGCACAACCGAAAATCGCATTTCCGCAATTCAGGAGACGGTAGGCCAAGAGTAACGGTGGCTTAGACTAGACCAGCAGGCCAGTGCCCGCCCTTCGGGCTACAGGCGGCAGCGGCCAGAAAGCCGTCCTATCACGTCGTCTTTTGGTCTTTGATCTTGGGCGCGACGAGCGGCGGTGATCTACCAGGGGAGGTGCCACCCGAAGAGCGCCCCGGCCCAGGCCAGCGCCACGAAGCGCGCCAGGCGCACGAGCAGCAGGAGGGGCAACAACCGGCGTGGCCGCGGCGCGACACCGGGGATCAGCGCCGCCGTGACCGAGATGGGGGGAAATCCCAGGAGCCCGCTGGCCACGACCACGCCCATCGCGTACCGCTCGGTGCCGAGCCGCGAGCGGGCACGCGCGCGCTCGCACTGTTGGTCGAACCAGCGCCAGCGACGGCGCAGCTCCGCGCCGAAGAAGAAAAGGCCCACCAGCGCCACCGACTGGCCGCTGGCGGCCACCAGGCCGATGAGCACGGGCGGCCAGCGATGCTGGGCCCCGGCGAGCGCGGTGGCCGCCTCCGGGCTGGCGACCCAGAAGACGGTACCGACGAAAGCGATTGCGGCGACGCTGGCGAGCGACAAGAGGGCGATCCGGCCGCGATTGTATACGGCTTGCCTCCGCGCGGCCCCGGGAGGGCACGGGTCTTTGCTGATCGTAGGATTGTGGGAGCTCGACCCGCGCCGGCCGCAATCAGGCGGGCGCGGACGTCCCGCGTCGAGCGAATCACGTAAGCTCACGGCACCATGGAAGCGATCCAGGTTCTGGTTCCCGATCAGCGGGGACTCTCTGCGCTGGCGAACTATCCCCACCTCCGCGGGACGCTCTACGACGCCCAGAAAGCGCCGACGCCGGAGCAACAGCAGGCGACCGTCGTGGTGGTCGGTCTCGGCGACGTCGACCAGGAGGTCGCCTTCTTCCGATCGCTGCCCCACCTGCGGCTGATCCAGACGCTCAATGCGGGGTTCGATCAATGGACGGATCGAATTCCGCCGAACGTTGGGCTATCGAATGCCCGCGGCGCGCACGGAAGATCGACGGCCGAATGGGTGGCCGCCGTGCTCTTGGCGCACTACCGCGACCTCCATCGATTCGCGGAGACTCAGGCCAAGCGGATTTGGGACCATCGGGCCACCGACTCGCCCGCAGGCAAACGGGTCGCGGTCCTCGGCGCCGGAGATATCGCCTCACAGATCCGCCGGATGCTCGAGGCCTTCGCCTGTCGCTTGGTGCTGGTCGGGCGAAGCCGCCGCGAGGGCGTGTTGGCGATGGAAGACTTCCGCGCGGTGCAGGCCGAGCAAGACGCCGTCGTAGTGGCCGTTCCCGTCACGCCCGAGACACGCGGTCTGGTCGACGCCCGGTTCTTGGCCGCCATGAAGGATGGCGCCGTCCTGGTCAATCCGGGCCGCGGGACCCTGGTCGTCACGGACGCGCTGCTGGCGGAGACCCGGGCCGGTCGTCTTCATGCCATCCTGGACGTGACCGATCCGGAGCCGCTGCCGCCGACCCATCCGCTGTGGACCTGCCCCGGCGTGACGATCACTCCCCACGTCGCGGGAGCGACCGTCGGCGTCCTCGAGCGCGGCTGGGAAACGGCGGTGCGACAGATCGATCAATTCGCCCGGGGTGAGACTCCGACAAACCTGGTCGTCGTTCCCCCCGGATGGTCGGCGCGGCTTTGACCCGCCGTCGGCGGCCAACATGATCCTGGGCGTCATCTCCGACACCCATGGTCTCCTGCGACCGGAGGCGCTGGCGGCGCTTCGCGGGGTCGACCGGATCATTCACGCCGGCGATATCGGCGGCCCCGAGCTGTTGGCCTCGCTCGGTGCGCTGGCCCCGGTCGTCGCCGTGCGCGGCAACAACAATCGAGGCACCTGGGCGGAAGCGGTCTCCACCACCGAGGTGGTCGATGTAGACGGAACGCTCGTCTACGTCATCCACGACGTCGGCATGCTGGACCTCGACCCGGCAGCGGGAGGATTCCGCGTCGTGGTGGCCGGGCACTCTCATCGCCCCGGGCAGCAGGAACGCAACGGCGTGCTGTGGTTCAACCCCGGCAGCGCGGGGCCGCGACGATTCAAGCTGCCGGTCACCGTCGGGCGACTGAACATCGAAGCGGGCGTCGTCCGGGGCGAGATCCTGACGCTCGACGCGTGAGCTGACGCGCGGGCCGGAAGCAGGGTGGCAGGCCGTTCGCTGCCTCGAAGCGCGTTGCCGTAAGGCAACGGTGAGCGAGGCGAACCATGCCCGACGCCGCGCCGCCCGGAGGCGGCCTAGTCGGTCGCGGAGGCGATCACCGGCTCCCAGTGCGGCTCGAGGGGCGCGGGCGCCTTGGGATCGGGGCGCGATGTTGGCTTGTCTCGGCTGTCGGAGCTGGCCGAACGGTCGGGAGCAGAATCTGCTGCGGGGGGGCGCGAATCCATGGGGGCGGGCATTGGCTCCCAGCAATGAGCACATTCCGGGCCAATCGAGAGACCGCCGGATTTCGGGCTTTTTCGGGGCGCTGGCCACGCCAAGGGTGCGAAGCGCGCTTGGCAGCGGGAAGCAACTCACGCACCAGATCCATGTAAAGTGCCCGGCCGTGGCGCTCTCCGCGACCGTCTATCACCTTCAGATCGAGCTCTCCGACGTCGATCGCGGCGTGTATGAGTCGCTCGATCTGCGCCTCGGCCGCCACCCGTCCGAGACGATGCGTTACCTGCTGACGCGGATCATCGCCTACTGCCTCTGCTACGAGGAGGGGATCGCCTTTTCGAAGGGGCTCTCGAACACCGACGAGCCGGCGGTCTGGGTCAAGGACCTCCAGGGGACACTGCGAACCTGGATCGAGGTGGGGACGCCGTCCGCCGAGCGGCTCCACAAGGCCAGCAAGGCGTCTCCTCGGCTGGTCATCTTCACGCACAACGATCCGGATCTGCTTCGGGCCGCAGCGCGCGAGCGGGCGATCCACAGGGTCGAGAGCATCGAGGTCTATGCGCTCGACGGCGCGTTCCTGGATGCTCTCGCCGCGGTGACCGATCGCAACGCCAAGTGGGCGCTCGTTCACACCGAGGGGACGCTCTACATCACCAGCGGCGAGGAGAGCCTCTCGACGACCGTGGTCCGCCTCCCGCTCGGAGGCTGACGTTCATGAATCGCGGTCGGCTGAGCCCTTGTCGGCCGCGGCGCGACGACGCAACTTAACGCCGCCACATGTTCCCCTGGATCTGGGTCTACGCGCCCAACGTCTCCTGGCCGCTGAGCGGTGCCGTCGATGTGTCACTCGACGCGTTCTTCCGCGGCATCCAACCGGGCGCCGGTGTTCCGGCCATCGAAAAGCGCGTGTTCGAGCAGGCGTCCTACGGCAAGCAGCTCGGCTGGCTGACCGACGTGGTCGTCGATGCGCTCGGTCCAGAGACACTCACCTCGGCCGAGGCGAAGGGGTCGCTGACCAGTCTCAAGAAGCTGCACTCCAAGATCGAGAACATCAAGAACCAGCACCGCCAAGATCGCGCCGACGCGGCGATCGCCCTGCTCGATCAGATGCAAGCCGACAGCCCCGAAGACCTCAAGCACCTTCTGGCGCGCTACCAGACCGAGAGCGCACTCTCCGGCCCGCGGCCAACCCGAACTTGATCTACGCTACGGCGTGACCGAGTCGCCGCCCCCCGCCTGCACCCTCTGCCCCGAACCACGCGCCGCCCATCGCCCGCTGCTCCCCAAGGACGGAGCCGCCCGCGCCCGCTGCGGCGCCTGCGGCGAGATCGGTCGGCCCCACGCGCGCCTCGACGACGACGCGCGCGGAGAGATCATCTACCTCTGCCCGCGCCGGCACCACACGGTCGCGGCGATCCGTTACGATCGGTGAGGGACGCGCCGGTCTCCGCGTTCCGAGGGGAGGCCGGCTCCTCTCTACCGGCGCCGGTTTCTTTCTCCTCACGCCGCCGCGCGGAGCGGCTGGGGCGCGGCGCTGTCCGCCGGGATCGGGCCCGACAGCGGCGTGCGTGCCCGCAGCATCGAGGCAAAGGCGCCGCGATAGCTCCAGGCCAGGAAGATCTCCGCCACCGACATGGCCAGCGGCAACGGCAGCCCCGACGGTTCGAGGAACAGGTGAAAGCCCACGATGTTCACGACGATGGGCGCCAGCACAGCCAGCGCCAGCGGGACGAACCGGCCGGTCAAGAGCAGGAGGCCTGCCACGACCTCGGTGGTCTTGAGCAGCTGGAAGAAGTAGCCGCTGGCGAAGAGCGCGCCTGCGAAGGCGGCCGCGCGCGGCGGTGCGGCGGGCATGGGGAGAAAGTGCAGGAAGAAGTTCAGGCCGAAGACGGTGAAGGCCAGGCCCAGAAAGAGGCGGGCGGCGGTCGGAAGGTAACGGCGAATCGTGTTCATGGTGATGCTCCTTTCAAGCAACCTAAGCATTGTTCGTCCCGCGGCGGACAACCAGACCGATCTGTGACAACATATCGTTGTCGTGACAGCAACAATTGACGGTCCGGATCTGAGTCAGGTCAGCACCTTCGTGCGGGTGGTCGAGGCGCGCAGCTTCACCGAGGCGGCGCGCGCCCTCGGCCTGCCGAAGTCGTCGGTCAGCCGCCGCGTCAGCGCGCTGGAGAAATCCTTGCGCGTCCGGCTGCTTCAGCGCAGCACGCGCAAGCTGGTGCCGACCGAGGCCGGGCGGCTCTACTTCGAGCGCGCGCGGGCCGCCCTGGCCGGTCTCTCCGACGCGGGCGCCGCCGTCACCGACATGAGCCGCGAGATCGCCGGGCCGATCCGCTTCACGACGGGTGGCGACAACACCGGCTTCCTCGTCGGCCTGTTCGGCGAGTTCCTGGCGCGGTACCCCAAGGCGCAGCTGGACGTCGTCCTGACGCCCCGCCGGGTCGACCTCCTGGCCGAGGGGTTCGACCTGGCGCTGCGGGCCGGCCCGCTGGTCGATTCGTCGCTGATCGTGCGGCGGCTCGGGCGCACCGACCACCACCTCTTCGCCTCGCGCGCCTACCTGCGCAGGGCGGGGACACCGCGGCGGGTGAGCGATCTCGGGTCCCACCGCTTCATTCTTTTCGGCGAGCCGCACCAGCGAGATCAGATCCGCCTGACCGGACCCGACGGCGAGGAGACCGTCAAGATCGGCGGCCCTCTGATCGTGCACGACATGGCGGTCGCCGCCGACGCCGCCGCGGCCGGCATCGGCATCGCGCTCTGCCCCGACGCCTACTTCGGCTGGGCGATCAAAAGTGGTCTGCGCGGGCGGAGGCGGGACCTGGTCCGCCTGCTGCCGGATCACGGCCTCCCTGGCGCCGAGATGAACCTGGTCTCACCGCCGGTGGCCTACGAGCCGGCGCGCGTCGGTCTGTTCCGCGACTTCCTGGCCGAGCGCCTGCGTCCGATCATCCAGCTCTGCGCCCTGGCGGAGGAGAAGGAGCGAGCCGAGCGGCGAGCTGCGACGCGACGACAATCTGGCCCGCCGTCACGAGGTTCCCGCGCTCGACCTTGACCGCGCGACGACCCGCCCCCGCCCTTCCAGGCCATGGACGCAGAGGTAAGCGCCGCCGGTACCGACGGCGTTCTCGGTCGGCTATCCTGACGAGCGATGAGCTGGGACGACGCCCAATACCTGAAATTCGGCGACGAGCGCACGCGCGCGGCGCGCGAGCTCTTGACGCGTGTGCCGCTCGAGCGTGCCGCGCACGTCGTCGACCTCGGGTGTGGACCCGGCAACTCGACGGCGCTCCTGCGGGATCGCTGGCCGGAGGCCCATGTCATCGGCGTCGACAATTCACCCGAGATGCTGGAGAGGGCGCGTAAGGATCTGCCCGGGCTCGAGTGGATTCTCGCCGACGCTGGGACCTTCACGCCGCCCCGCCCCGTCGACCTTCTGTTCGCGAACGCCCTCTTTCATTGGCTTCCCGATCACGCCACGCTCTTCCCCGCGCTGGTCGGCAAGATCCGCGCGGGCGGCGTTCTGGCGGTGCAGATGCCGCACAACCACGATGAGCCGAGCCATCGCCTCATGCGCGAGACGCGCGCCAAGCTGACGCCGGGCCGGAAGGAGATCCGCGCGCTGACACCCGTGGCGGGCGCCGCCTTCTATTACGATCTGCTGGCGCCGCGCATGACGGCGGTCGACATCTGGCGGACGACGTACGAGCACGTGATGCCCGATGCGGCGGCCATCGTCGAATGGGTCAAAGGGACCGGCCTCCGACCGTACCTCGACGATCTCGACGAGGCCGAACGCCGCAGCTTCCTCGGCGCCTACCGCGAAGCGATCGACGCTGCCTATCCACCGCGGAGCGACGGCAAGCGGCTGTTCTCGTTTCCGCGGCTGTTCATTGTCGCCGTACGCTGACGCTGGTCGCCGTACGCTGACGCTGGTCGCCGTACGCTGACGCTGGTCGCCGTGACGCTGACGCTGGTCGCCGGACGCTGACGCTGGTCGCCGGACGCTGACGCCGGTCGCGCCCGCGCCTGATCGCGACGGTCCACGGCGCCGGCTACCGCCACGAAGGTTGAATGCCCGGCCCGTCACTCCAAACTGCGCCATAGTTCGCTCCAGATGACCTCACCAACTCGTCTCGTTCTTTACGGCAACACCATGTGGTCGAGCCCCTACGTCCTCTCCTGTTTCGTCGGACTGAGCGAGAAGAAGCTCCCCTTCGAGGTTCAGACGCTGGCGTTGCACGAGGGGGCGCAACAATCGGCGGCGTATGTGCAGACCTCATTCACGGCGCGCGTGCCGTCGCTGGTCGACGGTGATTTCTCGCTCTCGGAGTCGAGCGCCATCATCGAATACCTCGACGACAAGTGGCCGCCGCCGGAGCACGCGCCCCTCTTGCCCCAGGACCCGCAGCAGCGGGCACGGGCCCGCCAAATCATGGCCTGGGTCCGCAGCGATCTCCTGCCAATCCGCGAGGAGCGCTCGGCCGAATACGTCTTCTATCCGCACGGCACGTTGCCGCCGTACGCGCCGCTCTCGCGGGCGGCGCAAAGAGCGGCCGAAAAGTTGGTGAGCTTCGCCGGGCGTGCCGTGCCGGCCGACGGTGGCGCGCTTTTCGGCGCCTGGTGCATCGCCGACACCGATCTGGCGATGATGCTGCAGCGGCTGGTCAAGACCAACGAGCCGCTTCCGGACCACCTGCGGACCTTCGCGGAGCGCGAATGGCAGCGCCCCTCGGTGGCGGCCT
>CAVRRT010000103.1:0-29124 GCA_963723305.1 uncultured Pseudomonadota bacterium
GCACGCCGAGATCGAACAGCCCGGGATCGCAGTGCGGAGCCCCCGGATCGTACACACTCGCCGGCCCACCGGACAGGATGATGCCGTGCGGTTTCAGCTCGGCGATGGGCCGTGACGCCGGCAGATCATGGCGAATGATCTGACAGAAGACGTTCTGCTCGCGAATCCGCCGGGCGATGAGCTGGCCGTAATTCTGCGCATGCCGAAGTCCATGACCAGGATGCGTTCGTTATCGGGTGGTGTCATGGGTCACCGTGGGCTCGTCGGAGAATGCATCGAAAAGGTCGGTGAGGGCGGATTTGTCCTCGATTTTTCCTGTGCCTGACATACCGTTCGACGTCAACCGTGCCATCCTCCATGAACTCGATCTCCCAGTAGGTGCCAGGCGAGACCACGCTTACCATGACGGCGTCATCGCGGGTATGCGAAAGCGTGTAGTGTCGAAGCTGCCTGCGCCGCGTCCAGGCGCTCGAGAAAGGCGAGGAAATGGCTGAATTGATTGGTGCTCATATGTCAAACCTCTTCCCTTATTTCCCCTTCCCCAGTTCCGCCGACCGCCTCGTGGCGGCCTCGACCGCGTCCATCAACCCCCCACGACACCGGCGCTGTCTCCAGCGCATGCAACCCAGCGATCGTGGTGCCGCCGGGACTGGCAACGGCGTCCTTGATTGCACGCCGGGATGCTGCCCGGTTTCCAGCACCATGCTTCGCCGACCCGAACAGCGTCTGGGTGGCCACGCGGTGGCGATATCGCGCGGCAAGCCGATGCTGACGTACCGCCGTCGGAGAGGGCCTCGATCATTACGTAAACGAACGCAGGCCCGGAGCCCGAGAGCCCGGTGACGGCGTCGAGAAGAGGTTCGGCGACACGGAACGACTCGCCGCGGCGTCGAGACAGCCGCGGACCAGCGCCACATCCCCGGCCGCGGCGTGCGGCCGGGGCAAAGCCGGATTGCGCCTGCGCCAACGAGGCAAGGCGTGTTGGGCATCACGCGAACAACGCCTCGAAGCCGCCACCAAGGCCGTCGGCGAGCGATGGCCGAGCGTAACCCCCGCCGCGACCGAGACACCAGCGCGCTCTGCCTTGCCGACGACGTCGACGAACTCCGCAGCAGCCCCGCCATCGTCTGCGGCTTGACAGAGAGGACGAGCAAATCGGCGTGGGACGCCACCCGGCGATTGTCGTGCGTGACGGCGCAGCCGGTCTCGCCGGCGAAGGAGCTGCGCGGCGGAAACGGGTCGCTGGCCAGCGTGGCGGCGGCGGCGATTCGGCCGGAGGCAGTCCAGGCGCAGGCGATACGCCGTGGCCATGCGGCCGGCACCGAGGAAGCCGAGTCGTGTACCATCGTCGGGCACGCGGACGCTCCTCTCACGCCAGGTGCGGGGAGGGAAAGCATCATCATACAGGAAAGAGGGGGGCGGGGTAAATGGGGAGGTGGATTTGAGTTCTGGGAGGGAATCACGCCAAGGGGCCCAACCCGAACCTGCGCGTACCTCGTTCGCCAAATCAAGGAAGTCGTCTGACCCGTAGACGGTTCGGTTGCTGGTGTACACATCGACCGCAGCGAAGGTAAGTTCGCTACAAAGTCGATGGAATGACAGTCAAATGCCGCGCGAGAGAAGCCACTGAAGAAAGGCTTTCAGCATGTCACGGCCATGGGGTATCGAGCAGGAACTCCAGACCCTCGAGATATGCGGCAGCCGTGACTTCCTCATGTGCCGTATCGAACCAGGGTATCACGGCTTCACGTGCGAATTGCGGCGCCACGGCACTCTGTTCGGCCGCGTTCCGTACTCTTTCAATCTCCTGACAGAGAGCTTCCCGCCATTCAGCAGGACCGATGGGGCCTGCGACACTCGGCCGCGGCGGGTGTCGTCTCTGAACCTGTCCCACCGATGTAGGTAGTGCAGCCCAAAGCCGGTGTGTAGCAAGGCGACATGCTTCTTCGGCTGCTCGTGTACGGGCACAATCCTGCAACGCTGCTGCTACATCTCCATCGTTGGCGGAAGAGCCGCGCACCAAGCGGGAAGTTGACCGGCACGCTGATGTATGAAGCGATCTCTGAGTGCTGGAACGCATGGAGGATGATCTGCGGTGCCAAGAAGTAGAAACTCCGATTCGAATGCCTAAAGAAACCCTCGACGCCCGTCTTTTACTCGCCGGTTTCGGCGTCCCTCCGGGGCCGGTAGTCGCGGTCGTTGAGGAACGCGGCTCGGCCTCCGCTGCTGGATCTCAAGGAAGCGGGCCACCACGCTCGGGCTGCTCCCACATGCCGGCTCGACGATAATCTCAGCGATCAAGACGTTCGCGAAAACGCGTTGCAGGACAGCGACGTCCACGCTTCCGGGTTCGCCCTCGCATACCAGCCACAATTCGGCCATGAGGATGCCTCCTTACTAAGCAACCGGATGGCCGGCAATTTCGCCCGTCGCGTAGTAGAACTGCTCTCGGATCGTGTCTCGCAGATGCGCGGAGTGCGTAGTGAAGATATGCTGATTGTCGTCCCCCAGATCGAGGAGCGAGGCGTACAGACGATCCTGCCAGAGTGGGTGCAGGTGCAATTCCAACTCGTCGATCAGGACAATCGAACGGTGGATTCGCCGGGTGGCGAACTGGAGGAGCATCAGGCAGGATCATTTGCTGGCCGCTGCTCAGGCCGTCGTAGTAGTAGCGGCCTCGGGGGCCCCTGAATTCCATGTCCAGCCCGTGCTCGGTGTTGTACAGCTCGCCGATCGTGTGCGGCTTGCACACTCGCTCGTAGAGGGAGCGGAGTCGGGCGAAATCCTCTTTCTCGGTCGCTTCGGGATCCTGGGCGACTTGGGCCCTCATCGCCAGGCTGGTCAAGATGAGCCGGGAGTCCGTCGTGGCTGAACTTCTCCTGACCCGGACGGGCGCATGGTTCCCGGATCGACAGAGCTGTTCCCATCCTCATAACCCTCCGGCTGGTCTGGGTTCAGCAGGTGTCCCAACAGGCTTCGCTCTTGTGGAGAGGCGCCTGGAAAGGCCGGTTCGCTGTCGGTCGAACATCGCGATGCTGCCCAGACGCCGGAAAAGCCTCGATCCCAGACCGGGGACGGGAGGTTTTTGACCAGGACTTTCCGACCTTTGAACAGGAGCCAGCCGTCATGAGGTTCACAATAGGAATATCCGGTCCGGAACCGTCCCTGCGGATCGGGGAACTTCCAGTGGACCGTGACACGGTTCCCCGATCGGCAAACGTCGGTGGTAGGGGTTTCCGGCACGTTCCATCACTTCCCGGGTTGCCTCGAGCTCGTCGTCGCTGAACCAGATGGTTGAGGAAACGGTGGCCCTCACGGCTCCTGACCGAACGATCGCCGGGGGGCTCAGGCGCAATCCCTCTCGCAATTGGTATAACTCGGTTGCAGGCATCAGGCTAAGTGAGATTGCATCGAGAATCGTCGTCTTTCCGCTGGTGTTGGGCCCGACGATTGGGGATGCAATCGCGAATCAAGTCGAGGTCATCCTTGAACGCAAGGTCAAGCTGTTCGATCGACCGAAAGTCCCGAATGGCTACTGATTCCAGCTTCATGGATAGCTACTCCAGTCGCGGTTTGCGCACACACTTCCACTTGGTACTTCGTTGCCCCGCGGACGCCCAGCAGCACCAGTGCATCAAAGATCACGTTCGCTGACAAGCCTGATTCTCCGCCGGATACACTGGCATCTCACCCTCCCCCCGGGTATATCAGACATTCACCGCCCTCACCCGCGAACCCTCCTGCCGAGCCACCATGAGCATCCCCACACCCCGCGTTCTCCTACACTTGCCACCCCCGAAGTCACCGGCTGGCGCAGTCTCGGTCTGCTCAACCGCTATCACTGGTTCGTCTTCGTCGTCGCGTCGATGGCCTGGGTTCTCGATTGCATGGATCAGCAACTCTTCAACCTGGCCCGCCGGCGCCGTCGCCGAACTGATGCCTCTGCCCGCTGACAACGACCCGCGTGTCGCCAAGGCGGCGGCCGAGGACAGGCTCTCCCCGAGCAACCCGAGGACGTCAAGAAGATCATCCGCTCCCTGCATGGCGACGACGTCAAGAAGTACGCCGGCTACGCCACCTCGATCTTCCTGATCGGCTGGGCGGTCGGCGGTCTGGGCTTCGGCATCATGGGCGATCGCGCCGGCCGCGTGAAAACGCTCATGGCTACCGTTTTTCTCTATTCGATCTTCACGGGTCTAGCGCATTTCTCGGTTAGCCTGGGATTTCGCCGCTTACCGCTTCCTCACGGGGCTTGGCGTGGGCGGCGTGTTCGCCGTGGCCGTAGCCTTGCTCGCCGAAACCGTGCCGGACCAGGCCCGACCATTCGCCCTTGGGCTAATGCAGGCGTCGTCGGCCTTCGGCTCTCGGCCGACGAGCGGCGGATTGCGATGGAGCTGGCGCTCTTCACCGCGCTGCGCGCGCGCGTGGCGGGGGAGGCCGAGCGGCTGCTGGCGCTTGGCGGGCGCGTCGCCGCCGCCGACACGCTGGCGGCGCTGGCCGAGGTGGCGCACAGAAACGGCTACTGCCGGCCGGTGGTGGACGACAGCGGGGTCATCGATCTCGCCGACGCGCGCCACCCCGTCGTCGAGCGGCTGGCGGCGGCCGGCAGCTTCGTCCCCAACGACGTCCGCCTCGATCCCGCCGCCGAGCAGATCCTCATCGTGAGCGGCCCCAACATGGCCGGCAAATCGACGCTGATGCGGCAGGTCGCGCTGGCCGTCATCCAGGCGCAGATGGGGGGCTTCGTCGCCGCCCGCGCCGCCCGCATCGGGCTTTGCGACCGGATCTTCACCCGCGTCGGCGCCGGCGACAACCTGGCCCGCGGCGAGTCGACCTTCATGGTCGAGATGCGGGAGACGGCGCAAATCCTGCGGCACGCCACGGCGCGGAGCCTCATCGTCCTCGACGAGATCGGGCGCGGGACATCGACCTACGATGGCGTTTCGATAGCCTGGGCCGTCGCCGAGCAGATCCACGACCAGATCGGCGCCAAGACGCTGTTCGCCACCCACTACCACGAGCTGGCGGCGCTGGCGGCCCAGCATCCGCGCGTCCGCAACGTCAGCGTCGCGGCGCGTGAGTGGAAAGGGGAGGTGGTCTTCCTGCGCAAGCTGCAGGCCGGCGGGACCAGCCGCTCGTTCGGGGTCGAGGTGGCCAAGCTGGCCGGCCTGCCGCCCGCGGTCATCGCGCGCGCCCGTGCCATCCTCCGAACGCTCGAGGCGCCGGGAGCCGCCGGCGATCTCCCCGTCCGGTCGCGCCGGGAGCCGCCGAGGCGGGGGCGGGGCAGCTCGGCCTGTTCGCGCCGGCAGCCGCCCGGGCGGAGGCGATCGAGGACCAGGCATCGCGGGAGATCCTCGACCGCCTGCGGGCCCTCGATCCGGACGAGCTGTCGCCGCGCGCGGCCCACGATCTCCTCGTCGAATGGGTGAGAAAGTTGACGTCACGCCCGTAGCTCCGTTTTGATGGATTTGGTGGCCGCGTCGCTCATGCTGAAGAAGGGCGCTCGGCGCACCAACCGCCAGATGTCGAAGCTCGCCGCTCCTTCCATCGCCTTCGCGCTGCTCGCTCTGACGGCGGTGGCGCCGGTGCACGCCTCGTCCGCGACGGCGCCGTCCACCAAGCGGCCGGCCGCCAGCACCGTCAAGGGGACCATCCCGGCGCGCAAATCGGCGACGGGGGCCAAGGGAACCGAGCGAGCGAAGGGAACCAAAAAGGCCCCCAAGAACAGTCCGGTGGTCCTCTATCACGTCAACCGGCGCGAGACGATGGCGCTGCGGCTGCGCGACACCAAGGGGCGCCCGGTGAAGGGGATGCAGCGCCGCTTCAATCACTTCCTGCGCTGCCACTACACCAACGTCGAGCACAAGATGGACCCCCGGCTCATGAAGCTGCTCTACACGACGGGGCACCACTGGCCCGGGCGGCGCCTCGAGGTGGTCTCCGGCTACCGTCACCCCGACGTGGCCAAGAACCCGCACAGCCCGCACATGAAGGGGCTGGCCTGCGATTTCCGCGTCGAGGGGGTCAAGACGGCCGAGCTGCGCGACTATCTGCGGCGCACGTTCGACAAGGTGGGCGTCGGCTACTACCCGAACTCGACCTTCGTTCACCTCGACGTCCGCAAGGATCGCTCGGCGTTCTGGATCGACTACTCCGGCCCGGGCGAGCGGGCGGTCTACTCGGCGACGCCCGATCAGGACCTGCAGAACGGGCGCGCCGACCGCTACCACCCGACCAAGATCGACGGCTCGTGGGCCGACGACAAGGAGCAGGAGGGGGCGCAGGACAGGGCAGCGGATGAGGCGCGGCGCGCTGAATCGGACGGCCGGGTTGCCCCCTCGCCCGACTCCGAAAAAGAGTGAGAAACACCCTGCGAACGTCGTTATTTCGGCTCGATGTTTTGTGCTAACTTCCGAAGTCCCTCCGGCGCGCGCCGGGACGGTCACGAGGAGGCCCCGATGAGAATTACTGGTGCTTTTGTGCTGGCTCTGTCGCTCGGCGTTGCGGCCGTCGCTACGAGCGGTCCGAGTTATGGCAAAGGCAAGAAGAAGGGGGGCGGCGAGGGGAACGCGCCCGTGGCGAGCGCCAAGGAGGTCGACAAGCTGAAGGCGGTGCACCTCGGCGATCCCGACGCTGGAACCTTCAAGTGGGGGATGAAGCCGGAGGAGGTGATGGCCGCCGTGCGGGTGGGGATCGAGGGGAAGTACAAGAAGCGGATCACCGAGGCTTCGGCGGATCCTGGCAAGCAGCAGCGCGTGCGCGACGAGATGATGCGCGAGATCGGCGCGGTCAAGAAGAGCTTCACCAAGTTCGAGGGGCAGAAGAGCGGGTGGGACGTCTCCATCGTCGGCCCCGAGTTTCAGCAGGGGACGTCGGAGGCGGTCCTGGTCACCAAGGAAGACGCCTGGACCCGCTACTTCTTCTTCTTCGAGGACGGGCTCTACAAAATGTTCCTGGCCTTCAACAAGGACGCCCTGCAGGGGAAGTCGTTCGAGGACTTCGGCAAGAGTATGGAGGCCCGCTACGGCAACGCGCGCGCGGTCTATCGCGACGACAAGGTCAAGGGGGGCATCAACCACACGCTCGATCACTTCGCCTGGAACGCCGGCGGCGATCGCCTCAAGCTGGTCGACCGATCGGAGTTCTACGGCGTGTATTGCCTGGTGCTCTACGAGCAGTCGACGCACGAGCGCGTGGTCGACAAGCGGAAGATCGTCAACCCGGAGACCGTCGAGAAGGATGAGCTGGTGGAGGCGGTTGCCACCCGCGGCAAGGAATCCAACGACGAGAATGACGACATCATCGATTGCGTCGTCGGCCACGAGACCAAGAAGCCAGGGACCGAGGAGCACGCCGACATCGTCGTGCCGTCGACCTCCGGCAAGGCGGTCAAGCCCTCCGAGGTGAACTCGAAGAGCGCGTCCGAAAGCAAGAAGAAGGCCTCCAAGAAGTCGGACGACGCCATGGACGGTCTCGAGCTCTGATGATGTGAGGCGTGGACTCTCCATGCTGAGCGCCGCCGCGCTGGTGGCGGCGCTGCCCGCTCCCGGCGCGGCCGCCGCGCCCTGTACCGTCCTCAACTACACGTTCCAGCCCGACTGCTTCCGCGCCGCGGGGGACACCAGCTGCGTCTTCGACCCGAACCATCCTGACCTTGGGCCGCAGATCGCCGTGTGGCTGGAGAGCGCCGACGGCACCCAGTTCATCGACACGCTCATGGTCACGAACGCGGTGGCGATCCATGGGATCGGCAACCGCCCCGGGACCTGGAACCTGCTCTCCGGGCCGCGGTTCCCCTACGGGCGGCGGCCGATGGCGCTCCCGATCTGGGCCCACGCCCGCGGCCAGCTCTACCCCTTCGTGGCGATGAACGACGGGATGGAGGACGAGCTCGTCAACCACGAGGACACGTCGTCGCCCGAGCCTTACTTCTGCCGCCCGATGGCGCTCTCCGAGATCGTCGACGCGGTCACCTGCCCGAGCGGCCTGTTTCGCAGCGCCAAGGGACTGCTCGATCCGACGCAGCCCGAGTCCTATTACCCGCCGCGCGCCGACCTCTTCAACTTCGGCGGAAGCCCCTGCCTGCCGCGGATCGGCCAACCCGGCTCCTGCGATCCGGGCGACTCGGCGCAGTACTTCGCGCTCGACGACGTCGACACGGTCGCGGCCGCGACCCCTCCTTATGGTGCGCCGTTCACCGGGAGCTGGGTGGTCCCCTCCGATCTCGCCGCCGGCAGCTACGCGCTGGCGGTCGAGGTGGCCAAGGAGTTCGACACCAACGCGGCGAACAGCTACCCCTCCGAGCAGACGGCGCTCGACCTGGAGTTCTACGCCGCCGATGGCCAGCACGGGAACGTCGGCCAGCCGTCGGTGCTGTTTCGGGTTCCGTTCAGCCTGGGCTCCGCCGGGGCCGCCGCCACCAGCGACATGGCCGGCTACGGTGATTGGAGCGGCGTGACCGGTGAGGTGAACCCGCCGGACGACACGATCAGCAGCGATCCCGGCAGCGGGGTGGGGCGCCTGCTGCTGGCCGGCGGTGCGGCCGGGCCGGCCCGGGTGTCGCTGTCGCTGGGGGCATGTTCCTCCTCCGTCGATTGCACGGCCACACCGGCGCCGCTGCCACGCCCGGTCTCGTTCACGGCCAGCGCGACCCCCAGCGGGAGCGGCGCCACGCTGGTGGTGCGGCAGTCGAGCGACAGCGGCGGCCAGCCGGTCGTCGGCTACGACGTGCGCTACGCGACGCTGCCACCGAACGCGGCGATCGATGCCTCCACCTTCTCCGCCTGGACCCCGGCACCCGGGCTCGCCGTTGCGGCCCCTGGGACCTCGACCAGCGCCCAGGTCGAAGGCCTCAATCCGCTCAGCACCTACGGCATCGGGATCAGCGCGATCGGCGTTTGCGGCAGCTCCGCGCCGACCTTCCAGGTCGTCTACACGCCCGCGGTTCCCTACGCCAAGCTCTCCGGCTGCTTCATCGCGACGGCGGCCTTTGGTTCCGACCTCGGCCCCGAAGTCACCACCCTGCGGGCGTTGCGCGACGCCGCAACAACCCGAAGCGCGCTGGCCAGCACGGCCGTCGATCTCTACTACCGCTCGTCGCCGCCGCTCGCCAAAGCGCTGGCGCACTCGCCGGTGGGCCGCGCGCTCGTCCGCACGGCCCTCCGCTCAATTACTCGCTAAACACGTACTCGTTAAACAGGTACGCGCTCGACAGCCGCCCGCTAAAACACGGTGAAGATGTCGGGGCGGGAGGCGTCCTTGCCGACGCCGTCGATCAGGTCCTTCTGCGTGACGGTGAGCTGGCTGACCAGCGTGCGGATGTTGGCCATCCGCTGCTTGTAGCTCTCCTGCCGGACCTCGTCGGCGGAGCCGGTCATGGCGGCGATCATCAGCGGCGTCGGCTTGATGGGGACCAGGTTGCCGAGGTCGGGCTTGGCGCCGGTGGGGCGGTCGACCCACGGCGCGCCCGAGCCCGACCGGATCTTGAAGCCGGTAAGCTTGTCGGCGCCGCAATCCTTGCCACCGCCCTTGCAGACCTGCTCGCCGACCTCGACCAGATTGGCGATGACGATCTTGCCAGCGCTGTTGTCGAACACGACGCCGTAGTTCGTCTTGTCCGATGCGGTGGACTTGTCGGCGTAGTTCTTGAGCGAGTCGGCGTCGTTCTCCGTCCGGCGAATGTGGCGCTCGATCTCGTTGTAGAGCGCGATGGTGTCGTAATAGTAGTTGAACAGCTTGTCGACGTCGGCGTCGGGCAGACGGAAGAAGTCGACCCGGAAGATCGTCGCCGTGTTCGGGCGGGGGTCGAGCTTGACCGTCTTGAGATCGGCGATGAGCTGCGGATCGTAGGACAGGGTGTCCTTCTTGGCCGCGGCCAGGCGCTGCTGGCTGCGGGCGACCGCCACACCGATGGTGCTCAGCGTCTTCTGAATGTTGTCGAGCTCGCCCTTCACGGCCTTGGCGGCGTGGTTGGCGGTGTTCATGTTCTGGCGGCCGACGCTGGCCATACCGAGGCCGCCGCCGAGCGCGAACGACGCCGCGCCGACGATGACCGAGGCGATGAGGGCCGTCTTACCGCGGCTCGACTGGACGTTCTGGACCGGCGCCCCGTCGTCGATCGGGCGCATGTCGAATCCCCCTTGCGGGGCGCGCATGTTGGCGTATGGGTTCATCGCTGCCGGGGGCGGCGCTGCGGCAGCGGCTGCCCGCGGTGGAGCCGCCGGCAACGGGGCAGGGGCCCCTGGAGCCGCCCGTCCTGGCTGTGGTGGAAAGGGTTGTCCCTGCGCCGCGGGCCGCGCCGCAGCCTGGGGCATGCCTCCGGGCGCGGGGGCCCCGGCAGGGCCACCGTCGGGTCGTTTAAGACCGAGACGGGCCTTGAGATCACTGATGTCCTTGGTCGGCGGGACGCCTGGCTTCCTATTCTGATCCACTGAGCTCCTCCGGCGCGGTTGCCTTCACGCGCGCTACGTCTGATCGGCGATAGGCGGACAAAACGTGCACAGAAACAACGGGAGAGCGGACCATACTGACGGCCTCCGGACCTGTCAAGCGAACCGAGCCCAAACAATGCGCCGCCCCCGCGAAAGAGCTCAAGATTCCTTCGCGAGAGCGGGAATGAAGTTGTTGCGCGGCTCAGCCGCTGACGGAAAATTTCGCTAAACGAAGCTCAGGTACGATTCGATGGCCCAGATGGCGTCCGGCGGCAGGTTGGTGAAGCGCACGCCGACCGTTCGCCCCTCGCGCGTCACCGTCTCTCCCGAGGCGGTCAGGATCTCGTTGCTCTCGGGGAGCTGGAACTGCAGGCCCATGTAGCGGGGTGCCCGGCTCTGATCGGGCTCGATCATCGGGACGAGGCGCGCGCCGGTGCGACTCAAATCAACCATCCGACAGAGATAGGGCTGACCATCGAGGAACCGGTTCATGTAAAGGTCGACGTTCACCCGCTTGTTGTTGCGCCGGTCCGGCCCGTGCGCCCGTCGCTGCCCGCGCCGATCAAGGATGCGATTGCCGCTTTTGGTCTTGAGCATGAGGCCCTCCTTTGGGGTTGTCCTACATGTAGGCTGAAGTGAGCGACCGGTCAAATTTTTGGCTCACTCCGCGGACTTTGGTGAATGGCCGAAACGGCCGAGAAGGTCCGAAACATTGACTCGGGCGACGGCGCTACCCGATAATCCGGGCGCGCAAAATCTCCGGGGCCAGTTTCGCCGCACCGCAGCCCCCGCGCAGAGCCCTTCTCGTTGAACACCTCGAACCCTTCATTGATCGCTTCGAACGCTTCGTCGAAGAACGCTTCGTCGAGCGCTTCGTCGAACCCCTCGTCGCACGCTTCGTCGCCCACCCCCGTTTCATTCCCCAAAGCCGACCACAGGAGCCAGGCATGCACCGCATGAAGATCGGGCTTGTCGCCGCCATCGTTTTACTCGCGCTTACCGCCGGTATTTACTGCGTCGTCACGCGAGAGCTGAAAGAATCGACCATTCGCTCCGTCGAGGCGGACGTGTCGCGCGCGCAAAGGATGCACGGCGACATCGCGCGCCTCGAAGCGCTCGAGTTCGCCAACCTGGTCGCCGGGCTGGCGCGCCGTCCGGCCGTCGTCGGCGTCTTCTCCAAGACGGACGACACGAGCCGCCGCCAGGCCGCCTTCGAGCAGTGCGAGAAGCTCAACGGGTTTCTCCAGACCGGTGGCGCGCGCAAGGCCGATATCGTCGCCATCATCGACGCCGAGGGAAAGGTCGTCGCGCGTGATCTCAACGTCAACGCGATGTTCGGCGAGGATCTCCGCTCCAAGTATCCGGCGGTCGCCACCGCGCTGCGCGGCGAGCCGACCAAGGACATCTGGACGCTGTCGGGGAGCATGACCCGCGTGGCGGTCGCGCCGGTGGTTCAGCCGGACGGGCAGATCCGCGGCGCGCTGATGGTCGGCTACGTCGTCACGGCGCGCGACGCGCAGGCCAAGCGCGATCTGCTGGGCACCGAGATCGCCTACTTCCAGAACGGGAAGGTCAACACCTCCAGCTTCGTCTCCGAGGGGACGGGCGACAGCGCCAAGGAGGACGGCAACAAGACCCAGGCGCTCAACCAGGTGCTGTTCCAATCGCCCGAGGCCTGGGGGCAGCAGGCCATCGCCAAGGGCGCGCCCTCTGAGGTCTTCACCGTGACGCTCGACGGTCGCGAATATGCCGCGGTGGCGGCGCCGGTGCACGGCAACGCCTTCGACAAGACCAGCGGCGTCGTGACGCTGGCCTCGATCTCCGACGCGCTCGAGCCCGTGTCGTCGGTGGGGATGAAGCTTCTCGGGTTCGGCGTGCTGGCCATCCTGGTGATGCTGGGGACGGCGATGTTGACCGCGCAGCGGTTCATCCGCCCGCTCGACAAGATAGAGCTCGGCGTGGCCGAGATCATCAACGGCAACATCGACTACCAGTTCAAGCCGGTCGGTCCCGACTTCGAGGGGCTGTCGAATGGCCTCAACGTCATGCTGGCGCGACTGCTCGGCCGCGAGGAGCCAAACGAGGACGAGCCGGAAGAGGAGCAGGACGAGACCTCGCGCTGGCGGTCCGATCAGATGCTGGTCGAAGAGGGCTCCGGCCCCTCGGCGGCGCTCTCGCCCGAGGCGGCCGCGCTCGCCCAGGAGGGTGAGCCGGTCTATTTCACGCGCATCTTCAACGAGTACGTCGCCGCGCTGAAGAGCCAGGGGAAGCCGACCAAGGGGATCACGGTGCAGGCCTTCACGGCCAAGCTGCGCCTCATCGAGGGCGGGCTGAAGCAGAAGTGGAAGTGCCGCATGGTCCGCTTCAAGGTCAACACCCAGGGCGAGCAAGCGACCCTCAAGCCCATCCCGATCAACTGAGGCGGGCTCACACGAACACGCGCTCGACCTCTCGAGCGCGCGCGGGGGAGGCCTCGTTTCGTGCGATCGCCGACCGGTGGTGTAAGGTGAAGTCGTGACCGTGGAGAGCGGCCTCGACGTCCTCTGCCGCGAGCGCCTCGACCTTTTGCGGGGGCGCCGCGTGGGCCTGCTCTGCCATCCTGCCAGCGTCGCGGCCGATCTCACGCACGTGGTGGACCGGCTGATCGAGGTCGGCGTGCGTCCGGTGCGGCTCTTCGGGCCGGAGCACGGCGTGCGCGGCGAGGCGCAAGACATGATCGGCGTCGACGACGATCACGATCGCCGCACGGGGATCCCGGTCGTCAGCCTCTACGGCGAGACGTTCGCCTCGCTGGCGCCGACGGCGGCGGATCTGGCCGGCGTCGACGTGCTGGTGGTCGATCTGCAGGATGTCGGGAGCCGCTACTACACGTACATCTGGACGATGGCACTGGCGCTGGAGGCGGCGTTCAGCGCCGGGGTCGCGGTGATCGTGCTCGACCGCCCGAACCCGCTGGGTGGCCTGGCAATCGAAGGGGGCACCGTCGACGAGAGCTGCGAGTCGTTCGTGGGGCTGGGCGCCGTTCCGGTCCGCCACGGGCTCACCATCGGCGAGGTCGCCCGCCTCCGCGTGCGCGGAATGCCCTGGGGTGGGGCGCGGTTCGCCCGGCCGATCGACGGCGATCTGACCGTCGTTCCGACGCGCGGCTGGCGGCGCGGGATGAGCTACGTCGAGGCGGGGCTCCCCTGGGTGATGCCGTCGCCGAACATGCCGACCCCGGCCACGGCGCTGGTCTACCCCGGGCAGTGCCTCTTCGAGGCGACCAACCTCTCGGAGGGGCGCGGCACGACGCGGCCGTTCGAGATCGTCGGCGCGCCCTTCCTCGACGGCTACGACTGGGTGGCGTCGCTGGAGAAGGCGGCGCGCGAGGAGCTGCCGCTGCCGGGCGTGCGCTTCCGGCCGCTGTCGTTCCGGCCCACGTTCCACAAGTTTGCCGGCCGATCTTGCGGCGGCCTGCAGCTCCACGTGACCGATCGGGCCGCCTTTCGCCCCTACGCCACCGGGATCGCGCTCATCGCCACCGCGCGCCGTCTCGCGCCCGCCGACTTCCGCTGGCGCAGCGAGCCCTACGAGTTCGTCGCCGATCCGCCGGCCATCGACCTTTTGACCGGCAACGGCGACGTGCGCCGCGCGGTCGACGCGAAAGGCTCCCTCCGGGACCTCGTGGCGAGCTTGGCGCCGTTCGAGCAGGCGTTCGCCGAGCGGCGCCGCCCGGCGCTCATCTCCGACTACCTGTGAGCCGGATGCGCGTCGCGATCTTCGGAGGGAGCTTCAACCCGCCGCACCTGGCGCATCAGATGGCGGCGCTCTACGTCCTCGAGACGGCCGCCATCGACGAGCTCTGGATCGTGCCGGCGTTTCAGCACGCCTTCGGCAAAGTGCTGGCGCCGTTCGCCGATCGACTCGCCATGTGCGAGCGCGCGGCGACCGCGCTCGGCCCGCGCGTCCGGGTGGTGGCCATCGAGCGGGAGCTGGGCGCCGAGAGCCAGACCCTGCGGACGGTGCGCCGGCTCGAGCAGAACTTTCCCGGCCACACGTTCTCGCTGGTGATCGGCGCCGATCTCGTCCCCGAGGTCCCCTCCTGGTACGGAGGCGCCGAGCTGCAGCGGACGGTGCCGTTCCTGATCGTCGGGCGGGCGGGCTTCACGGCAGGGGAGGAGGGCGACGGCCTGGGTGGTGGCGGGGTGATGCTCCCGCCCATCAGCTCCACCGAGGTGCGCGCGGCGCTGGGGGCCGGCCGGCCGGTCGACGGGCTCGTGCCACGGGCGGTTCTCGATTACATCTATGATCACAACCTCTATGGATCTGGCGAGGAATCCGCATGAGCTACATGTCCGAGGCTGAAGTGAACGCGCGCGCCGCCGCCGAAGGGCCAGCGGAGCCGACCCCGTTCGGTGTTCATCATGGGCGCGGGCGTGGTCGGGACCGCGCTGGCGGCCCGCCTGGTGCGCGCCGGCGTCCCGGTCACCGGCCTGCACGGCCGTCAGGTCGAGCTGACCGACGCGGCGCGCGCGATCTCCGGCGTCGTCGGATCGACCGGCGAGATCCCCGCCATCATGTCGGAGTCCGACGCGGTGATCATCTCGGTGCGCGACGATCGCGTGCCCGAGGTGGCCGAGCGGCTGGCCAGCGAGGGGCGGCTTCGGCCGCGAGCAGATCGTGCTGCACACCTCGGGGGCCAACCCGGCGCGGATAATCTTGGCGGCCGCGCTGCCTTACGTGCGAGCGGTGGGGACGCTTCACCCGCTGGTCTCCTTCGCCGACGCGCGCGTCGCGGTCGAGGGGCTGCAGCGAGGTTTCCTTCGGGATCGAAGGGGACGAGCCGGCGCGCGCGCTGGCCAAGCGGATCGTGCGCGTGCTCGGCGCCCGGGCGGTGATTCTGGAGGCCGAAAATCTGGCGCTCTACCACGCCGGTGCGGTGATGGCCTCGAACTACGTGGTCGCCCTGGCCGACACGGCGCAGTCGCTCCTGATCAAGGCGGGCGTACCGGCCGACCAGGCGCTGCCGGTCTTGATTCCGTTGCTGGCCAGCGTGGTCCAGAACCTGGCCCAGGTCGGGCTGCCGGGTGCGCTCACCGGGCCGGTCGAACGCGGCGACGTCGCCTCGGTCGAGCGCCACCTCGCCACGCTGGAGGCGCGGGCGCCCGAGCTCGTCGAGCTCTACCGCCTCGTCGGCCGCGACGTGCTGCGGCTGGCGCGCGAGAAGTCGAACATGGACCCGACGAGCGCCGCGCGCCTGGCGGACCTGTTCTCGGGCGCCGCCCCCGCCGCTCCAGCCGGCGCCAACGGCGGCCCCAAACCGGGCGCCTGAGCCATCCGCTTCCTCGTTGTGTGACGAGCCTGGCATTTCGCCCGGCTCTTCGCCTAATATCGGGTCCCGTTTTCAACGTTGCGCCGACGGCGCGGGAGCTCTGGAATGCACAAGGGATTTGCGCTCCGATTTGGGACTGTCCTCGCCCTCTCGATCCTGGCGTTCGCCCGGCCGGTCGCGGCAGGGAAGCCGGAGGACGTCTTCAAAGGGAAGATCATCATCACCAAGAACCGCCTGCCGATGCGCTTCTCGTCGTCGGGGGCGTTCGTCAGTGCGCTGCAGAAAAACAAAATAGACAAGATCTGGCCCACCGAAGAGCAGGGTGACGAGAAGGGGACCTGGGACCTCGAGTACCTGGCCTTCTTCGCGCAGCCGCTCGACGACAGCGAGATCCAGGTGAAGTTCTTCGACATCACCCACGGCGACAAGAAGTTCGTGGCCGGCGATCCGCAGTACACCCGCGAGCGCGGCTCGCGCATCTTCGGCTCGAGCATCCAGCTGGCCAAGCCGGAGTTCGACGTGCGCCGGCACTACATCATGACGATCGAGTCGAAGGGACGCGTCATCGCCACGACCGCCTTCTGGCTGCTGGGCAAGGGCGCCAACTACAGCGGCAAGGTCGAGTTCTCCGACGCCGACACCAAGGCAAAGTGAAAGATCTGAGACGGTCCTGCCTTTGAAACGCGCGGCACTTTTTGTGGCGCTGGTGGTGGCGGCGGGCGGTGGCGCGCAGGCAGGCGCGTCGCAATCTGAGGACACGCCGCGCGCCGCGCACAGGACCAAGAGCGCGGCCAAGGGAGCCGCTTCGTCGGCTGGCCTCTCGGCCGACCGGCTGGAGACGCTGCGGCTTGCGCTGATCGGCGCCGACGACGCGGCGGCGATCGAGGCGGCCGAGACGCTGGGCGCCTCGGGGGCGCCCGGCGCGGCTGAGCCGCTCTGCGAGGTGCTGGCCGCGGGGGCGGCACCGGGGCGCCTCTCGGCGGTCCTCGACGCCCTCGGCAAGCTGGGCGAGGCGCACGCGCTGCGGGCCGACCAGACGACGCTCGACGCGCTGGCGCTCTACACGGGGCATCGCGCTCCCGATGTGCGCCGGCGCGCCATCAAGGCGCTCGGCGCGGTCAACGACCCGCGCGCCACGCCACCGCTGCTGGACCGGCTGGGTGACGCCGCGTCGGATGTGCGCGCCGCGGCCGCCGAGGCGCTGGCCTCGCGGCACGAGGGGAAGGCGGCGCGCCGGATGTTCGCGCTCCTGGCGATGGGCGACGCGGGCGTGGCCGGGCCGCTGGCGGCGCTCGCCACCCCGGACATGATTCCGCGGATCGCCGAGCTGGCCGGGACCATCGACGACGGCTTGGTCGCCGACGCGCTCGGCGATTACGTCAAGCGCTCTGACGTCCCCGAAAAGCTCCGTATCGATGTGCTGCGCACGATCGGCGGGCTCTCCGGCGCGGTGGCCACCACGGCGCTGGTCGACTACATCGCCTCGGTCCCCGCCAAGGAAGATCGGACCTCCAAGAAGGAAGCGCAGAAGCTGCTCGATCAGCGGGGAGCGTCCCAATGAGCGCGCGGCATGCGAGCGGGCTCGGCCGGGCCGGTCTTGGGCGGGCTCGGGGCGCTCGGGGCGCTCGGCGCGATTGGCGCGCTCGGATTATCGGCGCGCTCGGCGCTGCGCTCACGCTCACCGTCGCCGCTTGCGCCACCAGCCCCTTCCAGCGCGCCGGCAACGCGGACGACGTCGCCAATGCGGTCGCCCGCTCGCAAGCGCCCGCCGCGAGTGGGCGCAGCCTGGCGTTTCTCGCCCTCGGCGGCGCGGGCGGGGCGCGGCTCGCGGAGTACGATCTCGCCGCGTCGCGCCTCGTCTGGACGCAAGCGACCGACGTGACCACCCGGGTGGTCGTGGGGAGCGGCGTCATCGTCCACGGCAGCATGGGGGGCACACCCAACGGCGAGCTGGTGGGGCGTGAGCTGGCGACCGGTGGCGTACTGTGGCGCCACCCCTTCCCGTCGTCGGAGCATCTCTATGGCTATGCGCTCGACGGCGACGCGCTCTTCGTCGTCACCCGCTCCGCGACCACGCCCGGCAAGCCGGTCGGCGTGCTGGCGGCGTACGACGGCCGCACCGGTCTGCTGCGCTGGCAGAAGACGCTCCCGTCGGCGCGGGTCGCCGGTCCGGCGGCGCGCGGCGGGGTGGTCGCGGTGCCGCTCGAGTCGCAATACGTGCTTCTCTTCGACGGCGTCACGGGACTAGGGCTGGGGCAGGTGCTTTCGACGGAGGAGGCGGCCACCTTCGTGCGCGCCCTGCCGGAGGGCCTCTTCTACGGATCGCGCGGCCTGTTCCTGCTCGGGCGCGACACGGCGCGCGGCTCCCGCCACGTGGCCGGGTATCTGTCGGCGCACCTGCCCGCCTTCGTGCGGCCGACCTACGACTACGATCTCTACCGCCCGGAGCAGAACGAGTACTCGGCGCTCGATCGGAACCGGGTGCTCTGGCGGGTCACCGTCGCCGACGGCAAGCCGCAGTTCCGCGACGGTCTCGCCTTCGTGCACGACTATCGCTTCTTCTTCGCGTTCGACGCCGTCTCGGCCGCGCTCCGCTGGGCCTACGTCAGCCCCGACGACGCGGTGGCGTCGACCGACACGGGACGGTCGATCCTGTTCGCCACGGCGGGCGGCGAGATCGGGGCGCTCGATCCGATCACCGGGGCGCGGATCTACCAGGCGGGTCTTCCGGGCGAGGTGGTGCGCGGCGCCACCTTCGAGGCCGAGGGGTTCGCGCCGGCCGGGGCCGCGGCGAGCACGCCGCCCGATCTGCTCGCCGCCCTGACGGCGGTGATCGCCGATCCCGATCTACGCTTCCCGGCGCTCAAGCTGTTCGCCATCGAGGAGCTGGGCCGCCAGCCGGGACGCGAGGTGACCGCCAAGCTTATCGAGATCCTGGGGACCGAAAAAACGGCGCCGCTGGCGGTTCAGAAGGCGGGCGAGATGCTGATCGCCCGCCGCGACGCCGGGGCGCTCGATCTGCTCACCGCGGCCTTGCGGGCACACGCCGACTACAGCCAGAAGCGGGCGGCGCCACCGGTCGAGGTCCTGGCCCGGGCGGTCGGGGCGCTCGGGCCGCTCGCCCGTGGGGTGGCGCCGGATCTCGACGCGCATCTGCGGCTGCCGGAGACGTCGCCCGCCGCCGCGGCGGAGATCGCCAAGGCGCTGGTGCAGATTGGCGCCGGCGAGTCGGTCCCGGCGCTGCGCGACTTCCTGACGATGTACCGCGCCGACGCGGTCTACGAGCGCGATCCGACGGCGCTGGTGGCGGCCGCCGAGGCCCTGCTCAAGCTCGGCGGGCCGAGCGATCGCGAGCTCTTGTTGTTCCTGGCCGAGGAGCCGCACACCGCCGCCGGGTTGCGCGCGCACCTCGGTCGCGCCCTCGGCGAGACCGCGACGGCGGCCAAAGAGTGAAGGTGAGCGTGGTCGTCTGCCGCGGCCCGGTCTGCGGCGACAAGCGCGGATCGGCTGCGCTCACCACCCACCTGAACGCCAGCTTGGCCGCGCGCGGCCTGCAGGATCGCGTGGCCGTCAGCGAGGAGATCTGCCTCGGGCACTGCCTGCGGGGCCCCAACGTCCTGGTCTCGGACGGCGATGACCCCGACGGCCTCACCTCGCCGCGGGCGATCCTCTACAACCGGATGACGGTCGTCGATCTCGACCGGGTGGTCGAGCGGCATCTGGTCGGCGGGATTGCGGTCCGGGCGTTCACGAATTTGCCGCCCATCCGAGATCGCCGAGATCGCTGAGATCGCCGAGACCGCTGAGGCCGCCGAGGCCGCCGAGACCGCTGGCGCGTCGCGACGATTGTGGCGGCGGGTGCTTGCGCCGGCGGCCGGCCGCGCGCCAGAATCCCGCCCGTTCCGATGAGCATCTACCTCGACCACAACGCGACGACGCCGCTGGCGCCGGAAGCGCTGCAGGCCATGGCGGCCGCGCTGCGGGATCTGCCGGGCAACCCGTCGAGCCCGCACGCCGCCGGGCGCGCCGCGCGCGCTGCGGTCGAAGCGGCGCGCGCGGAGGTTGCGGCGCTGCTGGGGGCGAGCGCCGAGGAGATCGTGTTCACCTCGGGGGGAACCGAGGGGAACGATCTGGCTCTCCGCGGCCTCCTGCGCGGGGCGCGCGCGTCGCGGGGGGCGGCGGCGGGCGGCGATGGCGGGCGGCAGCACGTGGTGTCGTCGCGCATCGAGCACCCCTCGGTGCTGGGGGCGCTGGCGGCCGCCGACGTCGAGCTGACGCTGCTGCCGATCGGCCGCGACGGCCGCATTGACGGCGAAGCGCTGCGTGCGGCGCTCCGTCCCCACACCGCGCTGGTCACGCTGGCGCTGGCCAACCACGAGCTCGGGAACCTGTACGACGTGGCGGCGCTGGCGGCGATCGCCCACCAGGGAGGGGCGCTGTTTCACGCCGACGCCGTGCAGGCGGCGGGGAAGATCCCGGTCGACGTCGCGGCGCTCGGCGTCGACGCGCTGACGATCTCGGCACACAAACTTCACGGCCCGAAGGGGGCAGGCGCCATCTTCGTGCGCCGGAGTGCGCCGTTCGAGCCCCTGGGGCGTGGCGGCCATCAGGAGCGCGAGCGGCGCGCCGGCACGGAGAACGTCGCCGGCATCGTGGGGTTCGGCGTCGCGGCGCGCCTGGCGCGCGCCGAGCTGGCGGTGACGGCTGCGCGGCTGTCGTCGCTTCGGGATCGCCTGGCGGCGCGGTTGCTGGCCATCCCGGGATCGCGGCGCCACGGCGCTGCCGCCAGCGCGCTTCCCGGAACGCTCAACGTCGGGTTCGCGGACGCTCCCGGGCAGCTGGTGGCGGCGGCGCTCGATCTGGAGGGGGTGGCGGTCTCCACCGGCGCGGCCTGCACCTCGGGCTCGCTCGACCCGTCGCCCGTCTTGCTGGCGCTCGGTTTTTCGCGCGCGGAGGCGGCCCAGGCGCTCCGCTTCGGGCTCGGCCGGGGCACCACGGCCGAGGAGATCGACAGGGTCGCCGCCCTCACCGGCGAGATCGTCGACCGGGTCCGGCGTCGGGGCGCGGGCGCCGGCCGCGCCGCCGACGTCGCGGCTGGCGTGGCTGGCGTGGCCGGCGCCAGCGCCGGCGCGCGCCAGCGGGTGGTGATCGCCATGTCCGGCGGCGTCGATTCGTCTACGGCGGCGGCGGTTCTCGTCGAGGCCGGCTACGACGTCGTCGGCGTCACGCTGCGGCTCTACGACGCGAGCGGGACGGCGGCCAGCATCGGCGGCCGCTGCTGCGGGCCGCGCGACATCGAGGACGCCCGCGCGACGGCGGCCCACCTGGGCATCCCGCACCACGTGATCGACGAGAGCGCGGCTTTCTCCGCGGCTGTGATCGACGACTTCGTGGCCGAGCATCGCGCCGGCCGCACTCCCAACCCCTGCGTGCGCTGCAACGAGAAGATCAAGTTCGGGCCGTTGCTGGCATTCGTCGACGCCGTCGGCGCCGGGGCGCTCGCCACCGGTCACTACGCCCGGCTCGCGGTCGACGGCGCCGGCGTGGCGCTCGGCCGCGCCCGCGACACCGACAAGGATCAGTCGTACTTCCTGTTCGGCGTCCGGCCCGAAGTTTTGGCCCGGGTCCGGTTCCCGCTCGGCGACAAGACCAAGGACGGGGTGCGCGCGCTGGCCCGCCGCTTCGGCCTCCCCAACGCCGACAAGCCCGACTCCCAGGAGATTCTGCTTCATCCCCGACGGCAATCACGTGGCCTTCCTCGCTGCCCACGGCGGGGCGGGCCCGGCCGGCGCGATCGTCGACGACGCGACCGGCGCCGCGCTGGGCGCGCACGCCGG
Organism: uncultured Pseudomonadota bacterium; assembly: GCA_963723305.1. Classification (GTDB taxonomy): domain Bacteria; phylum Myxococcota_A; class Polyangia; order Fen-1088; family Fen-1088; genus JADGRB01. The sequence continues at coordinate 21,579 of CAVRRT010000103.1, forward strand.
GACGCACACCTTCACCGTCGGCCAGCGCCGGGGCGTCCCGGCTTCCACTGAACGCCGGTTCGTGCTGCGGATCGACGCGGCGACCGGCGAGGTGCGGGTCGGGCCGCGCGATCGTCTCGGCTGCGATCAGCTGCGCGTCTCCGACGTCCGCTGGCTCGATCAGAGCGCCGCCGGCGCCGGGCGGCGCTGCGCGGTGCAGATCCGGCATCACGCGCCGGCCGCGCCGGCCTGGATCGAACCGGCCGCTGACGGCGCGACGCTGGTCCGGCTCGATCAGCCGGCGTTCGGCGTGGCACCCGGCCAGGCGGCCGTCTTCTACGACAGCGACGATCGGGTGTTGGGCGGCGGGTGGATCGAAGCCGGCTGATCCACCGGCCGATGATCCACCGGCCGATCCAGGACGACCCGCCTCAGCGGGCGCTGGAGATGGCCGCGACGACCTCTTCTGGGCGCGCGTTGTGATCGCGCGCGCGGACGGCGTCGACGGCCGCCTGCAGCTCCCCTTTGTCGAGGAAGATCCCCTGACAGCGGCCACAGTAGTCGACGTGCACCGTCGCCAGCATGACCTCGGAGAGGCTCCCCGGGCAGACGGGGCAGGGGGCGATCGATTCGGTCGGGATGGGCGGCGGTCCGGGCCTGCCGGCCAGCAGGTTGCGCAGCCGCGCCAGCTCGGTCTCGGGCAGCTTGGCGGCGCGGCTGATCTCGCCGCGATCCAGCCAGAGCCCGCCGCACTTCGGACAGAGGTCGACCTCGAGCCCCTGGAACAGCGCCTTGTCCAGGATCGAGTTGCATTTCACGCAGCAGATGTTGGTTGCGTCCGGCATGGGCGAGATACTAGCAGTCCTATGAACCGCGGTGTAGAGCTGGATTCCCTCCCCGAGCTGGAGAGCCGTCTCGGGTATGCCTTTCGCGATCGGGCGCTCGCCGAGACGGCGCTGACGCACACCTCCTGGCTCAACGAGGCGGTGGCGCCCGGGCGCGCCGACAACGAGCGGCTGGAGTTCCTGGGCGACGCGGTGCTGGCGCTGGTGGTGAGCGATCTGCTGATGCGCCGTCTGCCCGGGAGTGCCGAGGGCGATCTGACGCGCGCGCGCGCGGCGCTGGTCAGCGAAGGGGGGCTGGCGCGGGCGGCCGGCACGCTCAATCTCGGGCGGTTCATCTTCGTCGGTCGCGGCGAAGAACGAACCGGTGGGCGGGCCCGCCCCTCGATCCTGGCCGACGCGCTGGAGGCGCTCATGGGGGCCATCTACCTCGACGGGGGACTCGAGGCCGCCGCGGCGGTGGCGGCGCGCCTGTTTCAGTCCGAGCTGACCGACGTGGAGGCGCACGCCCGGCTCGATTACAAATCGCGGCTGCAGGAGCAGGCGCAGGCGCTCTGGCAGGCGGCGCCCGTCTATCAGGTGGTGGCGGAGAGCGGCCCCGACCACGACAAACGGTTCGAGGTGGCGCTCTCGTTCGCCGGGCGCGAGTGGGCGCGCGCCAGCGGGCGCTCGAAGAAGGAGGCGGAGCAGAGCGCGGCGGCGGCGGCGCTGGAGACGATGGAGCGCGAGCCGCGCCCCGAGCGGGAACGGAAGCAGCCGTGAGCGCCCCGTCGCCCGACCTCCTACGCGCGCAGATCCCTCCCGACGTGCTGGCCGTCTGCCGGAGGCTGCGCGACGCCGGGCACCAGGCGCATCTGGTCGGCGGCGGCATCCGCGACATGCTGATCGGCCGCCCGCCGGCCGACTTCGATCTGGCGACCGACGCCCGCCCCGAGGCCGTCGTCGCGCTGTTCGGCAAGACGTTCGCCATTCCGACCGGGCTCAAGCACGGGACGGTCACCGTGCTCACCGAGACGCGGCGTCCGGTCGAGGTCACCACCTTCCGGGGCGAAGGGGAGTATCTCGACGGCCGCCGTCCCGTCTCGGTCACCTACGTCGACACGCTGGCCGAGGATCTGAGCCGGCGTGATTTCACGATGAACGCCGTGGCCTTCAATCCACTCGACGGGCGACTGACCGACCCGTTCGACGGACAGGGAGATCTCGAGCGCCGGCTGATTCGCGCGGTCGGCGACCCGCTGGTGCGTTTTCGCGAGGACGGGTTGCGGCCGCTGCGCGCGGTGCGCCAGGCGGCGCAGCTGGAGTTCGAGGTCGACCCGCCGACGCGCCAGGCGATCCCGGCGACGCTGGAGATCTTTCGCAAGGTCTCGGCGGAGCGAATCCGCGACGAGCTCTACAAGATGCTGGCCGCGCGGCAGCCGTCGCGCGGGCTCGACCTCATGCGCGTGACCGGCCTCCTCGGCGAGGTGATCCCGGAGCTGCTGGAGGGGATCGGCTGCACCCAGAACCGGTTTCACAAACACGACGTCTTCGACCACACGCTCTCGGTCGTCGACGCGACAGAGGGGGACCCGGTGCTCCGTCTGGGCGCGCTCCTGCACGACGTCGGCAAGCCGCGCGCCCGCCAGCCGCGCGAAGGGGCCCCGGGCGAGTACAGCTTCTTCAAGCACGAGTACGTCGGCGCCGAGATGGCCGACGCGATCTGCCGGCGGCTCAAGCTCGGCAACGCCGATCGTGAGCGGGTGGTGGCGCTGGTCAAGAACCACATGTTCTTCTACACGCCCGACTGGTCCGACGGGACGATCCGCCGTTTCGTGCGCCGCGTCGGCGGCCGGGAGGGGCTGGGCGATCTCTTCGCGCTGCGGGAAGGGGACGTTCGAGGACGGGGCTTCGGCGAGGATCCCGACGAGGAGCTGGGCGAGCTGCGGAGCCGCATCGCGGTCGTCGCCGACGCCGACGCGGCGCTCAAGGTCACCGACCTCGTCATCGATGGGCGCGACGTGATGCGCCTCCTCGGCATCCCCCCCGGTCGCCGAGATCGGCGAGATCCTCGAGCGGTTGCTGGAGCGCGTGCTCGACGATCCGTCGCTCAACGAGCGCGAAAAGCTGGAGGCGATGCTGTCCGAGCTCCGCGATCCGCCGGACGGCCCCAAGAAGTAGCGGCGCCCGAAGGCCAGCGACGCCCGAAGGCCAGCGACGCCCGAAGGCCAGCGACGCCCGAAGGCTAGCGACGATCGAGCGCCGCGATCAGCGCCGCCGCCGAGGTGACCGTCTCGACGCCCCGCGAGGCTGGTTCGGGGCGGCCGAGCAGCTCGGTGCGGCGGCGAACCACCGTCGCCTCGGGATCGGACAGCGGGATGACCTCGATCGCCGGCGCGGGGCCGGCGCGCCGCCGCGGCTCCGCCGGCGTTCGCGGGCTGGCCGCAACGGTCAGGACCGCCGGGAGCTTGACGCGCAGCCGGCGCTTGCGGCCGCCGCCGCGCACGATCACCTCCACCGCCGGTCCGTCGACGATGGCAATCTCCTCGACGCCGTACAGATACCCGACGCCCAGGTGGCGGGCGATGGCCGCGGGCGCGGCGCCGAGCCCTTCGTCGTCGGAGCGCACGCCGGTCAGCACCAGATCGGCACCGATGCGGCGGAGCGCGATGGCCAGGACCTGTCCGATGGTGTGAAAGTCGGCACCGCCGAGATCGTCGGCCGCCACGCGTACGGCCCGATCGACCCCGGCGCCGAGCGCCACGCGGAGCGGGCCGGCCTCGAGCGACGTCCCTCCCAGAAGCGCGGTCACCTGGTGGTCGCCGCCGGCGAGAAGCGTGGCGTGCGCCAGCGCGAGGGCGTCGGCGCTGCCGAGCACATCTCCCTCTGGATTGGGCGGCGGGGCGCGAAAGCAGACCACGATGTTCATGGCGCCCGCTCGGGGCCGAACAGAGCCAGCGCCTTGCCGATCTCGCTCCAGAGCGCGGCGCCGGCCGCGGTGGCGGAGACCCGCCAGAGCACGTCGACAGAGCGGGGCGCGGGGGCGTCGGCGCCGAACAGGATCGCGCCCACCCGGCCGCGCGGCGTCCCCATCGCGGGGAGCTCGACGTCGCCGATCGCGATCAAAATCTCCGGCGCGCTGGCCGCGATTGCCGCGGCGGCCCGATCTCGGTCGACGACCGCCACGCCGGCCGGCGCGTGGGCGGCAATCTGCGCCAGGGCTTCAGCGCCGAGAGCCGGGTCGACCGCCACCAGCACGCGCGCCAGCGGAATCGGCGCGTCGTCGTCGGGCTCCGATTCGAGCTCCGTCGCCGCGACCTCCTTGGGCGCCGCGCAGGCGATCACGTCGACGTCAATCTCCTCGGCGCCGATCTGGTCGACGGCCTTCCCGGCGGCCAGGATGGCGATCACCGGCCGCTCGATCTCGACGGGATCGAGGCGCCGGTAGCCGGCGCGTCCCCCGCGCCAGCGCCGCAAAAACACCCGCCCCACGCCCTCGACCAGGGGGCCGGCCGCATTGCTGACCTCGAGAATCGGCCGCGCCGGCGAAGGCGGCACCGAGGCGCGCCGCCAGGCTGGGGCCGAGCGCCACCCCGGCGCCTCCGGCCGGGAACAGCACCAGCAGCGGCGCGATGCGCTCGACCGCCGCCATCAGGGCCGGGCCGTGGGTGGCGTCGATCGGCGGCGCGCCGAGGCCTGCCCCCTCGCAGAGCAGCACCCTGTCCGCGCCGGCGCGCCCCAGCCGGGCCACGACCCTCTGGTCGATCTCCCGATCGGCAAGCACGATCGCGTAGACGGTGGCGCCGGCCTGATGAGCGACGCGCCGGCTCTCGCAGAGCGCAAACAGCGACGGGCCCGTGGGCTCGCCGTCGCGGAGATCGATGGGAACGAGCAGATTCGGCAGAGAGCGCCTCGCGGTACGTACGGTCGATGCGTGCCTTCCCCGAGTGGCTTCGACTGGCTTCGTCGAGGCGCGCGCTGGAGACCTATCATGCCTACGCGGCGCGGACCTGTCCATTTGACATGCAGATCGGGCGCCCGCGATAATACGGATCCGGCACCCGCGGCATGCCACCAGGACCCGACGGCGACGACGAAGAGCTGGTCGAGATCGATGTCGAGATCGAGGGCCCGCCGCCGCTTCCGCGCGAAGCTCAGTCGGACGCCCGATCGGATGCGGGGCCGGATGCGTCGGCGCCCGGGCTCATCATCGACGCGGCCGGGGCGGAGGACACGGCGCCGAACCGCGCCGCTGGGGGCGCCGAGGGGCCGCCGCCGCCCGACCTCCTGGAGATCACCGACGCGGTCGAGCTGCAGCCGCCGCTCGTCGAGGCCTCGGAGGACGATCCCTCCGCTGCGCTGACGATCTTCACCGCGGAGGCCGCCGCGGCCGAGGGGGGGAGGCGCGGCGCACTGCTGCTGGAGGTGGCGCGCCTCTACGAGAGCGCGGCCGGCGCCGAAGGAGAAGACCGCGCGACCGCTGCGCTGGAGGCGGCCGGCGCGGCATTCATGGCCGACCCCGGCTCGGTGCGGGCGCTCTGGGTGTTGCGCCGCCTGCTGGCGCGCGCTGGTCGTTGGGATGAGCTGGCGGCGATCTACGAACAGGCCACGCAGGCCCAATCGGCCGCCGTGGACGCGCGGGCGCGTGCCGACTTGCTGATCGCGCGCGGACGGCTGCTCGAAGATCGGCTGGGCCGATCCGACGACGCTCTCGCCTGCTACCGGGAAGCGCTGGCGGTCGCGGCCGATCATCCGGAGGCATGGCTGTCACTCTTGCTCACCGGCGCGCGGCGGGAGGATCCGTCGCTTTGCGCCGAGGCGCTGGGCGGTCTCGCCCGGCGCGCAGGTGCCCCGGCGGTGCGCGCCGCGCTGGTCATCGAGGAGGCGCGCGCCTGGCGCCGTTCGGAGGGGCCGGACGGGCCGCCGCGCGCGCTCGCCGCGCTGGAGCAGGAGCTCGGTCGCAACGACGTGGGGTCGCCGGTCGGCGCGCTGCTGGTCGAGATCGACGCGCTCACCCGGGCCGACGTCCCGGCGGTGGTGGCGGCGGTCGCCCTCGAGGATCTCGCCGCGCGCCTGGCGGACGTCGATCCGCCACTGGCCATCGCCCTGTGGCGCGAGCGGGCACGTCTCCTGCGGCGGGCGCTCGGCGCTCCCGAGGAGGCGCTCGCGGCGCTCGACGCGGCGGCCCGCCTCGATCCGACGCACCCGCTCGTGGCGGCCGAGCGGCTCGAGCTGGCGCTGGCGCTCGATCGCCGCGAGGCCGCCGCGGAGATCGCGCGCGGGTTCGTCGTGGCCGCGGCGCGCGACGACGAGGCGGTCGACTTCGCGCTTGCCTACGTCGAGACGATCTTCGATCCCGCCAACCCCGATCCCGCCATCGAGATCCTGCAGACGCCGCGCGTTCGGGCTTGCCGGCCGGGCCGGGCCGACCTGCGCGCGCTCGAGCTGGCGCTGGCCGTCGTCCGGCGCGACGCCCGCGCGCTGGCCGACGCGTTCGCCGCCGAAGCCGATCCGGAGACACACGCCGACGGCGGATCGAAGGTCAGCGCGCTCATCGCCGCGGGCGCGCTCCGCGCGGGACCGCTCGGGCAGACCGAGGACGCCGCCGATCTCTACCGGCGCGCGATCGACGCCGCGGCGGAGCCGTCGCGGGCGCGCCCGGCGCTGCAGGCGCTCGTCGCGTTGCTGGCGGCAGGCGGACGGGTCGAGGAGGCGGCGGCGATCCTGGAGTCGGCGCTGGCATCGGAGGCGGGAGCAGGCGCCGCGTCCGCTACGTCTTCCGATGCTTCCGCGGAGGCGGACGGCGCCTTCGAGATCTGGGCGCGCGAATCATTGGTGGCCTTCTACGCCGACGAGCTGGGGATGGCGGGGCGCGCGCTTCCCCACCAGCGGCGGTTGGTGGCGATGCGCCCGCAGGAGCTCGGGCGGCGGGTGCGGCTCTACGACCTCGATCTGGAGAGCGGAGCGAACCTGCTGCCGGGCGCGGAGCGGGCCGACAACTTGCTCGCGCTGGGCGACGGGGCAGGCGCTTCATCACAGCTGCAATGCCTGCCGGCCCCATCGACCGCGTTTGGAAACTTGAGGAATTGGGGAAGCCGACAGATTGACTCGCGGTACAATGCTTACGTGAAAAGATCCCGTGTGCGGCTGTTCAACGGGTTAGCGGCGACGTCGCTCGTCCTTTGCTTCATTGCGATCTTGTTTTGGATTCGCGGTCGGTCAATCAACGATGAAATCTATTTCAATCTCCACTCTCATTTGGTGATAGCCGGCTCATTCCCGAACCATTTTGATCTGATTTTCTATCGCGCCGCGAATTATCAAGGTGCGTTGATGAAGGTCTTCCGGCACAACAAACATGTTCCGCCGATGCCGGAATTCTGGGCATTTCGCCTGAACGGCAATACGTTCAAATGGGAAATCGCGATCCCTTGGTGGCTCTTGCTGATTGCCGGGTCAACGTTCCCCGCCCTTGCTGTATCACGAAGTAGCAAACGCTCACGAGCTATTTGTCAGGACCGATGCCTTTCGTGCGGCTATGATCTGCACAACGCCAAACCGCTGCCCCGAATGCGGAACAATTCCACCAAAAACGAAAATACTTTCAACCTGATCCAGTACCGCTTTCCGCTCCTCTGATATTTTGATAGTCGATACTTTCCTACCAGAGCGGGATTCGGATTTGCAAACCCGACCCGCTTATTCGTCGCGAGCATGCAAGCCTGCGACGTTTCAGAGCGAATGCG
>CAVRRT010000104.1:0-56544 GCA_963723305.1 uncultured Pseudomonadota bacterium
CACAACTTGCCGCGACGGCCGACGGGCCTCGGCTTCTTTGGGTCCGCACCGGTAATCTCGTTAATCGACTGCTTTTGGCGCGTTTCGAAGAAGCCTGGCCGCAGATCGAGAACCATTTCGCAGCGAAAACGCGATTGATCGAGTTGCGCTAGCCGTTGGCGGCCCGACCCCTCTTGACGCCCGGCGTCCTCGCGCCTATCTACCCCTCAGTGGTTGGCACTCCGCGTCGCTGAGTGCTGCCATGAGGAAAATCCCATAGACTTATCAATAACTTAGGAGTGGAGAACCGCATGAAATTCCGTCCGTTAGGCGACCGCGTGGTCGTCCGCCGCGTCAAGGAAGACCAAAAGACCCCTGGCGGCATCATCATCCCCGAGACCGCTCAGGAAAAGCCGCAGGAAGGCGAGATCATCGCCGTCGGCCCCGGCGCGCTCGACGACAACGGCAAGCGCGTGCTGCCCGAAGTGAAGCCCGGCGATTTCGTTCTGTTCGGCAAATGGTCCGGCACCGAAGTGAAGGTCGAGGGCGAGGAACTCCTCATCATGAAGGAGTCCGACATCATGGGCATTCTCGAGGGCCGCAAGTCCTCGGCGAAAAAAGCCGCCTAAACCGAGGCGCAGCGCAACGCCCGCGGCGGCGGCGCCTCGAGCGGCGGCGGCGATGACTCTCAGCCGCCCCCCCCGACCAAGAAGAAGCGCCGGGGTCCGATCATGGAAGGTGACGCCGCCGCCTCCGATCAGCCGAAGCCAAGGCGGCGCCGCTCGAGTGGAGACGAAGAGCCCGATTTGCCCGCGCATATCGGGGCGCTCGATTGCCCCGAGCCGGACGAGGCGATCATCGACAAGCCTCTCACCGTCCGCTGCGCGCTCAACGCCAGCTTGCCGGTGGCCAGCGTCTACCTGATGTACCGGGCGCCGGACAAGGAGGACTTCAACGAGGTCCTCATGACCAAGTCGCCGAAGGGGTGGTTGCAGGCCAAGATCCCCAAGAAGGCCGTCACCGGAAAGTCGATTCAGTTCTATTTCGAGGGGCGGAACGCCGCCGGCAAGCCGGTCGTCGCCAACGGCGGTGCCGACAGCCCGAACATCGTCCTCGTCGTCGAGGAGGAGTCGAAGAGCGAGGTCTCGAAGGCCGGAACGGGCGAAGAGCCGGAGGAGAACCCGCTCGATGACCCGGAGGGCAACCAGCGGCCGCGCATTCAGCTCGGGCACGTCGACAAGGAGCGCGAGGGTCTCGACACCCGGTTCGGCAAGCGCAAGTGGTGGATCGGCATCGGCATCGGCAGCGGCTACGGCTACGCCAAGGGGAACGGGTTCGAGGCGGTCAACAAATCCACTGAGAACAGCTGCCCGCAGCCCGGCTGCACCCCCTTCAAGTCGTTGCAGTCCCAGTTCGTCCCCGGCCTGGCCTGGTCAGGGATTGCCATGCTGGCCCCCGAGTTCGGCTACGCCTTCACTCCCGGGATGGCGCTCTCGCTGGAGGGACGGCTGCAGTACACCGGTATCCCTGCGAAGTACTCGGAGTTCGCGGCGCGCGGGGCGATCGGGGTCCTGGCCAAGCTGCTCTTCTACACGAAGCAGTCGCAGATGCGGTTCTTCGGCGGACCGATGCTCGGTGGCGGCAACTTCCGGTTCATCGGCTACCCCGACCAGGGCGCCACGACCAACAACTTCGCTGACTTCAAGGACACCATCGAGGCTGGTCCCCTTCTGGTCGGCGCGGTGGGCGGCCTCTACTACGAGGTGGCCAAGTCGACCTCGCTGGTGCTCGAGGTCCACGAGATCGTCGGCCTGCCGACCTTCGGCGCCGTCACCGACGTCAAGGTGGGGCTGCAGTTCAATATCTACGGGTCGGTCGCGCCGAGGCCCGGCCTTGGCGCCGTGAAGTCGGGGTCGGATGAAGAAGAGCCCAAATAGTCTCCGCGCAGCCGGGGACGCGCGCCCGTAACTGCGGCGGCGCGTCCGCCGGTCGCGTCTCGGCTGCCACGTCAGCCGGCTGAACGCGCTGGAAGAGATCGGCGTGGCTCCGGAGCGAGCGCCCGGTGGCGGCCTCCCAGAGGATGGCGCCCGCCGCGTAGAGATCGGTCTCCTCCGAGGCGGGGGCCCCCTGGAACTGCTCCGGCGCCAGGTAGAGCGGTGTGCCGCCGACCTCCCCGAGGCGCGGCGCTCCGGCTTCGCGGTGGATCTGCGCAGCGGTGCCGAAGTCGGCCAGCACCACCTCGCCGGGGGCGCGCGAAAGCAGGTTTGACGGCTTGAGGTCGCCGTGGACGATCCCCTTGCCGTGCAGAAACGCCAAGGTGGCCAAGAGGCCGCGCGCCGTGGCCTCCACCTCGGCGGCCGGGAGCCCGTCGGGGTGCGCGGCGAGACGCGCCCGCAGCGTGCCGCCGGCAATCCATTCCATGGCCAGCGCGCGCGCCGGCTCGTCGACGTCGTAGACCGCCACCACCCCGGGGTGGCGGAGCCCGGCCAGGAGCCGCGCACCCGCCAGGAACCGCGCCAGCGCCTCGGTGGGGCGCGCTCCAGCCAGCTGCGGGTGCAAGATCTTGAGCGCGACCGACAGATCCAGCGCCTCGTCCCGCGCCAGGTAGACGGTCGCCGTCGCGCCGCGGCCTATCTCGCGCACCAGCCGGTAGCGCAGCGCCTCGACCCCCTCCGGCGAGACCAGCGTCTCGGCCGTGCCGGCGCGTTCGGACTCCCGACCGAGCGGTGACGGCGCCGTCGGTCGGAGGCGGGCGAGGTGGCCGCGCGCCTGGGCGTCGTCGATGTCGTCCGCCAAGAGGCGCTCCCAGCGCCCGGCCGCCGAGGAGAGCGCGCCGTCCGCCTCGTCCAGCTCCGCCAGCGCGCGCTCCACCGCGCGCGGATCGACCGCGCCCCCTCCCGGCGGGCTCGGGCGAAGGGAGCCCGCCTCCGCCCAGGCCCGTTCCACCTGTTCTTCCAGCAGGACCAGCACCTGGCGGGCGGCCGCGCGCTCGCCGGCGGCGATGAGCAGGCGCGCGAAGCGGAGGCGCGCGGGGCCGTCCGCGGCGTGGCGCTCGAGGTGGCGCCGGAGCGCCAGCGCGGCGCCGATCGGATCGCCCGCCCGCTCCGCCCGGTCGGCCTCGGCGAGGTCGTCGCGTCCGTTCACGCGACCTCGAAGCGAACGCCCGAGCCGGGGACTTCGACGACGTCGCCGTGCAGAAGATCGCAGCCGGGGCCGACGAGATGTCCGTCCACCCGCACCGCGACGTCGGCGCGCCGGCGCAGCCGGACGAGATGGTGGACGATCTCGATGCTCAGTCCTTCGGTGCCCGGCAGGAGCGCCTCGAACGGCAACGGCGCGGCGCCCGCCAGCGCGCGCAGGCCGCGATCGAGCCCGTTCGCCCCCTCGAGCGTGACCAATCCCGCGGCGGCCTCGAATCTGAGCACCGTCGTCGGTCCGAGCGCGATCTCGCCGCCGCCGCGCAGGGGGAGGGCGGCGCCGGCCCCCAGGCGCACGCCGCCGAGGCGCACGCCCGCCCGCGAGCCGAGGTCGGCAATCACCACCTCGTCGCCATCGGCGCGGAGGAGGGCATGATGGCGCGAGATCGCCGGGTCGCGCAGCGGGATGCCGACCGCCGGATCGCGGCCGATCTCGGCCGGCAGCGGCGCGATCCGAACCCAGGTCCCGCCCGGTACGCGCAGGCTGACGGCGCCACCGTGGCAGAGGCGGCGCTCGACGGCAGCGGCGCGCAGCCGGAGAGAGGCGGCCTCCTCGACGCCCGAGACAGCGGTGACCGCGGCCAGGGCGCGCAGCCGTTCACCGCCGGTGAGCAGCGCCTCGAAGCGATGCAGGAGCTGTCCGTCGGCGCGGTGGGCGGCAGCGCGGCGCGCCTCCCGCTCGTGCGCGGCCTCCATGCGGTCGAGATCGCCGAGCGCGCCCCAGGCGGCGGCGGCGCGCTCGTCGGAGCCGAGCTCCTCGTAGGCGATCGCGGCCCGCCGGTGATCGCCGCCCCGTTCGAGCAGGCCAGCGGCGCGTTCGAGGGCCCGCCGTTCAATCTCTGCCAGCGGCGGGCGCGCACAGCGAGCGAGCAGAGCCTCGGCCGTTGCCAGGTAGAGCGCGCGCAGCTCGTCGGCCTGGGCACCGGCTGGGTTCTTGGGCGGCGGCAGCGCCGCCAGCGCGTCACCCACCAGGCGCGCCGCGGCCTCGAGATCGCCGAGCGCCGCCGGGGCGCTCCCCCCTTCGCCGCCCAGCGAGGCGAACAGCGCCGCGAGCGTGTCCCACGATCGCTCGCGCACCAGACGTCCCACCAGCGCCACCAGGTCGCGCCCGACCGAGACGGTCAGCGACGGATCGAGCGCCGGTCGCGAATCGCGGGGGATTACGCCCCGATCCTAACATCCGCCGCCGCGCGGGCGGCGAGCAGCTAAGATAACCAGATGCTCCAGCGGATTGCGCTCGGGCAGGCTCGGTTCAATCTGCCGGGGCTGACCGCCGACGCTCGTGGCGCCGCGCTCGGGCGGCAGCTGGTGGCCCGTTTCGCGGCCGTCGATCGGCTGGTCTCGTTCCTGCGCCTGCTGTCGGCGGAGCAGAGCCTCGACGATCTGCAGCCCGGCTTTCGGATCGTCTACGCGCGGGGCGGGGCGGGGACGCGGGAGGCGATCGTGCTCATGCCGGCCGCGCCCGAGCTGGCCGACGGCGTCGCGCACGCGGCGCGGCTGGCGGGCGGTCAGCTCTTCACCGGGGCGGGAAAACAGTTCGCGCAGTTTCGCGAGGCGCGCGCGCCGCTCGGCTACGACGTCGACGCGCTCAGCGACGGCGACGGCGATCTGATCCTCTACGGCGCCGAGCAGACGGTCTCCTACCGGATCGAGAGCGAGCTGCCGCTCGGCAAGCTGCTGCTGCGCCTGGCGCTGGTGCGGCTGCACGGGCGGGCGGCGAGGCTGCCGGAGGGGCCCCTCTACCTGCGGGCGCGCCGGGGGCTGGGGATGGTGGTGGCGGGCATCCTCCACCGCGCCGCCGGCTACCTGCGCGAGCCGGCGGGAGCGATGCAGGCCGCGGCGGCGCTGTGCGAGAGCGCGGCCCCCAGCGCGTTCTCGCCGGGGGCGACGTTCTGGATCTTCCGGATCGAGCACCTGCCGCCGCGGCTCTACACGCTCCTCTCGACGACGCCCGGGCTCGAGCTCTATTTGCCGGTCACCGACAACGTGGCGGTGGCCGTCGGGTTTCGCCATCCGATCCATCTCGGGTCCTGCCGGCGCAGCTTCGACACCGATCGGCTCTATCTCTTCGCGCCAGGCGGGGTGACCGAGGTGGCTCCGCCGCCGACGCTGGTGGCGATCGAGGACCTGGTCCGGATCCGGGCGCCGTCGCTGGAGATCGTCGACCGCCGCGAGGCCGTCCCCGTCGGGCGCCCCGATCTGGCCGTCGCGCTCCGGCTCGAGCCGGGGGGGGAGGCGCGGCGGCCCGTCGCAGCGCTCGTTCCCTGGGGGCGGGCCGTCTGGTTGCAGCGGCTGGTCTACGCCTTGCCGCCGACGGCCTTGCGTTCCTACCGCGTCGTGCTGCTCAAGCGCGGCATCCTGGTGCGCGCGGCCGACCTGCTCGACGGGATTCCGTTCGGGACGCTCTATCAGCTGGGCGCGCCGGAGGTCCTGGTTCCGCTGGGGATGCAGATCCGCCCCGCGGCGTCGCCGCAGCTCCTGTCCGAACGGCTGGGGGCCACCGGCGGCGCCATGGTCCTGTTCCCCGACGGCAGCGCGCCGCCGGTGCGTATTCTCCCGGAGGCGATCGTCCCCTTCGACCGCCGCCTGCTGGTCGAGCTCGAGCCGGCGCTGGCCAACCTGGAGGCGGTCGGGCGGGCGGAGCGCGAGCCGGAGGAGCCGATCGAGATCGAGAACGAGCCGCTGGGGCCGATGCCGCTCTGGGGCCTGGGGCGCCCGCGCTGAGGGGGCAGGACGATGGCGCGCCCGTTCGTCGCGGAGTTTCTGTTGCCGCTGGTGCGGGGCGGGGCGCTGCGCGTCGGGCGGCCGCTCGGGCCGCGTGCGGTCGTCCGGGTCATGGATCTGGTGGCGCGGGCCGGCGCCGACCCCGCCCACGACGAGGCCGATCCGATCGCCGCGCTCGCCAGCGGTCGGCGGGCGGTGGCCGGGCGCCACCTGCCGGTGGTGGCGGCGCCGCCGCTCGACGAGGTGAGCGTGCGGCTCGGCGCGGCGCTGCACGATCTGCTGGCGCTGGCGCACCCGGATCTGGCCGGGCCTGGCCTCGCCCGCCGGCAGGAGCGGATCGCGGCGGCCGCGCTGGAGCTGGCCTCCGTCGGATCGCCGCGCTCGGCGCGCGAGGCGGTCAACCGCCATTCGCTGCTGGCCCGGATGCCCGAGATCGTCCGGGTCGATCGGACGGTGCGGTTCTGGCTGGGGAGGCAGACCTTCGTCGGCCGGAAGCCCCCCGGGCGGATCATGGCGCTGCCGTCGCTGCGGCGGGTGCGGGTCGACCGGACGAGCCGGAGCTGGCTGCGCGAGATCGGGATCCCCGCGGTCGGGCGGCGCGCCTTCCTGGCGCTCAACGTCGCCAGCCCGCTCGGCGAGGCGCTCGATCCGCTGCGCCTCGATCCGCCGCTCGGGTGGGGGCGCATCCTTCCGGTGCTCCGTTTTCCGGGACTGGCGCGCGCGGCCGCCGGCGCCGCCGTCGAGATCGGCGTCGAGCGCACGGGCGACGCCCTGGCCGGCGCGCTCTACCGCTATGCAGGGTTGCACGATCCGCCGTTTGGTCTGCCCGCCACCGAGGAGCGCGTGGCGTTCGCGCTCAGGTTCCTGGCGCATCTGGTCTGGCTGGACGTCCTCTACGGCGGGGATCCGCGCGGGCGCGCGCCGCCGAGCCGGCCCCGACGGCGCCGGAGCAGGGGCTCGAGCTGGCGGTGGTGGTCACGGCGGCGGCGCGCACCCGCCGGTCGCTGGTCTGGCCCGATGACGTTCCGGCCACCAGCGATCTGGGGCGGGCCTTCGGCGCCCGGCTGGACGCCCTCGACGCGCGCGCGTCGGCGGCGGGATCGCCGCGGCTGGCGGCGGCGCTTTCGATCGCCGATTTCGCCGCCGCCCCCGTGACGCGACCCCTCGCGCTATGATGAACGGCGATGTCGACCTCCGTCAGTGACCCGCTCCCGGTGGGTCCCGTCCCCCTCGACGCCGAGGCGCTGCGCATCGGGCACAAGCTGCGCGAGGTGGGGCGGGCGCTCGACGCGCGCTACCTCGACAAGGGGGAGCTCATCCGCCTCTTGCTGGTCACCCTGGTGGCCGGCGAGCACATGCTCATCGTCGGGCCGCCGGGCACCGCCAAGTCGGCGTTGGTCCGGCACCTCTCCCGCCTCATCGACGCCCGCTACTTCGAGTACCTGCTGACGCGGTTCTCGGAGCCCAACGAGATCTTCGGCCCGGTCGACATCAAGGCTTTTCGGGAAGGGACCTACCTGCGCCGCGTCGAGGCGATGCTCCCCGACGCCGACATCGTCTTCCTCGACGAGATCTTCAAGTCGAACTCGGCGATCTTGAATTCGCTGCTCAGCATCTTGAACGAGCGGCGCTTCTTCACCGGGGCGGCCAGCATCAAGGTGCCGCTCTCGTCGCTCTTCGGCGCCACCAACGAGGTCCCGAGCGACGACGCGCTGGGGGCGGTGTTCGATCGCTTCCTGGTCCGCGCCTCCTCGGAGAACCTGGACAGCTTCCATTTTCACGGCCTGGTCGAGCGCGGCCTGCGCGGCGAGATCGAGGCGCTGTCCGCTCTCGGCGGCGAGAAGGAGCCGCCGGTGCGGCCGCTGGTCACGCTGGCCGAGATCCGCACGCTGCAGGCGCGGCTGGCCCGGCAGCTGCAGTTCCCCGAGGAGTTCCTGGCGCGTTACAAGGCGCTCTGCTTCCAGATCCGCTCCGAGGGGGTGACGCTCTCCGACCGGCGGGTGGTGAAGCTGCTCAAGCTCTGCGCGGCCAGCGCTCTGCTCGACGGGCGGCCGGTGGTCGACGACGGCGATCTGTTCGTGTTGCGGCACATCTGGAACAGCGTCGATCAGATCGCGCTCTGCGACGACATCGTGGCGCCGGTCCTCGAGCGGCACCGCCAGGAGCACCCCGAGGCGCGCACGGCCGGCGCCGGCGCGCGCGATCTCGACGGCATCCTGGCCGAGCTGGGCGCCGTCCGCGGCCTCCTGCTCGGCGGCGCGCCGCTCTCCGACGTCCAGCTCTTCTCGCAGCTCCGCAACCTGCAGGAGATTCGCGCTGCCCTGCAGACGATCGGCACCGACACCGCGCAGGCGATGGCCGGCGAGGTCGATAAGCTGCTAGAAGGCGTCTTCGAATCGTCGAAGTGGACAGGTTGATAAAGCGCGCAAGCCCGGGGAGAGGGCGTTCATTCTCCGCTGAGCGCAGCCGCGCCCCCGACGGCGGCGCCCGCGGCCGTCACCGCGCCGGCGAGGACGACCGGCCGCGCGGGGCGGAGTCGGAATTCGGCCCCCCCAAACCGGAGCCGCGCCAGCGGCGCGCATTCTCGACGCTGGGCGGTCCGGTCGAGATCGGCGGCGAGGCGGCCGCGGCGAGGCTCCTGCGCGGGCTCCTCGACGTCGACCCGGCGGCGGCGCGCGCGCTCACGCACGGGTTCCACAGCTACGCCGGGCGGATGCACCCCTCGATCGCGCGCGGCGCGGTGGCCTCCTTCTCCAAGCCCGGTGAGACAGTCATCGATCCGTTCTGCGGCAGCGGCACGGTGCTGGTCGAGGCGCTGGCGGCCGGACGGACGGCGATCGGCGCCGACGCCAGCGCGCTGGCGGTGGCCATCGCGCGCGTGCGGACGACGGTGCTGGGGGAGAGCGGCCGCGAGCGTCTGGCGGCCGAGGGGCTGCGCATCGCCGAAGATTCGGCTGAGCTGGCGCGCAAGCGGCGCCGCCCGGAGGTCCCCCCCTGGGCTGGGCAGGAGATCACCCGCTTTCACGCCCACGTGCTGTTCGAGCTGCTCGGGCTGCGCGCGCTGGTGTTCGCCACACCAGAAGACGAGGTGGGGCGGGCGCTGCGCCTCTGCCTGTCGTCGATCCTGGTCAAGTTCATGAAGGCGGGTCCCGAGGCGCCGCGCGACGGCGCCGACAAGCGGATCGCGCGCGGGATCCCTTCGCGGATGCTGGCCGACCGGGCGGCCGAGCTGGCGCGGGGTCTGGGGGCGCTCGAACGGCGGACGCCGCCCGGGACGCCTGCGCCGGTGGTTCACGAGGCGGACGCGCGCGCGCTGCCGCTGCCCGACGGGCGGGCCGCGCTGGTGCTCTCGTCGCCTCCTTACGCCGGCACCTACGACTATGCCGCGCAGCATGAGACGCGCTTCGTCTGGCTGGGGTTGTCGGCGCGGAAGTTCCGCCAGGTGCAGCTCGGCGCGCGCGTCCGCGCCATCGGCGACGCGCGGGCCGACGTCTGGCGCGCCGATGAGACCCGCTTCGTCGCCGAGATCGCCCGCGTGCTCCGCCCGGGTGGTCACGCCCTCCTGGTGGTCGGCGACGGTGTGGTCGACGGGCAAGCCGAGCACGCCCCCGACAGCGTGGCGGCCGCCGGTGCGCCGGTGGGCCTCGAGCCTATCGCGCGCGCCTCGCAGGCGCGTCCCATCCACGACCGGCGGCTGGCCGCGATCTTCGCCGACCGCCCCCGGCGCGAGCACCTGCTGCTGCTCCGCAAGCGCGATCGCCGCTGATCCCGGTTGACCTCCGGCAACGCGCCCCCAACTTTCAAACGGGGGCCAGCGATGTGGAATCTCCAGTATCGGGGCGAGCTCAGCCGCGCCAGACGGGCGGCGCTGTTCGGGTTGATGGGGACCTCGGTCATGACGCTGCTCATGACCGCCTGCCTCCTGCCGGGCGCGCCGGCGGCGATGCGTCCCTTTCCGGTCGAGGTCACCCACCGTCTGTTTCCGGGCCTCGGCCCCCTGGCGCTGACGGTGGTGACGGTGCTGCTGCACTTCGGCTACGGCGCCGCGGCGGGCGCGATCTTCGCTTTTCTGGCCCGCCCGATGAGCGTCGGGCGCGGCCTCGCCTTCGGCCTCGTGCTCTGGATCGTCATGCAGGCCTGGTTCGTCCCCTTGACCTACGGCTGGATCGAGTTCGGGCTGGGGCGGGGATCCCCCTGGACGTCGCTGTTTCCGCTGCTCCTGCACCTCTCTTACGGGGCGACGCTCGGCTGGCTGGGGGGGCGCGACGATCTCTCGCATCACGCCCAGTTCGACGAGGCCGACCGCCTGCGTGTAGCCTGAAGGGGTGGCGGACCAGACCGAAGCGGGCGATCGCGAGCTCGGGCGTCAGCTGGCGACGCTGACCTACTCGCAGCTGACGCCGGCCGGGCGCGCCGACGCCATCACGGCGGCCGGGTGGTGGAACCTTCTCGGGCGGCTCGGTCTGCGGATCCCGCTGGTCGTGGTCCACGATCTCGGGCTGGTGCTCTCCGGCGGCCGCCTGGGCGCCGCGCGCCAGATCCGGCACGACGGGGCAGGAGGGCCGCAGCTCGTCCGCTATCAGGCGCTGCTGGCGCGGGTGGCGGCGGCCGAGGCGATCGGCGAGCTCGGCGCGGTGCCGCTGGGAGACGAGATCCTGGCGGTCGTCCTGGCCCGCCTCCTGGGGGACGTCTACCTGCGCTGGGTCTCCCGCAGCCTCGCCCCCTATGAGCTCCCCACCGCGTCGGCGATCTACGAGATCGATCGGGAGGCGCTGGCCCGCGCGCAGGATCCCTCCTGGGCGCTGGGGTTCATCCAGCGCCTCATCGAGCACGAGCGCAGCGTGCTGGCGCGCCTCGATCAGATCGAGGCCGGATCGCTCCGGCTGCTGGGCCTCTTCTCTGCCGAAGGCGGCGCCGCCGATCTCGTCGATCTCTACCGGCTGGTCGGCACGGCGGGGGCGACCGACGTGGTCGACTTCTCGCTGCAGCTGCTGCCGTCGCTGCTCGAGACCAAGCGGCGCCCGGCCGCGCAGCGCTTCTCCATTGATGGCTACGTCTCGATCGAGCGGCGCGGGAACGCCGACGCGCTCCTCCCGGGCGAGCTGGCGCACGACGACGACGTGTTCGAGCAGAAGGCGCTTTCCGACGATCTCCTCTACTACGGCCACGAGCGCCAGAACGAGCGCACCCGTCGCCTGCACTACCTGCTGGTCGACGCCAGCGCGTCGATGCGCGGGGCGCGCGAGATCTTCGCCCGCGGGCTGGCGCTGGCGTTGGCCAAGAAGCTCTCGCTGCAGGGGGGGGATGTCTGGCTGCGGTTCTTCGACAGCCGCCTTCACCCGCGGCTCGACCTCGGCCGGGCCGCGCGTCGCGATCTGCCGCGCCTGCTGGCGTTCCGATCGGAGCGCGGGCGCAACACGGCGCGGGTGTTCGCCGACCTGGCCGCCGAGGTGACGCATCTGACGCGCGACGAGGGGCGCGACGTGGCGGTCACCTTCATTACCCACGGTGCCTGTCACATCCCCCTGCCGACCGTCGACACGCTGGCCGCGCACGCGCACCTCTACGGGATCTTCGTGCTGCCATCGCGCCCGCTCGATCTCGACTATCTGCCCCGTTTGCACAAAGTCCAGGTGGTGACCGCGGCGTCGCTGGCGCGCAGCGCCGACAAGCGGCGGCGGGCGCTGGAGATCGTCGACGACGCGGCGGGCGCTTGATGCCGACGCGCGCCGAAATTCTCCACACCCGCGAGCGCGCCGACCGCGCATTGCGGGCCGGCCGCCCGCGCGAGGCGCTCGCCCACTACTGGCAGCTCCTGGGGAACACCAAGGCCACGCGGGCGCACTACGAGAGCTGGCTCGACGGGGCGGTGGGGGCCTACCTGGCGCTCAACCGCACGCTGGCGGCCGGCTACTGCCTGCTCGGGCTGCGGCGGTACGCCGAGGCCCAGCGGCATTTTCCGGTCGCGGAGCACCCGCTCGCCTGGGCGATCTGCGCGGCGAAGCTCGGTCATCACGGCGAGGCGGCGCGCGTGCTGTCGGAGAGCGGCCATCCGGTGCTGGCGGCGCTGGAGCTGGAGGCGGCAGGCGCCAGCGCGGCGGCGCGGCTGGAATGGGAGCGCGCCGTCAAGGATCCCCGCCTCGCGGGGCGCAGCTACGAGACGGCGCTGGCGCACTTCAACCTGGGGGAGGCGCTCCTGCGCATCGGCGATCGGCAGGGTGCGGCGGGCGCGTTCTCCCAGGCGCAGCGCCTGCTGGAGACGGCGGCGGACGCCTTCGAGACGCACGGCGAGCCGGCGCGGGCCTTTGACTGCTACAGAGTGCTCCTCCGTCTCGGCAAGGACACCGACTCCTTCGAGAACGTCGCCGAGGGGTACTTGAACGCCCTGCGCGTCCTGGTCGCCAACGACGATCACGATTTGGCGATGCAGTACTACGACGATTTTTTTTCCTACGCCGTCGAGAAGGGGGAGTGGCACGCGGCCGCGACGGTGGCACGGGAGGCAGCCGACTTCAGCCTGCGGGCAGGAAGAGCCTACGACCGCTACTACCTGGGGCGGGCGGTCGACGCCTGGAGGCGCGCGGCGCGGGAAAATCGGGAGGCGAACGGGCCCGTCGATCTGTCGGCCAACGCGTTTCACGCGGCCATCGACGCGGCGACGGCGCTGGGCGATCTGGAGGCCTGCGGGCAGCTTTACGCCGAGCTCGGCGAGCTGCCGCTCGGCGAGAAGCGGCGCCTGCGCTACGCGGCGCTGGCGCGGCGCTACGCGGGGATGCCGCCCGAGCCGGGGCCTCCGGTTGTCCGCTTCCCGGATTACCTCCGCGACACGGCCGCCTACGCCGAGATTTGGCGGCACGATCTCATCGAGCTGGAGCTCGATGGCGAGCCGTCCGCGGTGCTGGCGCGCCACGTGGCCGAGCATCCCCTCTCCACCGACTACAGGCGCGCGCCCCTGCTGGCGCTGCTCCTTCACAGCGATCCGAGCTTCTCGATGGGGAGCGCCAAGGCGGCGGCCGACCTGGCCCTGACCCTCGGCCAGGGCATGACCTACGAGATGCTGAGCCCCCTCGAACGGCTCTACGATCACCCGGCGCCCGAGGTCCGTGCCGCCGTCATGCGGGCCGTCAGCTCCATCTGCGTCACCCGTACCTATGGCCTCATCCGCAAGGGCCTGGGCGACCCGGCCCCCGCCGTCGTGGAGGAGGCGCTGCAGGCGTTGCGAACCGTGCACTTCGTCTCGGGGCTCGATTCCGTGAAGCGCATCTTTCGCGAGTCGGCCGATGCGCGGGTGCGGCTGGCTGCGCTCGAGGGGATCGGGAAGATTCGATCGACCGAGGCGGCGATGGTGCTCATCGAGGCGGTCCGCCAGGAGACGGGCGCCGTGCGGGCCGCGGCGGAGGCGCAGCTCGAGAGGCGCAGCGGCGACGAGACGGCGTCGCTGATTCGCCAGGCACGCGACGCGGAGACCGGCGACCGCCGCGAGCTCCTCGATCGCGTGCTGAAGGCGGTCCGCTGATCGGCCGAGCCGCGCGAGGCGTCCGCTGAACCGCGCGAAGCGCCCGCTGAACCGCGCGAAGCGCCCGCTGAACCGCGATCAGCGGCGGCGCCGGCCGAGGCCCCAGGCGCTGAGCAGGCCGATGAGGATGAGGCCCAGCATCATGAGCCCGCCCCCGTGGGACAGACCGCCATTCTTGATCCAGAGGATGGCCAAGAGGATGGCGGCGCCGATCACCAGCCAGCGCAGGTTGCGCTGGGTCGATGCGATGGTCTTCGCCTGCTGGATCCGGACCCGCTCCAGCTCGGCCTTGACCCATTCGACGTCGATCGTCTCGCCGCGCTTCTGCCGCTGGATCTGCTCTTCCAGATAGGCCTGCCGGTCTGCGGGATCGGGGGCGTCCACCCCTTCATGATAGCGCGGTCAGGGCGCCGGCGCGTCGCCGCCGGCCGCGTCGGCGGCGACGATGGCGCCGATCTCGGCCGCGGTATCTGGCTGGGGCAAGAGCAGCCCGAGCTCGCGGTTGTCGTCGAGCGAGGTGGAGGTCAGGTTGGCCGATCCGATGTAGAGCGCGCGGCCGTCGGCGACGGCGACCTTGCCGTGGATCGGAGGCGCGGTGGCGGCGCGGACGGTGGCGCCCGCGGCAGCGAGCGTGGTGAACGGCGCGCCCGCTCCCGCCGCGGGTCCCGGCCAGTTCAGCGTCACCGCCACCCCACGCGCGCGGGCGTCGAGCAACGCGCCGACCACGGCCGCGTCGGTCAGCTCCTCGGTCTCGAGCGCCAGGGTGGCGCGCGCGCGGCCAATCAGCGCCAGCAAGGTGGGGCGCGACGACTCGGGCGAGCTGACCAGCCGGCCGGGCGGCGCCGCGGTCGCGACGCCGATCTGGTCGGCGGCGAAGATCGTCTCCGCGGCGGCGACCTCGGTCGCGTCGTCGTCGATGGCGACGTACTCGCGGTTGCTGGCCAACCCTGCGCTGGTGAGGTTCAGCGTTAGAACCACCAGGCGGGCGTGATCGAGGGTGAACGCCTTGGCGTGCGTGTAGGTGAAGCGCGGCAGCGACCAGCGGACGTCGACGCCGGCCGCGGCGAGGGTGGCGAACGCCGGCTGATTCGCGCCCTCGTCCTGGTAGGGCGCCGGCTCGAGGAGCACGCGCACATCGCACCCGGCGGCCGCGCGCCCGACGATCGCCGCGACCGCGCGGTCGTCGGTCAGCAGGTACATCTCCATCCAGAGGCTGGCGCGCGCCGAGGTGATGAGGTCGAGCACCGCTTGCGGGCCGGCGTCCGGTTCGACGACCAGCGCGACCGGCGTCATCGTCGCCGCCGCCGGCGATGAGGATGGAATGACGGGCGGCGCCAGGTCGCAACCTGGCCCGCAGATGGTGGCGAGGGCCGCCGCCAGACCGGCGGCCAGAGGGCGACGACTTGGGGTCACCCTCCGTTGTCGGACCGGCTCGCCGCGAGGTTGCGACGAGCCGGTTCCCGGCTCTGCTTACATGCAGCCGGCGACGTCGACGGTCGTCGTGATGTTGGTGATGCCGGTGGCGATGCCGTCACTGCGCTGGGCGCCGCAGGTCCCCTTGGTGACGGTCGAGGTGCTCACCGAGCAGTCGACCTGGGTGTTGGTGGTGGACACCATCTCGTTCCCCTCCGCCGACAGGTTCTCGACCAGGGCGCCTCCGGCGGCGCAGGCGCCGGTGCAGTTCGCCAGCGAGACGCACATACCGCCATTGGCGTTGGCGCCGACCGCGCCGACGGGGGTCTGGATCCAGTTCTTCCCCGGGTCGCCGGCCTTGCCGAGGTCGAGCTTCGAGATGTCGTCTCCGCCCACGACGTTGGCGCCGCCGACGATGACGCCGTACTGGAGGTTCCCCAGGAGGACGCTGTTGCGCACCTTGACCAGCGAGCCGCCGAACAGGCGCATGCCGTAGTTGGTGTTTCCCCAGGCGACCAGGCCGCTGATGTTGTTGGTCACGAGGCCCGTGCCGCCCGGCGTCTGGTTGATGCGGATGCCGGCCGTCGTGTTGCCGCTGGCGACGACGGTTCCGCTGTTGCTCGGGATGGGCGTCCCCGGGGTGCCCGTGATGTTGACCGAGCCGAGCGTCGCGACCTCGATACCGTGCTGGGCATTCCCGGTGAAGAGGGTCTGCGTTCCCGACGGGTTGTTGATGTTCGCCGTGCCGCCGGTGATGTGGATGCCGTCGTTGCTCGAGCCGCTGACGATGACGCCCGCGCCGACGGTCAGCGTACCCGCCGTGACGCGAATGCCGTCGCCGAGCGTGTTCTGGATGGTCAGGTTGGAGATGCTCGAGGTGAAGGTGGTGGTGCCGGGCGAGACGTAGACCGCCACGCCGCCGTTGGCTGCGTGGTTGTTACCGTCGAGGACCAGCGGGGCTCCCGCGCCGCCGGTGATGGCCGAGCCGTTGTTGTTGAGGCGGAACCCGGCCGGGTTGTTCACGCCGGGCGTCGCCAGCGTGACCGTGACCGCCCCGCCCGTCGTCGTGAGCGTGGTGTTGGTGGGCACGATGATGGGGAGGGTGTCGCCCGCCGAGAGGGAGGTCGTCGATCCCGCCTTGCCGATGATGATGATCTGACTGCCGGCGGGAGGCGTGGGCGGCATGACCGCGATGGCGCGGGTGATGGTCTTGAACGCGCAACCCGGCGCGACGATCCCGCCCGACGAGTCGCTGCCCGTCGCGGTGGAGTCGTTGCCGTTCACCGGATCGACGTACCACTTGTTGCCGCTGGCGGCGTTGCAGGTCGAGCAGGTGTTGTTGACGCAGGCTGTGCCGAAGGCGCCGCAGTCGGCGTCCACGCAGCAGTTGCCGGTGACGCAGCTGGCGCTGCAGCAGTAGTCTGTGCCGTTGGCGCTGCAGCTGCTGTCGTTGGGGGTGCAGGCCGCGCTCACGCACTTACCGGTGGTCGTGTTGCAGATGTCGTTGCTGCCGTAGAACGGGTCCGACTTGCACTGGCTGTCGCTGGTGCAGCTCCCGCAGGTGTTGGTGATGCTGACGCCGCAGATGAGGCCGGCGTTGGTGCCGGTGCAGTCGCTGCTGACGGCGTGGCAGTTGCCGGCGCCGCAGAGCCCCTGGTAGCAGATGTCGCCCGTGTACCGCGCGTCGCTGGTGCACTCCATGTCGCCCGTGCTGCCGGCGGCGCAGTTGCCGCAGGTGTGCGCCGTCGGGACGCCGCAGATCTTGCCCGCGGTGCAATCGGTGGAGGTGTCGTGGCAATCGCCCTGCACGCATCCGCCGTTGAGGCAGATGTCGCTGGCGCCGTAGGTCCCGTCGAGTTTGCAGGCGTTGTCGCCGGCGGTGCCGGTGCCGCAGCTGCCGCAGGTGTGGGGGACCGTGATTCCGCAGATTTGACCCGAGCCGGCCATGCAATCGGCGGAGGTGTCGTGGCAGTTACCCGCCACGCACCCGCCGTTGAGGCAGATCTCCATCGGCCCGACCTGAGCCACGCACTGAGCGTCGCCCGCCGATCCGGCCGTGCAGGCGACGCAGGCGTGGCCCACGCAAACCTGGCCGGTGCTGCCGCAGTCGGCCGCGGTGTTGCAGTTGCCCGAGACGCACGCGCCGCCCGTGCAGACGTGGTTCGCGCCGTAGGCGGTCGTGCAGTCGGTGGTGGTGGCGCACATGCCGCAGGTGAAGCTGTTGCAGACCTGGGCGGTGTTGTTGCAGTTGGTGGCCGTGTGGCAGTTGCCGACGATGCAGGCGTTGGCCTGGCAGATGTACGCCGCGCCGTACTTGGCGTCGCCCTGGCAGGCCGTGTCGCCGCTGGCGCCGCTGCCACACCCGGTGCAGGTGTGCGAGCCGGGGTCGCAGATCTGACCCGTTCCGCAGGTGGCGCTGGTGTGGCAGCTGCCGGTGACGCAGACGCCGCCGTTGCAGATGTGGCCTGCGCCGTAGGCGGTGGTGCAGTCGCTGTCGAGCGCGCAGGCGCCGCAGGTGAACTGTGTCTGCGAGCCGCAGATGAGGCCGCTCGCCGCGCAGTCGGTGGTCGTCAGGCAGTTGCCCGCGGTGCAGGAGCCGGTGTTGCAAACGTGGTTGTTGCCGTAGGCGGCGGTGCAGTCGGAGGTCGCGCCGCAGGCGCTACAGACGTTGCCGGTGCAGACCTTGGTGGTGTCGTTGCAATCGGCGGCGACGCGGCAGTTGCCGGTCGTACACCCACCCGAGAGGCAGAGCTGGCCGGTCGCGCACTGGTTGTCGAGGGTGCAGTTGACGCAGGTGTTGTTGGTGCAGACCTGGCCGTTGCTGCAGCCGGTGGTGTCGTGACAGTTGCCGATCACGCAGGCCGTCCCCACGCAGATGCGGCCGTCGGTATAGCTGGCCTGGCAGCTCGAGTCGCCGGTGCAGTTGGCGCAGGTGTTGCTGGCGTTGCAGATCTGGCCGTTGCTGCAGTTCGCGCCGGTGTGGCAGCTCCCCATCACGCAGGCGCCCGACACGCAGATGAACCCGGTGCCGTAGGCGGTCACGCAGGCCGGGTCGCTGGTTCCGCAGCTCACGCACGTCGAGTTGCTGTTGCAGATTCCGCCGTTGCAGTCAGCGTTGGAGCCGCAGGTCCCCTGGACACAGGTGCCGGTGGCGGTTTGACAGGTGTAGCCCGTTCCGTAGGCCGTCGTGCAGTCGGCGGCCACCGCGCAAGCCGCGCAGGTGTGGCTGCTGCCGCAGATCTTCCCCGCGCAGTCGCCGTTGTTGTGGCAGGTCCCCTGGACGCAGTCGCCGGTTCCCTGAAGGCAGATGAAGCCGGTGCCGTAGGCAGAGCTCGCCGAGCAGGAGGCGTCGGCCGTGCAGCCTTGACAGGTCCCGCTGGTGCAGACGCCATGGATGTTCCCTGACAGCGTGCAGACCGTCCCTTCGGTACAGGAGGGACCTGCGCCGGCCGCGCCGGCCGCGCCGCCCGTGCCATTCAGGCCGCCGGTGCCCGTCGTGCTGGAGCCCGCGGTGCCGCCGGTGCCCGTCGCGCTGGAGCCCGCGCCGCCGCCTGTGCCGGTCGCGCTGGAGCCGGCGCTGCCACCGGTGCCGGTCGCGCTAGAGCCGGCGCCGCCGCCGGTGCCGGTCGTGCTGGAGCCCGCGCCGCCGCCGGTGCCGGTCTCGCTGGAGCCCGCGCCGCCGCCCGTGCCCGACTTGCCGGCCACGCCGCCTCCGCCCGTTCCGCCGCCGCTGCCCCCCTTCTCGCCGCCGCCGCCGTTGGTCCCGCCGGTGTGCGTTCCCGCTTCGCCGCCTTCACCGCCGGTGCCGCCACCGCCGCCGCCACCGCCACAGCCCAAGATGGTCAGCGCAGCGACCATCATCGTGGCGAGTGGCGCCGAACGCAGAGTCGTCGAACGCACGCGGGAGAAAAGCGAGGAAGAGATCATGCGGGCTCCTGGCGGTTGTATGAGGGTCGCCAGTCAGTATCGGTCAACGCGTCAAGAAACGTGAGATCCCTGATGCTGAAAACCCGATGAATTTGCGGTGACTCTGCCACCTTGTCCTACAGGTGATCGACCGGCCCGCCCCGGTGACGGCTGGCGCGCGCAAAGGCAACGCTGGCGCACCGCCGGTTCTCGCGGTGATCGCCGGCGCGCAGGAACGCCCGGCGTGCTAGGTGGCTCGCTCGATCAACCCGGCCGCGCCCATGCCGCCGCCGACGCACATCGTGATGACGGCGTAGCGCCCCTTGCGGCGCTCGAGCTCGTGCAGCGCGGTGGCGATCTGGCGCGCGCCGGTGGCGCCGAGGGGATGGCCGAGGGCGATGGCGCCGCCGTTGACGTTCACCCGATCGACGGGGAGACCAAGCTCGCGTACGCAGTAGACCGCCTGCGAGGCGAACGCCTCGTTCACCTCGTAGAGATCGATCTCGTCGATCTTGAGACCGGTCTTGGCCAGCAGCTTGCGCACCGCCGGCACCGGGCCGATCCCCATGATCTCGGGCGGGACCCCGGCCACCGCGAAGGCGCGGAAGAAGGCGCGGGGCTTCTGGCCGAGTGCCTTGGCCTTTTCGGCGGAGGTGAGGATGACGGCGGCGGCGCCGTCATTGAGCGGCGACGAGTTTCCGGCCGTCACGCTCCCCGTCGGGTCGAACACCGGCTTGAGCGCGGCCAGCTTCTCCAGCGAGGTGTCGGCCCGCGGTCCTTCGTCGCGGTCGACGGTGATGTCGCGCCAGATCTCCCCGTCGAAGACGCGCGTCTTGACCGTGAGCACCTCGGCGGCGAAGTCGCCGCGCGCCCAGGCCGCCACCGCCTTCTGGTGGCTGGCGAGCGCGAAGGCGTCCTGCTGCTCGCGGCTGACGCCAAACTGGCGGGCCACGTTCTCGGCCGTGTTCCCCATCGGGATGTAGGCCTCGGGAAACTGCTCGACGACCGCCGGGTTGAGCGCGATCTTCGAGCCGCCCATGGGGACCATGGACATCGACTCGAGCCCACCGGCCAGGCCAGCGTCGATCGATCCGGCGGCGATCCGATCGGCGACGATCGCCGCGGCCTGCAGCCCCGACGAGCAGAATCGGTTGACGGTCATGGCGGGGACACTGTCGGGCAGTCCCGCCAGGAAGCCGACCTGGCGGGCGACGTTCAGCCCCTGCTCGGCCTCGGGGTGCGCGCAGCCGAGCACGATGTCCTCGACGTCGGCGGGCGGGATCTCCGCGCGACGGAGCGCCTCGCGGGCGACCAGCGCGGCGAGGTCGTCGGGGCGGGTGTTCTTGAACACCCCACGAGGGGCGCGGCCGACTGCTGTTCGAACCGCCGAGAGGATCGCGACGTCACGCATGGGCTTGGTTCCTCAGTTCCTCAGAGGTTTGCTCTTGGCCAGCATGTATTGGATGCGCTCGCGGGTCTTCGGTTCCCCGCACAGCGAGAGGAACGACTCGCGCTCCAGGTCGAGGAGGTGCTGCTCGCTCACCGCCGCGCCGGCCGGGACGGCGCCGCCGGAGAGGATGCGCGCCAGGTGCCCGCTCACCTTGGCGTCGTGCTCGCTGATCTGGTGCACGCCCTGCAGGTTGTGCAGCGCCGTGCGCAGCGTCGCGGCGCCGGTTTCGCCGATGACGCGAATCATGCGGGGCGGCGGCGGCCGGTAGCCGGCGCGGGCGATCCCCAGCGCCAGCTCCTTGGCGTCGGCGATCAGCGTCTCGCGCGTCATGGAGACCGAGTCTCCCTGGCGGAGGTAGCCGAGATCGCGCGCCTCCTCGGCGCTGGTGGAGACGCGCGCCGTGGCCAGGTTGAGGAACGGCACGCGGACCAGCGCCAGCAGATCGAACTGCGGATCGTCGGTGGCGCGGGCCGCCGCGCGCGCCGCCATCTCCATGCAGCCGCCGCCGGCGGGGATGAGGCCCACCCCGACCTCGACGCAGCCGAGGTAGAGCTCGGCCGCGGCGCGCACGTTCTGGCAGCCCATCACGATCTCGGCCCCGCCGCCCAGGGTCAGCCCGAACGGCGCCCCGACGACCGGGACACGGGCGTACCTGGTGCGGGCGCAGGCGTTCTGGAAGGCGAGCACCATGCCCTCGACGGCCTGCATGTTCCCCTGGCCGAGCGCCACCATGAGCGCGAACAGGTTGGCGCCGGCGCAGAAGGCGTCCGGCGCGTCGTTGCCGATCACCAGCGCCACGCCGTCGTGTTCGGCGCGGTCGACCGCCGTCATCGTCATGGCCACGGTGTCGGCGTCGATGGCGTTCATCTTGCCGTGGTACTCCAGGCAGAAGACGCCGTCGCCGAGATCGAGGAGCGAAGCGCTGCCGTTGCGCTCGACCTCGCCCCCCGCGGCGCGCACGGCGTCGAGCGAGAGGTGCCGCGGGTTTTCCATGACCGGCGTGAAGCCGCCCCTCATGCCGAGCTCGGCGCGCTTGCCCGGGCCGTCGGCGCGGTAGAACTTCATCCCTTCGCCCTGGGCGGCGATCTGCTCGCGCACCCAGCCGGGGACGGTGTAGCCGGCGGCCTCCATCTTGGCGGAGGTGGCCTTGACGCCCAGCGCATCCCAGGTCTCGAACGGGCCGCGCTCCCAGCCGAACCCCCAGCGGAGCGCCCGATCGATGTCGACGACGTGATCGGCGATCTCGCCCAGGCGATTGGCCGAGTAGATGAGCGTCTCGTAGAGGACCGTGCGGGCGAGGGCGGAGGCGCGGTCGCTGCCGGCCACCATGCGGCGCAGCTTCTCGTCGACGTCGTCGACGCCCCGGGTGGCGCCAATCGAATCGAAGCGCGGCTTCTTGAGCGGTCCGTACTCCAGCGTCTTCAGATCGAGCTGCAGGATGTCGTTGCCGACCTTCTTGTAAAATCCCTGTTTGGTCTTGGCGCCCAACCACTTCTTCTCGACGAGTGTGGTCAGGATCGCCGGCGGGACGAACACCTCGCGCCGCTCGTCGTTCGGGAGCGCGTCGGCGCAATTGCGGGTGACGTGCACCAGCGTGTCGAGCCCGACCACGTCGGCGGTGCGAAACACGGCGCTCTTGGGGCGGCCGGTGGCCGGGCCGAACACGGCGTCCACCTCTTCGACCGTGTAGCCCTGCTTCACCGCTTCGTCGAGCGTGCGCATGAGCGCGAAGGTCCCGATCCGGTTGGCGATGAAGTTCGGGGTGTCCTTGGCCTTTACCAGCCCCTTGCCGAGCAGGCCGCCGCAGAGAGCCTCGGCGCGGGCCAGGGTCTCGGGCGAGGTGTCGGCGCCGGCGACGATCTCGACCAGCTTGAGATAGCGCGGCGGGTTGAAGAAGTGGGTGATGCAGAATCGCCCGCGGAAGTCGGCGCTCCTCCCCTGCATCAGGTCGGCGATGCGCAGGCCCGAGGTGTTCGAGGTGATGACGGCGCGCCCGCCGTAGCCGTCGAGGCGCGCGTAGAGCTGCTGTTTGATGGCCAGGTTTTCGATGATCGCCTCGATGATGACGTCGCTCTTGGCGGCGGCCTCTTCCAGGTCGTCCTCCAGATTTCCCGCCGTCACCAGGGTCTCGAAGCGTGGCGCGAAGAAGGCGGTCGGCTTCGCCTTGCGCGCCCCTTCCAGGCCGGCGAGCGCGATTCTGCTGCGCGCCTTGCGGTCGCCGCCGGGCGGCGGAGCGTCCTTGGGGACGATGTCGAGCAGCCGGACGCGCAGGCCGGCGTTGGCGAGGTGCGCCGCGATGGCCGCTCCCATCACACCAGCGCCTACAACCGTCACCTCCCGGATCGTCGGCATGATCGCGTTGATCGGATTGCTTGCCATCGTCACACGATAACCGAGAAATCGGACTTTGGAAGAGCCGGGGAATTCCACCTCTTGATTAGAGGGCGCCTTCTGCCTTCTAATCAGCGTCGGATGACGAGCCCGTTTTCTCGGAGAGCTGCGACGATGGTGGCGATCGTGGCGGCGTTCGGGGCGTCGCTGGGGATGGCGGCGATCGCGCGCGCCCAGGAGGCGACCCACGACGCGACGCCCGACAAGGCGCTCAACGACGCCAAGGATGCCTTCGAGGCGGCGCAGACCTTCTTCGTGCGGGGCGAGTACGACGCGGCGGCGGCGAAGTTCCTGGAGGCCTACAACAAGAAACCCTACCCGGCCTTTCTGTTCAACGTCGCCGTCTCGTACGAAAAGGCGAAGCAGCTGGACAAGGCGAAGGAGTTCTTCGAGCGCTATCTGAAGGACGATCCGAACGCCAGCGACGCGGCCCAGGTCCGGCTGCGCCTCGACGTGCTCGGCAAGCTGCTGGCGCCGCCGCCTCCGGCGCCGATCGCGGCGCCAGCCCCTGGCCCGACCGCGCCACCCGGAACGCCGCCCACGCCCGTCGCGCCGCCGGCGTCCGGAGCGCCCGCGCCGCCTGGAACGCCGGCCCCCGCGCCAGGAACCATCCCGGGAACGGCGCCACCCGCGGCGGGGACCACGCCCGCCCCGGGAACGCCGCCCGTGGCGCCCGTGGCGCCCACGCTTGCGCCGCCCCCCGTGCTCCCCGACATCGACACCAAGGGGCTGGTGGTCATCGACTCCAAGCCGCAGGGAGCGACAATCTATCTCAACGACAAGCGCTCGGGCCCGTTCGGCACCACGCCCTGGCATGGTTCGCTGGAGTCGAAGCCGGTGCGCCTCATCCTGGAATCGAAGGGGTGGAAGGCGGAGGAGCGGCAGGTGAGCCCGCGCTCGGACAAGCTGATCGACGTCTACATCGCGCTCTCCGAGGAGCACTACCTCGGCTGGATCGAGATCAGCTCCAACGTGGTGGGCGCGGACCTCTTTATCGATCGCAAGGACATCGGCGCCATCGGCCGCACGCCGTTCACCGGCGAGCTCAAGCCCGGCAAGCACACCATCTTCCTGGAAAAGTTCGGGTAT
This sequence comes from uncultured Pseudomonadota bacterium, assembly GCA_963723305.1. Classification (GTDB taxonomy): domain Bacteria; phylum Myxococcota_A; class Polyangia; order Fen-1088; family Fen-1088; genus JADGRB01. Next base: position 23,666 of record CAVRRT010000104.1, read on the forward strand.
CAGCCGCTGCAGCAGGAGATCGACGTTCCGGCGGGGACGGCTATCCAGCACAACCTCCAGATGCAGCCGAGCCAGGCGGGGTGGATCACCATCACCGGCAAGACGACGCAGGGGGGGCGGCTGATCGTCGACGAGAAATTCGGCTGCGCCACCCCTTGTCGCGCCGAGCTCCCGCCGGGCAAGCACAAGCTGTTGGTAGAGAAGAAGGGGTTCGAGGACTACGAGACCACGGTCGAGCTGGGGCAGGGGATCGAGACCACCATCGAGGTCCAGATGTCGGCGCGCCCGTCGCGGGCGCACGCGGTCTCGAGCAGCGTCGTGGCGCTGGTGATCCTGGGCGCCGGCGCCTACGTCGGCTACCTGTCCAACCAGAACAAGAACGGCCTGAAGAGCGACATCAGCGGCGGTCAGCTGATCGACAACACCGATTCACGGTTCAGCAACGGGAAGATCGAGGCGATCGGCGCCGACGTCCTCTACGGCATCGGCGCCATCGTGGCGGTCACCGCGATCTACGGCTTCTTCGAGCATGGCCCGGACAGCACCGGCGTGGCGGAGCACCGCTCGGTCACCCTCGCCCCGTTGTTCGGACCGGAAGGAACCGGCCTGGCGCTGGGGGGGCGGTTCTAATGCGCGCGCCGGTGAGGTTCCTGATCGGCGTCTGCGGGGCGATCGCGGTCGGCGCGCTGCCGGCTGGGTGCGACTGGCGTGAGTTCGACAACCTGCAGAATGAAGCGCCGGTGTTGAGCGTGGATGCCCCCTCGGGCTTCCCCTCGTCGAACGATTTCGGGAGCGTCGTCGTTTCTGTCGCGCCTCCGGCGGACGGATCGGTCGCCGCCTGGTTCCTGGCCTCGGCGACGGAGATGACCGGCCTGGCGCTGGTCAAGATCGACGCGGCGGGGGGCGCGTCGGCGGAGACGCTGAGCGGTCCGGCGGTCGACGACCTCGACGGCAATCCGGTGACCGCGATGGCCGAGATTCCGGGCACCGGCACGGCGCTGCTGGGCGCGCCCACGTTCGAGAACTTGCTCACGGTCGATCTCGCGTCGCAGACGGTGTCCCAATTCATCCCGATGTCACCGCTCACGCAATCCGACCCGTTGCTCGGTGTCGGTGTGGCCGCTGGAAAACTGACCGGAGCGGCGATGCCGGATCTGGTGGTCGCTTCGAGCTCGCTGGTTCACGTCTTCGTCAATGGACTGACCGCCGACATCGCGCCTGGCGCGGCCGATCTGGCGGCCTGTCCCATCACGCTCTCGACCGGCTTGCCGAACCACGATCGCCAGAACCGTGCGCTGGTCGTTGGCAACCTGCTGGCGAGCGGGCCGGCGATCGCCATCGGAACGCCCGCTGCGGCGGCTCCGGGGTCGGTGTCGTTGTTCACCGCCACCGCCACCGCCGTGACCTGCGCGGGCGTTCTGACCGCACCGGCGCTCGGCACGCTCGCTCCCTCTGGAACCCCCAACAGTGGATTCGGCCAGACGCTGGCGATCGGCGACCTCGACGGCGATGGCCTCACCGATCTGCTCGTGGGCGCGCCTCCCTATGCCGTTTACATGTACAAAGGTCCCATCGCCCCGTCGGCCGCGCCGACAGCGACGATCGCGGCGCCGCCGGGGAGCGCCAATTTCGGCGCCTCGCTGGCGGCGTTGAACAGCGACGGCAAGCCGGGCGATGAGGCCTTGATCGGCGATCCGGGCGCCACCGTCGCCGGGCAGACCGACGCTGGCAACGCCACCCTCTATACATACGGAGGGACGGGGACCGGAGGGACGGGGACCAAGATGTTCACCGCGCTGGCGCCGGTGCTGACCGATCACAGCGCGAGCACGGGCGAAGCCTATGGGTCGGCGGTCGGCGCGCTGCCGTTCTGCGCCGTGGCCCCCTGCGCCGCGCCGCAGAGCCTGCCGCTGGTCGGCGCGCCGGCCAAGGTCTTCACCTACTTCACGTTGGGGCCGACCGACCCACGCACGAAGTAGCGTCTGGCCGCCGCCGCGGGCTCAGCGCCGCTCAGACCGCCTTGCGATCGGGCTCGGGCCTGTCGGCTTCGGTGCGCCTGCGGAAGCGGGCGAACGGGATGATCACGCTGAGCGGCAACACCCGCTCGCGGCGCCCCTCCTCCTCGAGGTGGCGCACCCTCGCCTTGAGCACCTCTTTCAGCGTCACCAGACCGACCAGCCTGGGCGGGTTGGCGTGGTCGACGACCGGCAGCCGGGTGAAGCCGGTCTCGGCCATGCGATGAATGGCCGCCCGCAGCGGCTCGTCGAGGTGCGCCACCGTCGGCAAGCCACGCACGACGCTCCCGAGAGGCTTGGCGCCGTCGGTCGCCGCCTCGATGTCGTTGCGGGTCGCCACGCCGACCAGCGCGCCGCCCGCGTCGACGACCGGGTAGAGCCGCTGGGCCTGGGCGCGGGTCGTCGCGCCGAGCAGGGCCGCGGCGCGCGCCACCGAGGTGTCGATGGGCAGCACCACGACCCCATGCCGCATCACCTCGCGCACGAAAAGGATCTCCAGCGGGTCGATGCTGTACTCGCGCGTCAGGTGGAACCCCCGGCGGGCGACCTTCTCGGTCAGGATCGACCGGCGGAGAATAAGAACGGTGAAGAGGTGCGCGACCATCCCGGCGGTCAGGATCGGCAGCGCCAGCGCGAAGCGGCCGGAGAGCTCGATGGCGAAGATCATCGCCGTCAGCGGCGCGCGCATGGTGCCGGCCAGGATCGCGGCCATGCTGACGATCGGCCAGAAGCCCGCCCCGTGAGCAGGGAGAAACTGCGACTCCAGCACGCCGAGCGCGCTTCCCATCATGAGCAGCGGCGCCAGCACGCCGCCCGAGGTGCCCGATCCGAGCGACACCGCCCAGATCGTCCCTTTCACCAGCATGAGGCGGACGGTCATCGCGACGCCCGCGCCGCCGAGCAGGAGCGCCTGAATCTGATCGTAGCCCACGCCGAGCGCCTGGGGACAGACGAGACCGCCCACGCCAACCACCAGGCCACCGAGGGCCGGCCACCACATCCAGTGCACCTTCTTCAGCTTGCCGAAGCCGTCTTCCGCCGCGTAGACGGCGGCCGTGAGCAGCGCCGACAGCGCGCCGGCCGCCAGGCCGACGAAGATGCAAGAGAAGAGGATCGTCGGCGCGGTCGCGGCGGCGATATCGACGTCGGGGACCGGGAAGAGCGGGCCCGGTCCCAGGATATAGCGGCGCACCACCGCGGCCGCCGCGCTGGCCAGCGCGACCGGGACCAGACTGCGCGGCTTGAGCTCGAACAGCAGGAGCTCGACGGAGAGCAGGACCGCCGCCACCGGCGAAGCGAACGTCGCTGACATCCCCGCCGCGGCGCCGGCCACGAGCAGCGTCTTGCGCTCCGCTGCGGTGAGGTGAAAGAGCTGCGCGATCATCGATCCGAAGGCGCCGCCGGTCATGATGATGGGGCCTTCCGCGCCGAACGGGCCGCCGGAGCCGATCGAGATCGCCGATGAGATCGGCTTGAGCAGCGCTACCCGCGGTTCGATGCGGCTGCCGCGCAAGAGGATCGCCTCCAGCGCCTCGGGAATTCCATGCCCGCGGATCTTCTCGGAGCCGTAGCGCGCGATGAGGCCGATGATGACGCAGCCGACGACGGGGACGAGCACGCTCAGGTATCCGAGGTGGTGCGTGGCAGGCGAGACGGCCGACAGTGAGATCCGCTGGAAGAAAAACAGGTTGGTGAAAAAGGCGATCAGCGCCAGCAGTGCCTTGGCGACGTAGGCGGCGAGCACGCCGACCAGCAACGCCAGCAGGGTCAGCGGAATGGTGCGAGGACCGGCGGTGAAATCTCCGAGCGGGCTCGCGTGACGGTGGTGGTGCGAGCTCTGACTAGGCGACGACGCGGGCACGTGGCTTCTTTCTCGCGCGCGGCGGCGCGCTTTCGAAGAACATCGGCGGATGGTGGAGCGGCAGGGCCATCGCCTCGACGAGGCGGCCGAGGTTGCGCGCGAGATCCTTGCGCGCCGCGGCCCCCAGCAGCCCGAGCGCGCCGATGAGCCGGTCCTGCGCCGTGGCGGGCGCGCGGGCCAGCACCGCCCGGCCCGCCGGGGTGAGCGCGATCTCGACCCGGCGCCCGTCCGTGTTGGCGCGGGTCCGCGCGACCAACCCGCCCTGCACCAGGCGGCTGACCACCACCGAGACGGAGCTCTGGTGGGTCAGCGTCCGGTCGGCCAGCTCGTTGAGCGACAGCGCCGGCGCGCCGGCCAGGCGCTGGAGCACGAAGAGCTGCGCCGCGCCGAGACCGATCGAGCGTTCGCTGTCGCGCGAAGACTCCCGCAGCGCGCGAACGATCCGGCGGATGGCGTCCAGCACGGCGCGGGTGGCCGGGTCCCGCAGCGCTCCCCGGGCTCTGGGTCCGGTGGACGGCGTCTCTAAATTGGTGCCCATATAATGTGATCCAATATAATACGCCGCGCCTGCGGGGACAAGCGTGGCCTCGGAGCTCGGCCTCGCTAGAACTGGCCGAGCAGGATCAGGCCGCCGCCGCCGCCGCCGGCCCAGCCGAGCAGGCTCGGTCGCCCCGACGACGCCGACTTGCGGTCGTAACGGTCCGGACTATCGCCGGTCAACAGCAGGACGGTCCCCACAATCGCCGCCGCGGCGCCCACCCCGCCGACGATGTAGCTCACCGTGAGCCGCGTGTTGGCGTCGGTGACGCGCTGGTTGGCGTTGGCCAGGATCGCCATGCACATCGGCTCAGTGACGTTGGTGACCGTCGCCGGGTCGCACACTCCGCCGCCGTGGCGGACGAACTCCTGGTCGATGACGTTGAGGTTGTTGTTGGCGCTGTTGAGCGCGCTGCGGCCGGTGACGAAGAGGACGACGCCGGTGGCCAGGGCGGCGACACCGGCACCGGTGATCGACCAGCCCCAGACGCGACGGTCGTGGATGCGCAGGAGGTAGGCGTCGCGGGTATCGGCCGTCGCTTGCAGGCTCACCGTCGTGGCAAAGGTCGCGCCACGGGCGATCGTCACCTCGAGCTCCGCCGGCTCGAAGCCTGCGCGCGTGACCACCACGTGGTGGGGGCCGACCGGCAACCGGATCGACCCGGCCACCGGCACAGGAGCACGACCATCGACGGAGACCGCCGCGTCCTGCTCGCTGACCGTGACGGCCAGGTTGCCACCGCTGAGCGCAATCTCCGCCGCGTCGATCTCCGGATCGAGGGTCACCTCGGCGACCGCGCCCAGATCCAGCCTGATGTCGGCGACCGCGGGGCGATAGCCGTCGCGTCTCACCTCGATGTGATGCGCCCCGGGGTCGAGCGCCAGCGTCGCGGCCAGCGGGGTACGCCCCTGCTGTTTTCCGTCGACCCAGACCTCCGCCGCGGGCAGCGCGCAGTGCACGGCCAGGTGGCCGAGCGCCGCCTCGCCGGGGACCAGCTCGAACCCGACCTTCTGCGTCTCGCCGCCGGCGATGTCAATCGTCTTGCGCGACGGGGCGTAGCCGGAGGCCACCACCCCGACGACGTGGTGCCCGGCGGCGACGCGCAGGGTCCCCGCGAGCGGGGTGCGCCCGGCCTCGACGTCGTCGATCTCAATCAATCCCGGGACGTTGGAGCCGATCTCCAGGAAGGCGACGAACGTCCACTGCTCGGCCCGGACCTGCTCCGCCTTCTTCCGTGCCTCGGGCGCCAGCTTGGCCGCGCTCTTGAGCAGGGTGTCGAGGGCGTCGACGGCGTCGACGGGGCGTCTCAGCTCGGCATAGACGAGCCCGATGTTGAACAGCGTCGTCGGATCGCCGGTGATCTGGTACGTCCGCTTGAACTCCACCAGCGCGCCGGCGTTCTCCCCCTGGTTGAACAGCCGAAGGCCCCGGTCGAAGCGCTCGGCCGCTTCGCGGCGTGCCTCCGGCGTCAGGGGCGCGTTCTGGGCCTGGGCGCGACCGCCCGCCAGCACCAGGAGTGTCGCGAGCGCGGCGGCGATTGGGAGCCGTATCATTGTTTGCGGAACGGGTTTTCGTCCATGAGGCCGTGCTCCTCGGCGCGAGAGTGTTTGGCGGGTCGCACCGGCGGCGCGTCCGTCTTGCTGGCTGCTGTGTCCTCGACGAGGTTGGCCGGGTGCAGGGAGGAGCGCCGGGAGCCTGCACGCAGCGGCGGCGGCTTGAGCGCGACAGACAGCACCGTCGGCGCGCCGGCCGTGATGGTCACCGGGCTCTCTTGGGTGTCGCGCCCGGCCGCCTCAATCGACACCAGATGCGCGCCGGGGCTCACCTCGCCGAAGTCGACCGTGCTGGTCGCCCGGGCGATCTCGCGTCCGTCGAGGCTGATGCGATCGGCCGGTCCCCCCGCGATGTGCAGCTGCAGTCGGCCGGTCGCGAGTGGGCTGGGTGCGCTGGGCGGGCTGGGGCTCGTGGCCGCGGCCAGCGGCGGCGCGCTCGAGGCCGTGGCGGCAGGAGCCGTCGTGGCGGCGGGTTCCCGCGGCGTCGAGTGACCCTTCATCAGGACAAAGCCGCCGATCACGACGGCCGCCGCCGTGGCGGCGATGGCCAGGCCGGCACCGCGTTTCTTCGCTTGCGGCGGCGAGAGCGTCTCTTCGCTCCGGGGCGCCGTGGCGATCTCGCCCACCGACTGGCGCATGGTGGTGACCGGCCCACTCTGAGGTTGCGCGGTGAGGACGGCCGTCCGGACCTGGGTGATGGGCCCCGGCCCCTCGTGCAGCGCCACATCGAGCAGCCGCCCCAAATCCTTCGCCGTCTGGGGTCGCTTGGCGGGATCCTTCTCCAGGCAGGAGAGGATGATCCGCTCCAGCTCCGGGTCCACCGGGCGGTGTTTCGACGGCGGCTCCGGCGTCTCCGACATGTGCTGGTAGAGGAGCTCGCCGAAGCTCTCGCCCCGAAAGGGAACGACCCCCGCGAAGAGCTCGTAGAGGATGACGCCCAGCGAATAGATGTCGGCGCGGCGATCGACGGGCCGCCCCATGCACTGCTCGGGCGCCATGTAGCGTGGCGTCCCCATCGCCGCGCCGGTCTGCGTGGTGCGGGCCTGCGGGTTGTCGAGCAGCTTGGCGATGCCGAAGTCGAGGACCTTGGCGAACGAATCCTCGTGCGCCGGCGCGGCGATCCAGATGTTCTCCGGCTTGAGATCGCGGTGGACGATCTCCGCGCGGTGCGCCGCCTCGAGCGCGCTGCAGATCTGCCGCAGGAGCCGGCGCGTCTCGCTGGCCGTGAGGTCCGCCGCCTCCAGCCGCACCGCCAGGCTGGCCCCCTCGAGGTACTCCATCACGAAGTAGGGGCGCGCGTCGGCCAGCGTCCCGAACGAGAAGATGTCGATGATGTTGGGGTGGCCGATCTTGTTGACCGCGCGCGCCTCCTCGACGAACCGGCGGATGAGGTCGGGGATGTGCGCGCAGTGCTCGGCCAGCACCTTGACGGCGACGCGCTTGCCGATCACGGGATGGTGGCCGGCATAGACCGACCCCATCCCCCCCTCGGCGATCTTGCGGTCGACGACGTACTCGCCGACCTTCGCGCCCGGTTCTAGCTCGCCTCCGGTCTCAGACACGTGGGGAACACCACCGAGTTAGGGACAGGTGACCTGGTACGAAGTCGACGTGCCTCCGTTGATCCAGACCTTGTCGTTGGCGTCGAGATAGCACTCCCGGCCCGCGACGGTGATTCCGGTGACCGGCATGCTGGTGTTGTCGATGAACGGGGCGGCATAGAGGGCAGAGGGGGATCCCCAGCACCAGAGGCTGGCGTCGCTCTTGAGCACGCACATCTTGTAAGTCTGGTACCAGTCAAACACCTTGGTCGCGCCAGTCAAGTTGGTCGAGGCGGCTGTCAGAACCTGGCTGGGGATTTGAGCGTTGCCCGACATCATGCCGTTTCCGAGCTGGCCGTATCCGTTGCCACCCCAGCACCAGGCCCCCGTGTCGGCGGTAGTCGCACAGCTGATGCCGTACTCATAGTCGGATACCGCGATGCTGGTCGCCGACACTCCGAGATTGGAGACCTGGGAGGGGTTGAGAACTGGCGTCGAGCTGCTGGGGACGTTGCCGTTGCCGATCTGTCCGTAGCTGTTGTCACCCCAACACCAGACGGTCATATCCGTCTTCAGCATGCAGACATGATAGTAGGCGACAGCGACGTCGCTGGCACCCACGATCGGGGTGGAGGTCGTGTCGACCGCCTGTATCGCGTACCCATAGTTGGCTTTGAGCCCGTTGCCGAGCTGGCCGTACCCCCCGTAGCCCCAGCACCACAGCGCACCCTGCGCCCCGATGGCACACGCCGTGTAGCCGTTGTCCGCGGTCGCCACCTTGGTAATGCCGGTCAGTGGAACGAGGCTTCCCGCGGACATGTACATGACCTGGACGGGCGTCGTCGAGGTGGTGACTGCCGAGTTGCCCAGCCCCAGCGCTCCGTAGGTGTTCGAGCCCCAGCACCAGACGGAGCTGTCCGCCTTCACGCCGCAGGAAACTGTGCTGCCGTACGAGAAGCTGGTGGCCTTGAACGCGGAGGCGTCGGTGTTTGTGACCGGCGTCCCCTCGACGACGATCGATCCGTCGATCTTTTGGACAGCGTACCCATCGCAGGCCTGCTCGCAACCGCAGCTCAGGCCGCCGCAGATGAAGGATCCGGTGCAGGTCTTCCCGGTACAGCAGCTCTGTCCAGCGCCGCCGCAGGTACAAACGCCCGACACACAGGCCAAGCCGGCGGTGCAGGTGGTGCCGTTACAACAGGCTTCGGTTGCGCTGCCACAGGTGCACGTTCCGGACACGCACGTCAGGTTCGAGTTGCAGGTGGCCGCGGTTCCGCAGCAAACGTTGCCGGCGGTTCCGCACGCTTGACAGCTTCCGGACACGCACTCGAAGCCGGGCCCGCACGCCGGGCTGCAGGCTCCGGTGCTGCCGCCCGCGCCGCCGGTGCCCTTCGCGCCGGCCGCGCCGCCCGTGCCGGTCGTACCGCCGGTGGCCGAAGCGCCGCCGCCGCCGCCCGTGCCGGTCGTGCCGCCGGTGGCCGAAGCGCCGCCCGTTCCGGTGGTCGCCCCGCCGGTCCCGGTCGCGCCGGAGCCAGCCGCGCCGCCCGCTCCGGTGGTGACGACAGGAACGTCGTTCGTGCCCGGGGCCAGCTGCGAGGTGAGGGCGCAGACCTTGGACGTGGTGCAGACCTGCGGCGACACGCAGTCGACGTCCATCTGGCATTGGTTACGGCACTGCTCGTCACGCGCGCAGATGAGCGGCGCCATGCAGTTGCTGTTGTAGACACAGTTCAGCTCTTTGGGGAGCTGGCAGACGTTGACCGTCGCCGCATCGAGGCTTCCCCCGTCGCCGGCGACCGAATCCGATTTCACGCACAGCTCGCCGGTGGGACAGTCGCCGTTCACCACGCAGGCGCTGTGACAGAGCCCGAAGGTACAGGTGAGGCCGGCGGCGCAATCACTGTTGAGCGCGCATCCCATTCCGGGCGCCGGTTTCGCGGAACCACTTCCGCAGCCCGCCAGCAGCGACGCAGACACCAGCACCAGAACTCCAGCAAGCGATCGAAGTGAACGGCTCATACTTTCTCAGTCCCCCTAGGTTGAGCTGGACCATATCAGAAGTCCGCTCGAGCTCGGCGCCCAAAATGGGAGCCGATGCGGGCTCGAACGTCCGATTGGGCGCCGTATTCCGCAGGGGCCTGATTTTCGATCGACGCGCGGCGTAGGCGCTGGCCAACCGCCTCGGCGGCGCCGATGCCACCGACCGCCACCGGCGGTCCGACCGCTAGCGCCGGTGCTTCTTCGACGAAGCCGACTTCTTGCCGCCGTCGGAGGCGACGATGCTGCCGAGCCCGTCGTCACCGGTGCCGCCGCCCGACGGGTTGTCGGGCTTCACGCCCTCGGAGTCGAGCAGATTGTCGAGCGAGTCCTTCTTCTGGGCTCGGCGGAGGCGACCTTCTTCTGCTTCCTGGCCGTCGGCGTGGCCGCCTTCTCGATGTCCATCGTGGGGAGCGTGGCGCTTCCGGCGGCGTCGACGCCGGCAGCGCGACCCTGCTTCTTCGGCGGCTCTTTCTTGCGCGGGGCCTCCTCGCGGCGTCCCTGCTCCTGAACGGCCGCCAGGTGGTCCTTGTCGATCCCCTCCTTCGGCCCGACCACCTTGTTCTCCCACTCGAACTGCTTGTTGATGCCCGCGGTGACCTCGGTGCCGTCCGGCTCTTCTTCTTCTTTTCGGCCCGGCTGGCGGTGGCGCCAGTGGCGATCAGGAGCGCGATGGCGGCCGACGCCGCGAGCTTGAACTGCATCTGGGAACCTCCGCGGTGGGGATGGGCTCCGATTATCGCCCACACACCGACGGCGGCAACCACATTGTGGGGGAGATCATCAATACTTACACATAACTACATATGCACCGGCGGCAACCCCGCGCGTATACTCTGCGCCGCAGATGGCCCCTCCCACAAAACCGCCGCCTCCTCGAAGATGTCCCGCGTGCGCAACATCGGCATCGTCGCGCACATCGACGCCGGCAAGACCACGGTCAGCGAGCGCTTTCTGTTCCACTCGGGACGCATCCACAAGATCGGCGAGGTCCACGACGGCGAGGCGCAGATGGACTGGATGCCGCAGGAGCGCGAGCGCGGCATCACCATCACCGCCGCCGCCACCAGCTTCACCTGGCACAACTTCGACATCCACCTCATCGACACGCCCGGGCACGTCGACTTCACCATCGAGGTCGAGCGCAGCCTGCGCGTGCTCGACGGCGCGGTGGTGGTGTTCGACGGCGTGTCGGGCGTCGAGCCGCAGTCGGAGACGGTCTGGCGCCAGGCCGACAAGTTCCGCGTCCCGCGCATCTGCTTCATCAACAAGATGGACCGCGCGGGCGCCGACTTCGCGGCGGCGGTGACCGAGATCCGCGAGCGCCTCGGCGCCCGACCGGTGCCGATCCAGCTGCCGATCGGCGCCGAGGATCGCTTCACGGGCGTGGTCGATCTGGTGCGGCAGGCGCGCGCTCTATTTCTCGGGCGACGAGGACGAGGGCGCGCGCGAGGACGACATGCCGGCGGCGATGGCCGACGAGGTCGCGGCGGCGCGCGAGAAGCTGATCGAGGCGGCGGCCGACGTCGACGACGCGATCGCCGCGGCTTTTCTCGAGGGGCCGCCGATCGACGAGGCGACGCTCAAGGCGGCGATCCGCAAGGCCACCATCGACGTGCAAGATGGTGCCGGTGCTGGCGGGCGCGGCGCTGCGCAACAAGGGCGTCCAGCCGCTGCTCGACGCCGTGTGCGACTACCTGCCGTCGCCGCTCGAGGTGCCGCCGATGAAGGGGACGGTGCCCGGCACCGAGGAGCCGGCCACGCGGCCGCCCGACGACGCGGCGCCGTTTTCGGCGCTGGCCTTCAAGGTCGCGATGGACGAGGGGCGCAAGGCGGTCTTCCTGCGCATCTACTCGGGCGTGCTCAAGGCGGGCGACGAGGTGCAGAACGCGCGCACGCGCAGGAACGAGAAGGTCGCGCGGCTGTTCTCGGTGCACGCCAACCGGCGCGAGCGGATCGAGCGCGCCGGCGCCGGGAGCATCGTCGTCGCCATGGGGCTCAACGACGCGGGGACCGGCGACACGCTGGCGGCCCCAAGGCGCCCATCATCCTCGAGCGCATCGACATCTACGAGCCGGTCATCTCGCGCGCCATCGAGCCCAAGACGCAGGCCGAAAAAGAGAAGCTCGACTTCGGTCTGGCCAAGATGGCCGACGAAGATCCGACCTTCCGCTGGAACGAGGACGCCGAGACCGGGCAGACCATCATCCGCGGGATGGGCGAGCTGCACCTCGACATCATCGTCGACCGGATGCGGATCGAGTACGGCGTCGAGGCCAAGGTGGGGCGGCCGCAGGTCGTCTACCGCGAGACGCTGGCCAAGCCGGCCGACGGCGAGGCGCGCTTCGAGCGGGTCGTCGAGGACGAGACGCTGTTCGGCCACGCGCGCGTCCACGTCGCGCCGCGCCCGCGCCACGCCGGCAACGAGCTGACGATGACGGCGCCGAAGTCGGTCCAGATCCCGGGGGTGGCCAAGGCCATCGAGACGCCGCAGGCGATCCTGGACGCCGCGATGGAGGGGGCGCGCGAGGCGATGCGCTCGGGCCCGCAGGGCTACCCGATCGAGGACATCGCGGTGACGATCAAGGCGATCGAATACCGCCCCGACGCCTCGAGCACCGCCGGGCAGAAGGCGGCCGTCGGCGAGGCGATGCGTCTCGCCTTCCGCGAAGCGGGCACGCGGCTCTTGGAACCGATCATGAAGGTCGAGATCACCTGCCCCGAGCCCAACGTGGGCGACGTCCTCGGCGATCTCAACGCGCGCCGCGGACAGATCGAAGACGTCGGCTTCCGCGGCCAGCAGCGGGTGATCACCGCCAAGGTTCCTCTGCGCCGCATGTTCGGCTACGCGACCGACCTCCGCAGCGCCACCCAGGGCCGCGCGAACTACTCGATGCTCTTCGACAGCTACGACGCCTGGGAGTAAACGGCCCTCAGAAGCTGCTCGGACCGGTGCACTGATCCGCCGGCACGCTGCCGCACTGGATGTCCGGCGCTCCCGGCGTCGTCTTGGCGGTCGAGACATAGATTGAAACGACGCCCGACTGAGACTGATAAATGAAACCGTCGTCTGCGCCGTCGCCGTTGACGTCGAAGGACTGCTCCGGGCCGGTCAACAGGACGAATTCCTGCGGGGTGAACAAGATCCGCTGGCCGAAGACCCGGCCTCCGGCGCCAAAGATGAGGCACTCTTCAGTCCCGGTGAAAAAGAGATCGAGGTTGCCGTCGCCGTCAAAATCAGCCTTTTGCGACATATAGAACGGCGAAGACGCGGCGAAGGACAGCGAGGCGTCGCCCCAGAAGATCGTGTCGTCGGCGCCGACATCCGGGCGTCCGTCCTGGTCGAGATCGTAGACGGCGACGGGGACGTGGCCGGCGAATGCCGCGGGCGCTGCGGCGGCGACGAACGAGGTGCCCGTCCCCTTCAGCAGGGTGACCGTGGCCGGCTGGGCCGGCCCCGTTATCGATTGAAAAAAGGAGCTCACCAAAACGTCGTCGAGATGGTCACCATCCACGTCTCCGACCGTGCCCCCGTACACCTGACCCATGGATCCGATACCGATTGGGCTGACGAAGGTACTGCAGCCTCCGGTCGTGCCGGAGCATTGGACGATATTGACGGGCGTGGTGCCTGGGAAACCGCGGGTCCAGACCGCCGATACCGCCGTTGCGCGGCCACTGGTGACATTCACGAAACCGAGGCCCGAAGTCGTGTGTGCCTGGGTCCCATAAGGATCGCCCCCGGTTATCCCCGTCACCGGCTGGAAGGTCGCGTCAGCCTGCCCCTTCTCGTAAATCAACCCGGCAAGATTCACCGGCTCATTGGCGTCAGGGGGGAGGTAGGCCACGTCGCACCGGCCGTCGCCGTCGACATCCGTCACCAGACCATTAGGAACGTTGGGTGCTGGCGGTCCCACCGCGCTGACCACCGGGGTTGCGACGAACGTTCCGTCGCCCCGACCTCGCCGGACGAAGAGGCTGCTCGACGTGACGGTGACGAGGTCGAGGTTTCCGTCGCCATCGACGTCGCACACCTGAGGAGACCCCTCCAGAGCATATCTCCCGCTGAGGGCATAGAGACCGCTTACGACCTGAGCGCCGGCGATGCTGCACGGGTCAGAGGCGCCGCCTGCGCCGCCGGCACCAGCGGCTCCGCCGCCGCCTGCGCTGGCTCCAGAACCCGTTGCTCCGGCCGCGCCACCTCCGGCTCCCGGTGCGCCGGCCGTCGCCCCAGCTCCACCTGACCCGATCGTGCCGCCGCTTCCCGTACTTCCGCCAGACCCCGTGGCGCCGCCACCTCCAGTGCTACCCCCGGACCCCGTAGCTCCGCCGAGACCTCCGCCGGCACCTCCGCGCCCGCCCGCCGTGCCGCCCGCGCCTGTCGTGCCGCCAGTGCCAGGTACGCCACCGTGACCTGCCGCGCCTGCCGCGCCGGCGCTGCCTCCTCCGGCGCTGCCCCCTTCGGCGCCGCCCCCTCCGAGCGTTCCACCCGCAGCACCGGACGCTCCCGAGATACCCCCCGCGCCGGCGCTTCCGCTCTGGCCGCCCAGTGTTCCGCTGCCGCCAGCTGCGCCCGCGCCGGCCGCTCCCCACGAACCTCCGCTCGCCCCCGCATTCACGCAGACATCGCTCAAGCAGGTCAGACCGGCGTTGCAGGTCCCATTGCCGTAGCACGGCTGACGCTCACCTCCCTGCCCACCGCCTCCGCATCCCAGATCAAGAGCGACGAGTAAGCAAGCAGCAGCGATCGAGAGCTTCATAGTGTTACAGCCCTATCGTATCGCGGAGCGCACCCAGGGCAAAGGCGCTTCGACTCCCGACAATCGTCTCGACCTCATATCGAAGCGGGTGTCACCTGAGCGGCTCTGGCGACTCATCCAGAGCACACGTGGCCGCCGGCGCGCTATTCGCTCTTGAGAAGGGACCCGTTGCCTCGGGGGGGCATATTGAAGGCGGGGCGCGGCGGGTATACGTTCCGGCTGTCGTCGTCGCTTGGTTGGATCGTGTGATTCGCCGCCGGGGGAAGTTCCGACTTTGGTTGCGGGCTGGTTGTGTCCGGGGAGGGCGAGCATGAAATTCCAGAGTTACAGACCGATTGGTTTGACTGCATTCATCGCCGCGAGCTTGTTCCTCGGCGCGGCGGGATGCGGATCACCCGGCGGGCATGGGCCCGACGGCGGTATGGGCGGCGCCGCCGGTGAGGCGGGACGCGGCGGCAATTCGAGTGCGGGCGGATTTCGTGACGGCGGCCTGGCCGGAGGAGGAGGTGCCGCCGGAGGGAACGGCGTGGGCGGTGGCAATGGTGGCGGCGCAGGCATTGGTGGCATCACTGGCAGCGCGGGCGTAGGAGGCGCCGCGGGAAGCGCAGGAATTGGAGGCGCCGCGGGAAGCGCAGGAATTGGAGGCGCCGCGGGAAGCGCAGGAATTGGAGGCGCCGCAGGAAATGTTGCCGACGGTGGCACCGCAGGCGCAGGCGGCACCGCGGGTCGTGGCGCTGACGCCGGCGCTGCAGGCTCGGGAGGCACCAGAGATGCTGCTTCCGACACACCCCTGGATGACAGCCACCACACCGACGGCGGAGAGGACAGCGGCGCCAGCAACGACGCAGATGTCGACGGGGACGCAGCGGCCGGCACTTGTCCAGGCACGGGGGCCAGCGGTGCCCTTCCGCCGTCTTTCAATTGCAGCACGAATGGCGGGAACTGTGGGCTGTGTCTCCAAGCCATTGAGGGTGGCGAGACTGTCTGTGCCACTTGCTCGACAGCTCAGTTGAAGTCGAACTGTCAGGCGCTCTTGACTTGTTTGGGAAGAGTATTCTTCGTCTGCGTCAAAGGGGGAACCTGCTACTGTTCGGCGACGGACCCCACCTGCTCTGCGGGAGCCGACGGTACCTGTGTGGCCCCGATTCAAGCGCTCGCGGGAACTACAGACACGGCCGAGATTCTGAGGCAAATCCAGGATCCTTCCACGATCGTTGGTAGCGTCATCAAGGAGGCCGAGCGGTTTGGTGGAACGGCCGCCTGCGACCAGTATTGCGGCTGCAGCTACTGACCTGAACCGCTCCGGATGTTTCTGGGACGACGCTCGTCGTCTGACTGGACGCCGGACCCGGTGGTGTGCCGCTCGTCACGCAAAACCGTCGACGACTCAAGTCGGCGCGCACGAGGCCGATGGGTCGAGCACATGCAAACTCACCGTGTGTCGAGAGTCCCGCTCGTTGCCGTGCTCCTCGCGCTCGGCGGTTGCGGCAGCACCTCGTCGAAATCGGTGGACGGCGGTCAGGACGCCGGCCCGACGATCCAACAGGCCTGCAGCGACATCGCCCAGGCCGAGTGCACGAAGAGAATGAGTTGCTCGGGCAGCGACAGCATCACGCGCACCTTCGGCACCATGGAGAACTGCGTCGCCCGCGAGATGCTCAGCTGTACGAACGGGCTCACCGCGCCGCAGACCGGGAACAGCCCCGGTCTGGTCGAGCAGTGTGTGGCGGCGTTCGCAACCTACTCCTGCGCCGATTTCTTCAACGACAATCCGCCGACGGTCTGCGCGGCGACCGGTCCGCGCGCCACGGGCGCCGCCTGCGCGTTCAACGGTCAGTGCGCGAGCGGCTACTGCGCCGAGATCAAGAACGCCTCCTGCGGAACCTGCCAGGCGCCGCCGTCGTCCGGCGCGTCGTGCGACGGCACGAGCTGCGGCCACGACCAAACCTGTGTTCAGGCCACGATGATGTGCGAGGCCGTGGGCGCGCTCAACGGCTCGTGCGACGCCGACGACCCGTGCGGCTACGGCCTCAGCTGCGTTGGCGATGTCGCCTCGACCTCCACGCCGGGGGCCTGTCAGGCCGTCGGTGAGACCGCGGGGACGGCCTGCGGCGGAACGATGCCTGGCTGCGACGGCACCTCCGGCCTTTTCTGCGGCGGGACCGCGGGGGCGAAGACGTGCATGACGATCACCTACGTCGGGGACGGCGTGGCCTGCGGCGATCTCAGCAGCACGTCGCACGCCGAGTGCATCGCGGGGGGGTGCTACACCAGCACCGGATCAGCTGGGTCCGGCCAGACGGGAACCTGCAAGGCCGATACGGCGGACGGCACGGCTTGCGACATCGTTCTCGGTCCGGGGTGCGTGACGCCGTCTCGCTGCGTGATCGACGGCGACGGCAGCGCCGGCACCTGCACGATCCCGCTCGGGTCGACCTGCCACTAGCCGGCAACGACAGGAGCTGGGTTCACGGCGCCTGCGGGTAAATCAGAAATAGACGACCAACTCGCCCAGCGCCTGGGAGTAGGCGTTCGCCGTCTCCACCGTCGCGCGCAAGGCGAGCGGGCGGGAGAGCTGAAGGGCCTCTCCGACGCGCAAGCGCAAGCTCGGCGTCCGCTCACCAAGGACATAGTAGATGTAACGAGCGCCGACCTCGAACCGCCAGCGATCGCCTTGGCCTCCGGTCAGCATCGCCTCGCCGCCGCCGCCCAAGCGATAGCCGTCGGCGCCGGAGAAGGCCGGGCCCACGCCGAGATCGGTCTCGGCCAGGGCCATGAGGAGCATCTCGCGGCGGGGGCCGAAACGGACCGCGAAGCCGCCGCCGGTGGTGACCCCGACGTAGAGGCAGCGCCATCCGGCGTGCGGCGAGCCCGGGATTTCACAGCCGAGCTCGCGCGCGTTGTCGACGCCGAACCAGACCTTCCAGGACGCGCCGCGCACCCAGGGATCGAGCGGCGCCGCCGAAACGACGTCGATGATGTCGAGGCGATCGAGCTCCAGCGCGAGCGGGCGATTCTCGAACCGCAGCCGAAGCTCACCCATCTCGAGACGCGCGTCCTGCGGGTAGCCGCGGGGCGGGTCGAGGTAATCGTGAATTGCGCCGCGAATCGAGAGAACTTCGAACGCCCCCGCCTGGTCGGACACTCCGCCCCCCAACGTCAAGCGTGTCGAGGCGTGCCCAGCCTCCGGCGCGTCGACGCCGGGGCTGGCGCTCATCTCTTGCGGGGGAAGGCCGAGCCGGCCGCGCGCCAGGAGCAGGTTGCGCTCCCGCTGCTTGAAAGCGTCGCTCGGCGCGGACTCCTTGCGCGTTGAGTAGCGGAAGTAGTCGTAGGCCGCGTCGAGCACCAGCGCCTGGCGCGGCTTGGTGAGGCCGGTCGGCATCGGGGGCGGCGCCGCGCCGGGCAGGGTGGTGGCCCAGGATCTCGCCAGGCTCACCTCGTCGCCTGCGAGCGCTGCTTTGCGCCGCTTCATCATTGTGACCAGCGCCGCCCGGCCGCTGATCCGCCGCACCAGCCCGCGCTGGGCCAGGACTGCCCGCACGGTGTCGGCCGGAATGACCGCCCCGCCGAATTGCTCGGTGAGGTGGAGATCGGGGTTGGCGATCTCCAGCAGCGCCAGCAGCTGGTACGAGCAGTTGCGGGTGAAGAAGTAGTACTTGAAGTCTGCGCTGCGCGTCTCCCAGGCATGCATGACCAGGCGCCGGACCTGATCGGGGGTGAGCGCCAGTTCGTACTCCCAGAGGTCGCGGCTCTCCAGGTTGGAGTACTCCTGCACCTTGACGTAGTAGGGCATCACGTAAAACCGGCCGGCAAACATCCCCGTCACGCCCTTCACCGCGTAAACGATTCCGTTGTCGGTGTCGACGTCCGCCGCAAAGTTGACGATGTAGTCGAGCAGCGGGTTTCCCTCGCCGGTCGAGCGCGAGAGTCGCAGGAACGTGTGTCCGTACATCGAGGCCGGGCTGTTGAGATAAGCGGTGGCGTAGACCAGCGTGACGTTCTCGGCGGAGATTCCGGTCCGCCAGGTGTCGAACGTCGGACAGGGCTCGTGCGGGATGCGGGCGACGTCGACGCCGAGAGATCGCTTCAGCCAATCCCAGCGCGCCGGCAGACGGCACTGCGGGTGGGCGTCGCCACGCGGCTCGGGCGCCAGGAAGGCGCGCAGCGAGCTCTCCAGCTCCGCCTCCGGATCGCGCTGGCCGCGCGGCCCCGAAAGAAAGAACCCAGCGCCGGCCGCTTCGCTCCGCCAGCCGCCGAAGAGGGTCGGCCGGTAATGGAGGAGCAAGAGCCAGTCGCGGGCCTGCGCCAGCCGCTCGTTGCGTGCCGTCGCGATCAGCTGATCGACGTAGGCGGCGTCGTTCGTTGCGGGAGGCGAGACGCCCGCCAGCATCGCCGCGGCAAGCGACAGGCGCGCCGCCGCGACGATGCTGAACGGGAACAGGCTACTTGACCGCGGTGGTCGAAGAGGCGCCCGCGCTCAGCGCGACGCTCTTGGCGGGCGTGAGCGGCTTGGCCGCCACCTTGACGTCGAGCTTGCCTTCGGCGCGCGCCACGGCGCGCTCGTCGCTGCACGAGCCGGCCAGCTGCGGATCGGCCTTGATCTGCGCCTTGACCCCGGAGACGAGATCCATCGGCGTGCTCTTCACCGTCGGCAAGATGCTTTCGTACTTGGCCTGCGTCATCTTGGCGAGCGTCGGCTTGGCACTGTCCTCGCAGCCGAGGAGCGTGGCGAAGGAGGTGAGGAACTCACCGCCACCGGAGGCCATGTTGCGCTTCAGATCCTGGAAGTTCACCTCGGCGAAAGCCGCCTGTTCGCGCTGGGACTTCACGACGCCTCCAGAGACGCAGTTCGACGTTCCAGACGTAATGCCGAACGTCTGACTAGCGAACGTTCCGTTGGTGGTCGCCGCCAGGATTTGCATCGCCGCGGTGTTTTGGTTACCGAAGGCGATGGATCCCAGACCGCAGCCAGCCATCCCGTATCCCTGCGCCCGTGCGGCGGACGCCCCGACCAACATGAATCCAACGACCGTAGTCAGCAGTGCGAGCCTTCTCATAGGTCACTCCCTCAAATTGAACTGCGCCGTCCGCGTCCAAGTCGCGCGGATGAGGCATCGTATTAGGGAGGGCCGGCGCCCACAAGCGCCGAGCGGCCGACCCGCTTCGCCTGGCCGTACCGGGCCTGGCCGGGCATGGGGATGCTAAGAAGTGGCGCTGGTCAGGCCTGCCCACCCGAAAGGACCCGTCCCATGAAACGCTTGCTGACGTTCGCGTTTGCCACTCTCTGCGCCGCCGTCGCCGCTCCGTCGGCCCGCGCCGAAACGAAGCTCACGACCGAGGTGTTCACGGCGTCGCCGCAAGGCTTCCTGGTGAACTCGGCGCTCATCTCCGGCGAGAAGGAAGCGGTGCTCATCGACGGGCAGCTCACGCTCTCCGACGCGCATCGGCTGGTGGGAATGATCCTCGACTCGAAGAAGACGCTGACGACCGTCTACGTCACGCACTGGCACCCCGACCACTACTTCGGTCTCGTGGTGGTCAAGCAAGCCTTCCCCAAGGTGAAGATCGTCGCCCAGCCGGCGACCGTCGCCGAGATCAAGAAGACCTGGGCGGCGAAGGTGAAGCAGTGGAGCCCGATGTTCGGGGCCAACCTTCCCAGCAAGCCGATCATCCCGTCGCCGCTCCCGGGCAACGTGATCATGCTCGAGGGACAGGCGCTGGAGCTTCACGGACCGGTCCAGGGGGACGCCTCCACCAACTCCTACGTTTGGATCCCCTCAATCAAGACGGTCGTCACCGGTGACATCGTCTATCAGGGGGTCTTCCCTTGGACGGCCGAGACGAACGCCGCGTCGCGCGCGGCCTGGAGCAAGACGCTCGACGAGGTCGCGGCGCTCGGCGCGACGACGGTCGTCGCGGGTCACAAGGAGCCGGGCCTCAAGGACGACGCCAGCGGCATCGCGGCGACCAAGGCCTACCTCAAAGACTTCGACGAGGCCGCCGCGGCGTCGAAGTCGGCCGCCGAGCTTCAGGCCAAGATGAAGGCCAAGTACCCCAAGCTCGCCATGGACATCGTGCTGCAAATCGGGGCGGCAGCTCAGTTCCCGGCAGCCCCGGCTGCCGTGGCTGCCACGGCGCCCAAGAAGTAGTACGCCGCCAGGCGGCCTCCGGGGTCCTCGGACAATCGAGGACCCCGGGGTCAGTTTTGTTTGGGTCGAGAGTCGGTGACGCTCAGGCCTTTTGGTCGCGCGCCGCCCGCAGCGCGCGCGCCGCCCACAGCAGATCGTCGAAGAACATGGCCACCCGGTCGCCGAACATATTCTTCATCGGCGCGAAGACCTCGGGGTTGGGCGGGACGGGCTCCCGCATGGCCGCCAGATAGACCTCGAGCGGCAGGTGGAGGCCGTTCCTGATGGGCCACATCTGCAGCTCGATGGCGACGAGGCGCAGCTGCTCGACGGCGCGGGCGCCGCCGGCGTTGCCGTAGCTCACGAAGCCGATCGGCTTGCGCACCCACTCGGGATAGAGGTGATCGAGCGCGTTCTTGAGGACGGCCGGGTAGCCCCGGTTGTACTCGGGTGAGACGACGATGTAGGCGTCGGCCGGCGCGATCTTCTCAGCCCACCGGGCCACGGCGGGGTTGGCGTAGACGCCCCCCTCGCGCGCGGGCGACGTGGGCCGGTCGAAGAACGGCAAGGGGAAATCGCGGAGATCGAGCAGCTCGGCGTCGACGCCGGGACGGAGCGCCGCTTCGCCGAGGATCCAGTGCGCCGGCTTGTCGCCGAAGCGCCCCTCGCGCGTCGAGCCGAGGATCACCTTTATCGAGAGCGGTGCGCTTGTGGTCATGACCTGATTCCTACTATGAAACCCTCGCCGAGGCCGGCGGCGATCGCGGGCGACTACTCGAAGCCGTCGACGCTGAAGGCGTGCTGGTGCGACGGGCCTTGGGGCGCGGCGCGCGACCGAGGGAAGTGGCCGGCGCCTCCCCAGCGTCCGGCGTAGGCCAGCGCGTCCCGCACGCCCGCGGGGCCGAGCAGAGCGGCGCGCTCGCCGACGTTCAGGAGGCCGCCCGCTTCCCAGGTCCGCCAGATCGGATCGCCACACCGCTGGAGGTCGCTGCAGTTGCTGGCCGCCTCGTACCAAGGGAGAGAGTCATGGTCGGCGTAGCTCGCGTGGGTCCCCCGCGCCGACAGGACGATGGGGTGATCGCCCTCCTTGCGCAGCTCCGACCAGGGGCGGAACACACCCGGGCTGTTGTTCCGGTGCTGGGCGAAGAAGACGCCGCGCGGAGTCCCGTTCGGCGCGACCACCACCGTGACGTGCTCCCAGTCGGCGTCATGATCGAAGAAAGGTGAGCGCTCGTTGAAGGCATAGAAAAACCAGTATTGAATGTTGATCTCGCCGTCGGTGCGCGGGTAGACGTGGACGTAGGTCACCCAATCGCGCGGGTCGGAGCTGCCCGGACGAAGCGCGGCCGGGAACTCCTCCTGGCCGACCTCACGCCGCCCGAGCTTCGCCAGCAGCCAGGGGATCGAGATCGGCCGGGTGTGGTCTCGGGGATCGAGGATCACGGCCGGAGCGAAGCGTGCGGCCAGCGCCGCCTCGAGCACGTCGGGCAGCCCATCGCGATCCGCGTCGCCAACCAGCAACGGGCGCGGAGGATTCGGCACGGTGAGGGAGGCGTGCGCGGCCTGACGATGTCCGGGAACCCGGATCCCGTGGAGCAGGGCGAAAACAAACATTGCCCCGGCGAGGGAGCGCAACGGCCAGACAACGCGGTGATGAAGCAAAGGACATCCATGATATCAGCACGGCCGTCACATCCTCGACACAGCCGGAGGTTGATTTGCGTCGAATCGTTGCCGAGCTCAACCGAGCGCAAACCTCGAGCGCCAAGCTCGACCGCTAACCGCAACCGCTAACCGCAACCGCTAACCCCGACCGCTAACCTCGGGCGCCAGGCTCGCTTCAACTTCGCGTCGCACCGTCATTGACGCGACACCCCCCGGCCACGAAAACTGATTGCGCGCCGCTCGGCGCCTCAACTACGCTCACATCGAGGAACCTGGTGAGACTCGGGGAAGGGTGGGTCGCCGCTGTCTGGTGCGCGTTGGCATTGGCCGGGGCAATGGCCGGATGCGAGAGCGGGCTGGCGTCGTCGACCTCGACCTCGACCTCCCCGTCGCTCTACCTCGTGACCGGTTGTGCTGACTCGACGTGCGCCGGGGCAAACGATCTGGTGGCCATCGACGTCGTGGCGGGGCAGGCCGTCAAGGACGCGTCGCTCAACGGGGCGAACGCCATCGCTTACCGCAACGGGAAGCTGTTGGTCGCCGGCGGCGCCGGCAGCACACGAATATCGATCGTCGATCCGGACTCGTTGGCGGTCATCCGGACCCAGCTTCTGCCCTGGGACCCGGACGTGGCCGCATTTTCGGCGGATGGAACCGTGATGTATGCCGCCCACGACGACGGCTACCTCTCCCAGGTTCAGGTGGCCGACGGCACCGTGACGGCCGAGATTCAGATTCCGCCGCCCGCTGGCGCGACAGGGCCGGTCTCCATCCTGGGGCTGGCGCTCGACCCGACGGAGACGTTCCTGGGCGTCACGGGCTTTGACGACGGCCTCGTCAGCAGCGTCGCGGCGGTTCGCATCACCGGCCAGACGCTGGC
Source organism: uncultured Pseudomonadota bacterium (assembly GCA_963723305.1). Classification (GTDB taxonomy): domain Bacteria; phylum Myxococcota_A; class Polyangia; order Fen-1088; family Fen-1088; genus JADGRB01. The sequence goes on from CAVRRT010000104.1 coordinate 46,644, forward strand.
CGTGGCGTTCAACTGGCTGTCACAGCCGTTCGCGTCGTCGAACTGCCAGCGCGAGGCTACCGGTCCGGCCTTCGACCTGTCGGGGACCACGCTCGCGACGTTCGATCGCAACTGCGGCGCCTTCGACGTCTACGATCTGACCACCGGGGCGCTGGACCCCACGGCCTCGGTGCTCTTCGCGCGCCCCGACGGTTCCAGCGCTTATTCGACCACCATCGCCGACGCGGGGGGGCGGTTCTGGGCCGCCAACGACGGCAGCCTCTATCGAACCAGCCTCAGCGACGCCACCCAGCAGGGCACGTTCTCGTTCGATCCCAGCACGGGTGGACTGGTGACCGATCCAGCGGGCCAGACCATCTACGCTTTCAAAGGCGATCCGCGAACCAACGGCGTTTTCACGATCGATCCGGCGAGCGGCGCAGCGGCGCAACTGGGCTGGAATCTCGATCTCGTTCCCCTGGGCGCGGAGATCGTGGCGCTGACCTACGCTTCCCGCTAGGACGATCGAGCGGCTCGTCGGGCGTTCTCCGGCCGAGTCCGGTTCAGAGCTTGAAGTCGCCGCCGTCGTCGTCGCGGCCGAGCCTGCGGCGCAAGGCCGCGGCGCCGTCGTCGTGCGGGGCGGGGGCGAGCGCGAACGAAGCGCGCAGCCAGCTTCCTTCCTTGGCGCCCGCGGGAAGCAGCCGCGCCGGGAAGTTGAAGGCGTCGGACCCGAGCAGCAGGCGGGCGGAGTCGCCCTCGATGGCGTCGACGAAGAGCAGGCCGGCCCCGGGCGAGGTCATCGGAGCCACGAGCGCCTGCTGGCGGCCGCGGGCGGCGTGCACCATGACCGACCGGCCGTCGGTCTCGATCGTCACGTCGCCGTCCATGTCGGTACGATAGATCGGAGGCGCCGCGTCGCGCGAGCCGCTGCCAGCGTCTGCGGCGCCGGGTGGCCGTAGTCGTTGCTGGCGCCCACGCTGATCATCGCGATCCGCGGAGCCACCGCCCGCAGAAAACGGACGCCGGAGGCATAGCGGCTGCCGTGGTGCGGGACCTTGAGCACCGCCGCGTGAAGGTCGGCGCCCGACGCGAGGAGCCAGGCCTCCGTCGGCGCCTCGGCGTCGCCCGCGAACAGCACGGAGAAGTCGTCGTAGGCCAGCCGCGCGACCACGCTGTTGGCGTTGACGTCCGAGCGCGAGCCGACGATCGGCGGCTCGGGTGGACCGAGCAACGTCAGCTCGCGCCGCCGCCCGAGATCGATGACCGGCGCCCGCGGGTGGCTTGCTTCGCCACCACGCCGCGCGCCTGCAGCGCCCGCAACAGCGCCGTGTAGGCCGCGCCGCGTGCGGCATCGGCGCGTCGAGAAATTGCCGCGCGCCGCGCTCGCGCACGACCGCCGTGAGGCCGCCCAGATGATCCTCGTGCCGGTGGCTGAGGAGGATGAGATCGATCGGGCCGGGCGTGTGCGCCGCCAGGAACGCCAGCAGCGCGCCCGACGATTTGCGCGGCCCGCCGTCGATGAGCACCGTCTTGCCGGTCGGCGACGTCACCAGGGCCGCGTCGCCTTGCCCCACGTCGATGAAGTCGACCCGCAGCCCCTTCGCGCTGGCCCGGAGCGGGGCCAGCAGCGCCAGGAAGGCGAGCACCGACGCCAGGAGCGAGGCCCGTCCGAAGAACGATCGGCGAATCGACCCGGGATGCGATGGCGAGAGGGGCCACGGCGAGCCGGGCGACGATGAGCGGGGCGACGGCAAGAGAGGCGACGGCAAGAGAGGCGACAAGGGACGCCAGGATCGCAGCCGCGGAGCGCCTCGTCACGATTCCTTATCGTTCGCGTCGGCGGATGGGTGCTTCCCAGGCGCCGGACCTCCGCGCGCGCGCGCGATCGAGAGGTGGTGAAGCGGGTGTATTCTGGCCCGGCATGCCGCTCGTGACGTGCCCGGATTGCGGACATCAGGTCTCGACCGCGGCGGCGGTCTGTCCGCAGTGCAACCGGCCGCTCGCGCCACAGATGGCGGCGCCGGTCGCCGCCGCGGCGTCCGCGGAGCAGATCGTGTGGGAGGGGGTCCCCTCGCTCAAGGCCATGGTGGTCGAGATAGCGACGACCGCGATCTATGCCATCGCGCTGCCGGTGGCCGCGACGCTGGCGTTCGATCCGGTGCTGTCGCTCCTGGCGGGGCTGGGCAGGCCCGCACGCCAGGGGATCGACACCAACCGCCCGGCCATCAAGCTGGCCCTGATGGTGGTCGTGGCGGTCGTCCTCGGGCTGCGGGTCGTGAAGCTGGCCTGGCACATCGCGGTGCTCCGCAGCCACCGATACCGCGTCTCCAACCAGCGCATCGTCGTCGAGAGCGGCGCGCTCTCGCGGCGGATCGACGAGATCGACATGCGCACGGTCGAGGACATCGAGCTCCAGCAGCGGTTTCTCCAGCGGCTGCTGGGCATCGGCGAGATCGCGATCGTGGCCTCCGACAAGCGGATGAGCCGGTTTCGGCTGCTGGGCGTGGAGAACCCGCGCGAGCTGCGCGAGCTCATTCGGGCCAACGCCTATCAGGCGACGCAGAGGCAGGTCTTTACGCGCAGCACGTGAGGCGGCGGTGTGTAGGTGCATGTGAACTGCCCGTGTAGGTCCATGTCACCTGTTGATAGAATTCAGATATTGACGGGAGCCGCCGATATGGCACGGAAAGAACATGGTTTTCGGCGCAGTCACCCTCTCGTTGGTTCTGGTCGCGGCTGATCTTTCGGGTGAGGGGGCGGCTCAGCGGGCGGCCGCCCCGTCTTCGCAACCGCCGTCGTCGCAAGTGCCGTCTTCGCGACTGCCGTCTTCGCAACTGCCTTCGGGGGTCTCCTCGCCAGCGGACTCGCAAGCGTCTTTGCCGGCGGCTTCGCGGGCGTTCGAGATGCCGCGGGCCGGACAGCGGCAACGGCGGGGGACCGGGCCCGAGCGGCGCGGGATTCACGAGCTCGAGAACCCGTCGGACTGGCCGACCGAGCCGGCAACCGACAGCGGGCCGCTCGATGCGGCACGCTTCGACGCCGCGGTGGAGAAGCTCTGTGGCGAGGTCGCGCCGAGCGCCGGGCTGCCGGCGGTGGCGCGGCTCGTTCGAGAGGCCAGCGCCGAGAGCGGCGCCGATCCGTTCCTCGTCGCCGCGCTCGCCTACCGCACCAGCCGCTGCCGGCCGTCGGCCACGGGCGCGGGCGGGATCGGCCTGCTCGAGATCCAGCCGGCCATGTTCGCGCCGGGCGCGTCGCTGCCGTTTCCGCGCGCCGATCTGGAGCGCGACAAGCTGCTCGATCCGGCGCACAACCTGCGCGTCGGGATCGCGCTCTACAAGATGTGGGAGGCCGACCACCTGGCCATCGATCGCGCGCTCGGCAGCACGCCGCACCGCACGGCGCTGGCGCACTTTTTTTGGGGCGATCGGGTCTGGGGGACCACCGCCGAGGATCGCACGCTCACCGCGCGCCGCCGCCTGCTCGAGACCTATGCCGACGCGCCGCTGGTGTTCCGCCCCTCGTCGCTCGGCCTCACGATCGTGGCGCCGCTCGAAGGGGGGACGCGGCTTGGGACCAGCGGCCTCGGCGCCGACCGCGACGACGGCGCGCGCTCCCACCGCGGCGAGGACGTCGACGCCACCATCGGCGAGCCGGTGCGCGCCGTCGCCGACGGTGTGGTGCAGTTCGCCGGCGTCGACCTGACCGGCGATCACCCGGCGCTGGGCCTCCTGCCGCGGCAGCTCCGCCGCTGGCGCAACCGCACCATGGGCCCGGGTGGGTTCTTCGTGCGCATCATGCACGAGCGGGGGATTCGCAGCGGCTACTTCCATCTCAGCGGCTTCCGCGTGGTCGCCGGACAGACGGTTCACGCCGGCGACGTCATCGGCACCGTCGGGCGGACGGGCGTCAAGATCTCGGGCAGCCATCTTCACTTCGAGGTCCACGAGAACGGCGACCTCAAGGACCCGGTGCGCTTTCTCTCGGCGTTCGTGCTGCCGCCCGACCGGACCATCACCAACCAGCTGGCGATGAGCGAGAAGCGCCTGCGCCTGGCCAAGCTGGCGCGGCAGAAGCGTCAGGCGCGCCTGGCTGCGCAGCGCCAGCTCGGCTGACCGTCGGCGCGGGGGCGGGCGGCGCAGGCGCGGGGTTTCCCGCGCGGGCGATCTGGGCGTAGAACTGACTGCCATAGGCGTCGCCATGCGCAGCTCCCGTCTCATTTGGCTGCTGGTCGTGGCGGGATCGATCGCGCTCGGATTCGCGCTCACCGCGGGCGGCGTGGCGACCTGGGATTCGCTGTCGCACTTCGATCGGAGCCGCTGGCTGCTTCAGATGTACGGCCTGCCGACCTCGCGAACGGTCAACGGCCTTCCGGAGACGATGAAATGGTACGGGCCCCTCTGGGCGTTGTTCCTCGGCCTCGCCTCGGAGCTGGCGTTCGCCTTCGTGCACGATCCGACCTGGGTCCAGCAGGCGTTCAACTTTGCGCTCTTTCCAGTCGGCCTCTATGCAGTGGCGCGGCTCCTGGTGCGGGCCGGCGTTCGGCGCTCGACGGCCGCGCTGGCGGTCGCCCTGCTGTTCGGCGCCATTCGGCTGGGCGGCCACGCGCTCGTCAACGTCAACGACTTCCCGATGGCGATGCTGTCGCTGTTGGCGATGCTCTACCTGTGGACGAAGCTGCGCGAGGTCGATCCTTTCGCGCGTGCCGCCGGTCGGTTTCCCCGCCCGACGCTGGCCTGGTTGGGGGTGGTGGCGATCGTGCCTTGCTTGATTCGGCCGCCGGTGGCGCTTCAGCTCGCCACGTTGACGGCGTTCTTCGCCCTCTACGGAGAAACGGCGCTGCGCGGGGCCAGGCGGGCTCGTCGCCTCGAGCTGCTGCTCGTTCCGCTCGGCGTCGCCGTCGCGTTCACCATCGCCGTTTGGCCGACCCTCTGGGAGCCGAACCGCCGCTACCGGATCTGGGAGGGGTTGACCGTCTTTGCGCGCTTCCCGTGGGTCGACACCATTCGCTACTTCGGACGCGGGAGCATGTCGAACGCGCTGCCCCGCTGGTACCCGTTCATCTGGCTGCCGGTCATGCTCAGCCCGGCGACGTTCCTGCTGCTCCTGGTCGGCCTGGGCCGGGGCGCGACCCGCCGGTCCCTGGCGCCGCAGTCGTTCCTGCTGCCGACCGCCCGGGGCACGATCGACGTCTCACTCCGCCGCTGGCTGGCGATCCACGCGGCGCTGCTCTGGCTGGCGGTGATCGTCCTGCACCCGACCCTTTATGATGAGGAGCGCCACCTGCTGTTTCTCTACCCGCCGCTCCTGGTGCTGGCGGCGCTTGGGCTGGACGATCTCGGCGAGCGCCTCAAGGTCGTGCTCACGGTGGTGGTGGTGGCCACCAGCCTCTCTTCGTACGCCCACTGGGGACGTTACGCCTACGTTTACAAGAGCTCGCTCATCGGCGCCCGCGGCGCGCATCGGTTCATGGGCGACTACTGGGGCGCCTGCGTCCCGCTGGCGGTCGATGCGTTCGCCGGGCGGGTTCCCGCCGGCGCCAAGATCCTGGTCCCCGGTCCGTTCGATCCCGCGCTCATCCAGTATCAGCGGCGGCGCGAGGGGCCGCGCGCCTGGCCGGGGTTCGGTCCCTACCAGTTCCTGCGCGCGCCCGCCGGCTGGCCCGCCTACCTCATCCTGAACAACCGCAACGGGCGCAACGATCCGGGGCTGCGCGCCGTGCAGGACGGCCGCTCGCGCGAGCTGTGGCGGGCGGTGATGCCGCCGGGCGATCCGGCCTGCGTGCTGGTCGAGTACTTCGGTCCCCAGCGTTAGCGGGCGCCGGGGCCGGTCGCCAGTCCGCGGGCGATGGCGGCGGATCTGGCAAACGGACTTGGCGGGCGAGCGCCGGCACGGTAAACGAAGAAGATGGAACTTGCGGACCTGAATCAGGACGAGCGGACGGCGCTCGTCGGGCTCATGAAGTTGATCGTGATGTCCGACGGCGAGGTGTCCGAGGACGAACTGGAGCACGTCGAGGTGCTGGTGGCGGCCTTCGGCGACGACAGCTACCAGCGGACGCTCGACGCGTTCGAGGCGCGGTTCCAGGACGAGGAGAGCTTCAAGGTGTTCTTGAAGACGATCGGCCGTCAGGAGGCGCGCGACCTGATCTTCGGGACGGTGCTGGAAGGCGCCGACGAGGGGGCGCTCGACAGCGCCGAGGCCGGCCTCCTCGACTGGTTGGTGCGGGCGTGGAACGTGAAGATCGAGATCGCGGAAGATCCGGAAGAAGGACCCGGGTCGATTTAACGAAGCTCGCGCCGGGCGGAAACGCGGTTGAAACAGCCCGCCGGTCATCCTGGACGGTGAAAGAGACCGCGGGCTGACCATGCCGCTCACCCGACAGGACGCGCTCCGACTGCTGCATTTTTGCCTCGGCCCGGATGATTCCGGGAGCGTCGACTTGGCCGATGACGGCGCCGCACTGGTGACGGTCGCGCCGGCCGAGGCGCCGGCGGGGATGCCCGGCGTTCGCACCTTCGAGGCCGCCACGTTCGACGCGGCCCTGCGGCAGGCGGCCGACGCCGGCATGCTCAAGGCTGCCTGCGTCGAGAAGCAGAATCGCCTTCCTGTCCCGGGAGGGGGCGGGCGGGGCGCGCCAGGCGCGCGATGCTCGCGCGACGTCCGAGCCGACGCCGACCCGGCCGCCGCCGCGCGATTCGTTCCCCCGGCTGGTCACGGCCGTGGCCGGACTGCTGCACGAGCTGCAGGTCGAGCGCGGGATGTCGGCGATCTGCGCCGCGTCGGCGGGGCGCCACTTCCGGCGCGAGCTCGCCCGGCAGCGGGAGCGCGCCGACGGCAAGCGCAGCCGGCTGACGGCGCTGCGGCGCGAGCTGGCCGAGCCGCTGGGGACGACGCTGACGCGCCGGTTCGAGCGGGTCGACGCGCAGCTGCGGGACGTCGTCAAAGCGCGCCTCCGGCTGGACGGCGGCGAGATCAGCGCGCAGGAGATCGTGGCGACCTACTCGGCGACCAACCTCGAGCTCTTGGGAATCGGCGACGGCGCGCTGGTCGCCTTCGCCCCCGGCGCGCAGCACCCGAGCGCCCTGGCCAGCGTGGTGTTGCTCTATGCCAAGGAGAAGACCGGGGTCGAGCGGGCCCGGCTCGGCGCCGCCTTCGCGGCGCGGACATTCTCCGACGATGATCGGCAGGCGCTGGCGGCGTTGCTGTCGGCGCGCCGGAGCTACCTGCATATCTTCGCCGCCACCGCGCCGCGGCCGGCCGAGGAGCTGCTTGCGCGGGCGCTCGCTTCGACGGTGGAGGTCGATCTGGCGCGCGCGGAGCAGCTGATCCTGGCCGGCCGTGAAGCGGAGACCGATCTCGACGCCCGCGGATGGTTCAACCTCACCTCCCGCAAGATCGAGCTCCTGGGCGAGGTGGGCGTGGCAACGCTCGGCCTGGTGGCGGGCGGCTGACGGCGGCTGCGGCTGAAGGTCGTTGGCTAAACCGCGTCGGCCGGTTCTTCGCCCGGCGCCGCGACGGAGATCCTCCCCTCGGCGACGCGCACCGGGTACGACGCCAGGCGCACTGCAGGATCGTCGAGGCACTGGCCGGTCGCCAGGTCGAAGCTCTGCTTGAAGATGGGGGAGGCGATCTTCGGGATGCCGCCCCGATCGCCGACGATGCCCCGGGCGATGACGAAGGCGCGGCTAAAGGGATCGAAGTTGTCGACGGCGTAGACCTCGGCGCCGTCGCCGACCCGCACGATCGCGATCTGCCGCCCGGCCACCAGCGCGGCGACGCCCGTGTCGGGGGTGATTTCGTCGAGCGCGCAGACGTCGACCCAGTCCGGCGCGTCGAGCGGGAGTGGCGCCGCCGACATCTCAGCCGTCTCCGACCGAGGCCAGGGCCTGGACGGAGGCCAGGGCCTGGACCGGCGCCAGGGCCAGCGCGGGGGAGCGAATCGCTCTCTCCGACCAGGTCGCCGGGCGGTGCTGCCCGCGCTCGGGGATGGTGACGATGCTCGGATCGGGCGCGTCGCTGTTCACGAAGGCGCGGAACTGCCGCGTGGTCTCACGGTCCTCGATCGCCTGCTTCCATTCGCAGGCGTAGGTCGCGACGACGTGGGCCATCTCGGCCTCCAGCTCGGCGCAGATGCCGAGCGCGTCGTCCACGATGACGCTCTTCAGATAGTCGAGGCCGCCTTCGAGGTTGTTGAGCCAGCCGGCCGTACGCTGCAGCCGATCGGCGGTACGGACGTAGAACATCAGGAAGCGGTCGATGTACTTGATCAGCGTCGCCTCGTCGAGATCGGTGGCGAAGAGCTGCGCGTGCTGCGGCTTCATCCCGCCGTTGCCGCAGAGATAGAGGTTGTAGCCCTTCTCGGTGGCGATGATGCCGAAGTCCTTGCCCTGCGCCTCGGCGCACTCGCGCGCGCAGCCCGACACGGCCGACTTCAGCTTGTGCGGCGCGCGCAGCCCCTTGTAGCGGTTCTCGATGCGGATCGCGAGGGCGACGGAGTCCTGCACGCCGTAGCGGCACCAGGTGCTGCCGACGCACGACTTCACGGTGCGCAGCGCCTTGCCGTAGGCGTGCCCCGACTCGAACCCGGCGTCGACGAGCTCGCGCCAGATGCTGGGCAGCTGCTCGAGGCGCGCGCCCAGCATGTCGATCCGCTGCGCGCCGGTGATCTTGGTGTAGAGGCCGTACTTGCCGGCGATCTGGCCGATGGCGATGAGCTCCGCCGGCGTGATCTCGCCGCCCGCCACCCGCGGGATCACCGAGTAGGTGCCGTCGCGCTGGATGTTGGCCATGTAGCGATCGTTGGTGTCCTGCAGCGGGCGGTGCTTCGGCTTGAGCACGTGCTCGTTCCAGGCCGAGGCGAGGATGGAGGCCACCGCGGGCTTGCAGATCTCGCAGCCGCGCCCGCGCCCGTGCTGCGCCAGCAGGGCGTCGAAGGTCTTGTGCCGGTGGAAGCGGACCAGGTGGTAGAGCTGCTGGCGGCTGGCCGGGAAGTGCTCGCACAGATGATCGCTGACGGCCACGCCGGCCTTCTTCAACTCCAGCTTGAGCAGCTCGGTGACGAGAGGGACGCACGAGCCGCAGGTGGTGCCGGCCCGGGTGCAGCTCTTCACGGCGCCGACGGCGGTCAGCTTCTGGTCGCGGATGGCGCTGCAGATCGCCCCCTTGCTGACGTTGTTGCAGGAGCAGATCTGCGCGGCGTCGGGGAGCGCGCTGACGCCCATGCCGGCCGGCCGTTCTCCCTTGCCGGCGGGGAGGATCAGGCTCTCCGGCTCCGGCGGGAGAACGACGCGGTTCTGCGCCAGCTGCAAGAGCTCGCCGTAGCTGCTGGCGTCGCCGACCAGCATCCCGCCCAGGAGGTGCTTGCGGTCGGGTGAGAGGACCAGCTTCTTGTAGAGCGCGGCGCTGGTGTCGAGCAGGCTGACGACGTGCGCGCCGGGGTGGTTGCCGAAGGCGTCGCCGAAGCTGGCGACGTCGACCCCCATCAACTTGAGCTTGGTGCTCATGTCGAAGCCGGTAAAAACGGCGTCGACCTCCGCGACGCTGTCGGCGTCCATCCCGGCGCTGTCGCGCGGGCGGCAGAGGTCGGCGACGGCGGCGCGCGCCATCTGGTAGCCCGGCGCGACGAGGCCGTAGCAGCGCCCCTCGTAGGAGGCGCACTCGCCGATGGCGTAGATCGCGCCGTCCTCGGTGCGGCAGCTCTGATCGATGACGATGCCGCCGCGTTCGCCGATCGCCAGCCCCGCCGCGCGCCCCAGCTCGTCGCGGGGCCGGATGCCGGCCGAGAAGACCAACAGATCGACGTCCAGCTGGTCGCCGTTGGCGAACCGCAGCGCCCGCAGGCGGCCGTCCGCGGCGAGGATCTCCTTCGTCGAGGTGGCGGTGTGGACCTCGACGCCCAGGTCTTCGATCCGGCGGCGCAGCA
>CAVRRT010000105.1:0-17631 GCA_963723305.1 uncultured Pseudomonadota bacterium
TGAATAGTTGTCGTAGATCGTGACCCCCGCGGCACCGCCGGGGCCGAGGAGGTGATCGCAGAAATGCCCTCCGATGAAGCCGGCGCCCCCGACGATGAAAAAACGCTGCCTGGAGATGGGTTGGCTCACGGGGCGAGCATCCTAATCCAATCTCTTCTCATCGGTGGAGAGAAGCGTCGGCTCTTCCCGCCGGCGTCGATCGGCCGGCCAGGCGCGGCCTTTACGACGACGGACGGGTGGTCGTCGTTGATCTCGACGTCAGCGGGCAGCGTCCGTCGATTCCCATTTGGTCGCCGACCGCTTGAGGCGGGGGTGGCTGACCAAGAGGTGCCAGATCACCGCGCAGAGCCCCTCGGTGTGCGGGGTGATTCGATCGGGCGAGACGGTCGGGATGACCACGCAGGCCTCCGCCGCCGTCTTGGTCGCGCCGCCGTCCTTGCCGACGATGCCGAACACGGGCGCCCCGCGCTCGCGCGCCAGCTCGACGGCGCGCACCAGATTCATCGAGACGTTCTTCTCTCGGCTGCCGCCCCCGACGGAGAAGACCAGCAGCGCGTCGCGCTTGTCCAGGCGGGAGACCTTGAGCCACTCGGAGAAGCTGGTGTCCCACCCCTCGTCGTTCACGCGGGCGGTCAACTCGGAGACGTTGTCGGTGGGCGTGTAGGCCTCGAAGCCGCAGATCTTGCGGAAGTCGTTGACCGCGTGGCTGGCGTGCCCGGCCGAGCCGCCGACCCCCAGGATGAAGAGGCGCCCCCCCTCGTCGCGCACGCGCCCGAGGCCGATGGCCACCGCGTCGACGGCGGCGGCGTCGATCTCGCGCACTGCCTTCTGCGTCTCCTGCAGAAACAGGTCGACGAAGCCGCGCGTCTCGTTGCTCACAGCTTGAACCCTGCCGCCTGGGCGTCACGGAAGAACATCTGCACCGTCTCCAGGCTGAAGTCGCCGAGGTCCTTTCCGACCAGCTCCAGCTTCTTCAAGAGATCGGGGGTGACGGTGATGATGTCGCAGCCGATCTCGGCCGCCTGGATGATGTTCAAGAGCTCGCGCGGGCTGGCCCAGAGCAGCTCGATCGCTTTTCCGGCGGCACGACAGAGCTGCCGCGCTTCCTTCATGAGCGGTATCGGATCGCGCCCGGTGTCGGCGATGCGGCCCGCGAACACGGAGACCACCGACGGCGCCCCACCCTCGAGCGCCTGGGCCACGTCGCGCACCTGTTCGACGGTACAGATGGCGGTGACGTTCAACTTGACGCCCGCGCCGGCCAGCTCGCGCACGAGCGCGGTCGTCGGCTCGCGCCTGGTGTTGGTGACCGGGATCTTGACGTAGACGTTGTCCGCCCAGGTGGCGATCTCGCGGGCCTGGCGCCGCATCTCGGCGGTCTCGTCGGCGAAGACCTCGAACGAAATCGGCCGATCCTTGATCGCCGCCAGAACCTCCTTGGCGAAGGCGCGGTAGTCGGAGATGCCGGCCTTGCGCATCAGCGTGGGGTTGGTGGTGAACCCGGAGATGCGCGGGTCGCGCGCCGATTCCAGCATCGACGGCAGCGACGCGCCGTCGGCGAAGATCTTGATGCGGTCCAAGGAGAGGGGATTAGGCATGTTTGTCCTCGAGATAAGAGCGTTCGAGTCTCGCAAATCGTCGGCGAGATACAACGGTCATTTTGGCTCGGGGGGGATCTCTCCGCGGCAGACCGAGAGCCGCCGGACGAGCTTCTGATAGAGCGGCGGGTTGTTCTGCTCGAAGTGGGCGTACTGCCCCTTGATTCCGAGCGCCAACCCGATCCCGACCGAGGGGACCGCCAGCAGAAGCGCCGCCGCCACGACCAGCCTGCGCCGCAGCGGACGGGCTTGCAGCGCCTGGGTGGCGCCGAACAGGCCGAGGGCGCTCAGAAGCGCCATCCCACCCGCCACGTCACCGAGGTAGCGGTTGGTCGCCGAGGGGAGCATCATGCCAGGGACGATGCCGACGCTGGCGGCGATCGCCGTCGCTGCCACGGCCCAGGTCGACGGCGAGATCCCGCGCTTGCGCCACACCGCGCGGGCCGCGGCGAGAAGCGCGATTGGCGCGAACCAGGACCAGGGGAATCCCCGCAGCACGCCGACCACCTGCTCGTAGACGAAGTATCCGGGTGGCAGCACGTAGCCGGGGGGAAACGCCCGCTCGCCAACGTTCTGGAGCGCGTAGGCGAAGGGAAACCGGCAGGAGAGGACGGGCGGCCGGCGCAGGTAGGCGTAGATGTTGGGACGGATGAAGCGCTTGTCGGTGGTCCCGTCGATGAAGGTGAGCTGGTACTTCCGGCCGAACTCCAGCCATTCGCCGAACCGCAGCCGGTTGTAGGCCAGCAAGGTGAAGAACCCCAGGGCGAGCGGCAGGCCGATCCAGAGCGCGGCGCTGGCGGCGCGACGGAGGCGCTGGGGCCGGCCCGCGGCGAAGCCCAGCATGGTGACCAGGGCCAGCAGAGCGACCGCCGGTGCGAGGCTGATCCGGCAGCCCATCGCCGTGGACCAACAGGCGCCCGCGGCGACCAGCGCGCGGCGCTTGCCGTTTGTCGCCCAGACAGCGTCGAAGGCAAAGACCAGCCCCAGCAGCAGGAAGGCGTGCCCTCCCACGATGGCCGCCTCATACACCGCCGCGCGGCCCAGATTGTAGAGCGTCGGGTTGGCGAGCCCGAAGACGAAGACGGCGGCGACCTCCAGCACGAGCGGCGGCCGGTCGAAGAGACGCCGCCCCGCGCGTTCGATGAACAGCGTCCCGGCCACGAGCTGCAGCGTGGCCAGAGCGAAGACGACCGGCTCGTCGCCGACCACCGCGGAGATCCTGAACAGCGTCTTCACCACAGCCAGCAGCAACGCCGGTACCGGACCCCAGTAGAGGTAGTAGTGCCCGTGATAGAGGCTGGCGTCCCAGTACCAGAGACCCAGGTTGCTCCCGTCGAGAGGATTCGGCCGCGCCAGCAGAGCCGCCGGCGGCTCGACGGAGAGGTGCAGGTGTCCCTGCCGGAACCCATCCGCCAGATCGTTCAGGTAGGCGATGTAGTAGTGCCAGTGGGAAAAAGACCCGGCCGAGACGTAGAAGACGTAGACGAGCTCGACGACCAGAGCCGCCGCCGCCAGGACGAGCAGACGCTGGCGCGGCTGCGCCAGCCCGTCAGACGACGGCGCGCCCGGCGAAGTCTCGCTGCCATCGGCCGCCGTCATCCTAGCCGCAGAATGACAGCTTCCGCCGCAGGCTTTCGTAGAGATCGTGATTGTGCTGCTTGAACATCTCGTCGTACCCCCCGAAGCCGAGCAGGAAGCCGACGATCGCCGTGGCGGCGGCCAGCGCGACCAAGAGCGCCACCACCCCGCGGCGCGGCCAGCGGCGGCGCGCGCCGGCCAGCAGCGACCAGCCGGCCCAGACGCCCAGGAGGACCATCCCCGGGCTGAAGTCGGCCACGTAGCGCATGGTGGTGCCGAACGCGGTGATGAACGGCAGCGGCATCAGAAAACCGAGCGCGGCAAAGCTGGCGAGGCACCAGAGCTGCGCCCGCGCGCGGCGGTCGGGGACGAAGGGTGCGCTCCCGGCGCGCCGCCAGCGAAAGATCGCTCGCCCAACAAGGATCAGCGCGACGACGGCCAGCCAGGTCCAGGGGGCCGTCACGAACAGCCCCGCCTGCGGCTCGTGCGTCGTGTAGCCCGGCGGGAAGTGGGTGCCGCGCGGGAATCCGTGGACGCCGATGTCGTAGAGGGCCGTGACGAAGGGGAACCGACAGGAGAGCCCCACCGGCCGGAACAGGTAGCTGAAGACGTTGAGCGGCAGGTACGCCTTCGAGGTGACGAAGGGGAAGACGTTGAGCTGGTATTTGATCCCGATCTCGAACCAGGAGTCGAACCGCGCCTTGTTGTAGCCGCCCAGCGCAAAGACGCCGGCGGCAATCGGCGCGCTCAACCAGGTCGCGCTGGCGGTCGCGCGGCGCCAGCGGTGGAGGGGGCGCGTCGACGAAAGCGCCGCCGTGAGCAGGACGAAGGCGGCCCCCGGCAGCACGGCGCTCACGCGGCAGGCGATGGCCGCCATCCAGCAGCAGCCGGCGGCCAGCAAGAGGCGTCGCCGCGGCGGCGCTTCCGACGCCGCCCAGACGGCGTCGAAGGCGGGGACGAGGCCGAGCAGCAGGAAGGATTGCGCCCCGGCGATGGCCGCCTCGTAGATGCCGGGGGTGGCCAGCATGAAAGGGGTCGGCGTGGCGTAGGCGAACACCACCGTCCCGAGCAGGCTGAGACGGGGCGAAAGCTGGGGGAACAGCCGGCGGGTCGTCCGATCGATGAGGAGCGCGCCGGTGACCAGGAAGAGCGTGTAGAAGGCGAACAGCAGGTACTGGTCGCCGACCACGGTGTGAATCCGCAGCGCCACCTTGGCGACGAGCAAAAGGAGCGCCGGCAGCGGCCCCCAGTAAAGGTAGTAATGGCCATGGTAGAGGCTGGCGTCGAGGAACCAGAGGTTGGAGTTCGACCAGTCGAAGGGGTTCGGCTGGGCCAGCAGCTCGGGCGGCGGCGCCTCGAGGATGTAGAGGTGGCCCGCGCGAAACCCCTCGGCGACGAGGTCGTAGTTGGTGTTCCAGGTCGACCAGGTGGTGAAGGTGCCGGCCGAGACGATGAAGACGTACGTCGCCTCGATGGCCAGCAGCAAGAGCGCGAGCGGCACCCAGCGTGGCAGGCGAAATGATCGCGCGCGCCACCAGGCGGTCAGTCGCTCTATCGCCGCAAGAGAAATTTCGCGAAGTGTCGCAAATCAGGTCCGTGAAAGGAAGGTCGAACGCCGCGCGCGGCCAGCGCCTTGTATTCGTCCGAGCCGACGTCGCCGAGGTAGGCCGTCTGGAGGCCGAACGCCGCCCCGCACAGCACGTCGGGCGCCCGATCGCCCACCATCCACGAGCGCTCGCGCGCGTAACCCGGGTGCCGGGCGAAGGCCTCCTCGAGGAGGCCGGTGGCCGGCTTCCGGCAGGCGCAGCCGTCCTCGGCGCGGTGGAAGCAGAGGTGTGAGCTGAGGATGACGCCGCCGGCGGCGGTCGCCTGGCGCAGGACCTCCCCGTGCGCCGCCTCGAGCTCGGCGCGCGTCGTCTTCCCTTTGGCCGCCGCCGGCTGGTTGCTGGCGACGCAGAGGCCGAACCCGGCGGCCGTCAGATCGCGCAGCGCCGCCGGCACCCAGGGGAAGACCGCCACCTCGCTGGGGCGCATCGGGCTGTCGGGGCGCGGCTCGGCGGGGTTGTCGCAGAGGCGGTTGAGGACGCCGTCGCGGTCGAGGACGATGAGGGTCGCCGCCGCGTCGCTCACCGTCGCAGCCATTGCGCGAAGTCTTCCAGACCGGCGGGCGATCCGATCTCGTAGAAGCGCTCGGGCGACTCGTAGCCGGCCAGCTCGCCCCGTCGGGAGAGCGCGTGGAACAGATCGGCGAGGTCGGCCTTGGCGCCGGCCGGAATCTCCTCTGCGACCACCCGACGCTCGAGCGCCGACAGGCCGTAGTCGATGAAAGCAAACTCCTGGGCGGGGCGCGTCTGTCGTTGCTTGTCGTAGAGATTCACCATCCGCCCGTCAAAGATGACGTTGCTGCTGTCCCAGCGCCCCTGATTTCGAAACACCGTCATGAGAGCCGGCGCGCCCGAGGCCGCGAAGGCCTCGAACACGGCCGCAAAGTCGATGGGGAGAAACGAGTCGCCGTAGGTCACCAGGAAGCGCTCCTCGAGCGCGCCTTCGTCGAAGGCAAGCCGCACCGCCCCGGCCGTGCCCCGCAGGTTCGGCCCCTCGTCGACGGTGCGGACCCGCAGGCCGAACGCGGCGCCGTCGCCGACGTGGGCCGCGAGCGCCTCACCGAGGTACCCGACCGAGAGCACGACGTCGGTCACGCCGTGCGCCGCCAGCCAGCCGAGCTGATGGTCGATAAAGGGGCGGCCGGCGATCGGGATCAGCGCCTTGGGGATCGTCTCGGTGAGCGGGCGCATCCGGGTGGCCAGGCCCCCCGCCAGGATGAGGCACTGCACGGTGCGGTCAACCGACATCGCGCCTCCGCTAAAGCCGGTAGGCGACGCCGGCCAGCAGCTCGAAGCGGGTGATGTCGCTGTAGAAGAGTTGCTTCTTCGGGCTGGTGGCCAGCGCCGGCCAGACGAACAGTGACAGATTCGGGATGACGTCGTACTCCGCGCCGGCGCCGACGCGGAACAAAAACAGCGCCGGCGATCCGCTGACGTTCACATTTGGGTTGGCCAGCAGCGCCGAGCTCTTGGTGAGGCCGCTTATCGACAGGAAGCCGATCCCGACGTCGGCCATCAGCTGGAACCGGGGCGTGCCCCGGATCAGGATCGTCGGGTCGATGACCAGCGAGGTGAAGCCGTCCTTCGAATCGGCCTCCTTGAGGAAGGTGTAGCCGAAGAGCGCGCCCAACCGAAACCGCACCTCCCTCCGCGGCGCGCCGAAGGTGTAGCCGCCGGCCAGCGTGAAGGCGAACGACGGGTCGGCATGGTCCTGCAGCCCCGACGACCAGGTGTCGAGCCCGACGGCCGCGCGCAGATCGATCCGGCGCGGCGGCGTCGAGCCGGGCGCGAGCGGGCCCGGCTCGACCGTCCGGTTCGTGCCGGTCGTTCCCTGTCCGCCCGGTCCACCCTGCCCGCCCGGTCCGCCCTGCCCGTCCGCGGCCGTGACGCTGGGCTCGGTGGCGCCGTTCGCCGAGTCACTCGTGCTGCCCGCGGCGGGCGCCGGCTCGGTTGGCGCAGGTGCGCCGCTGACGCCGGTGTTGCCCGCGTTGGCCGGGTTGTCGGGACCGAAAGGGCCCGGCGGCGGCAGGCCCTTGGCTTGCTCCTGGAGGGAGAGCTGCTTTTGCAGCGCCTCGATCTTCTGCTCGACCTCCGAGCGGTTGTGGGCCTTGGGCGAGTTGCTCAGGTAGCGTTTGTAAAAGAAGATCGCCTTCTGGGCGTCCCCCATCGTGCGGTAGGCCTGGGCGATGTTGTAGAGGAACCCGGGATCGTTCTTGAGCTGGTAGCCGCCCTGCCAGGCGTCGATCGCCTTGTCGAACTGCCCGAGATCGAAATAGGTGTTCCCCTGCGTGAACAGCTCACGCGCCTTCTGGGCATCGTCGGCACGCGCGACGCGCCCGCCCGAGCCAACGCCCACTGCAAAAAGGACGATCGCCACCAGGAGGGCAACCCGAGACGCGCGTTCTCGCACCTCGGCCATCGTAACTGGAAGGTCAGGCCGCAGCAAATCTCGAGGTCAGGGAGGACCTTCGCCGTCAGGACCTGCGGACGCGGGGCGCCAGCTCCAGGGCCGCCTTGCCTCGGCGGAACACCCTCACTGAGCCGGAGGTCTGCGAGACGACGATGGCGATGGCCTCGGTGTCACGAGAGATCCCGGCCGCCGCCATGTGTCTCGCGCCGAGCCCGAGCGGAAGGTCGAGCTCCTTCTTGTCGTCGAGGTTGAGGTAACGGCCGGCGGCCACCACGGTGCCGTCCTCGCGCACGATGAAGGCGCCGTCGAGCACGGAGAAGGCGTGCAGCGCGTGCCGCACGTCGGGGTTCATGATGTTCTTCTCGTCCTCCGAGTAGCCCTGAAACGGATTCAGCGTCAGCTGGCGCGACTTCTCCATCACGGTGCTGGAGTCCCCGATCACGAACAGCGCGCCGACCGGCCGCCCCTCCCACCCTTCGACGCCGATGGAGACAGCCAGCTCGATCAAAGTGTCCATCACGCCGGCCGAGACCCCTTCCGCCTGCAGGAATCCAAACGAGCCCTCGCCGTCCTCGGGGCCCACGGTGACCACCAGGATCGAATCGGGATAGGCGGCCGGCTTGCGCGCCAGGAGGCCGACCACGACGTCACCCTCTTTGTAGATCCCCCGCGCGATCCCGCTCACGAGGGCGATCTTGAGTTTCTCCGGGCGTCCCAGATCGTAGTCTGGGAGCGGCAGCACCCGCACGCCCGAGGCCTCGATCAGGTCGCGCTGGTTTTCGCTGACCACCGCCTGCACCAGGCGCTTGCGCGCCCGCGGCTTGCCGCGAAAAAGCTCCTCGGGGAGCGGCAGATCGCCGACGTAGAGGAGGTGATCGATTGTGGGGCGGGCAGCGAGCGCCAGCGCCGCGCGGATCACGTCGGCTTGCGTGGCCGTGGGGGCTTTGGCCATATTCGGCGGTCCTCGGACCCCCATGCTACGCTGAAACGGAAGGCTCGGGATGAAGTTACCGCTGCAGGGCCTGGTGCCGCGCTGGATGCCGTTGTTGCTCGGCGCCCTGGTCGTCATCGGCATCGCCTTCGACGTCGTCACCCGCTCGCGCCTGTCGGCGACGACGGGCCTCCTCTGCGAAGGGGAGTACGCCGATACGCTGCAGCTCGAATCGGCCCGCACGCGCGAGATCGAGCAAGGGCCGCAGAGCCAGTTCAGCTACCTCGTTCGCAGCACTGCGAAGTACGAGTGCCCCTTCTTCGGTCCCGACGGGAAGCTGCGCCGCCGGCGCGTGCAGGCCAGCGAGCTCGGCACTGCCTTTGCCTACGAGGCCTCCGGCAGCGACACCTACCTCCTCACCAACGAGCACGTCGCCGCCTGGCCCGACGTGACCGACACCTTTCACCGCATCGACGGGATCCCCGAAGGGTGCAAGCGCGTCGAGGACAAGCTGCGCATCGTGCGCGACGAGCGCGACGACTTCGAGCCGGGGCAGATCGCCCTCACCCGCATCGCCGTCGATCCGCTGCTCGACGCCGCCATCTTGAAGGCCAGCCAGAAGCTCACCGTGCTCCCCTACAAGATCGGCAAGAGCGCGGCGCTGCGCCAGGGGAACGCCGTCGAGGTGCGCGGCTTCCCGCTCGGCGTCATGCAAGCGGTCTCCGGCGGCAAGGTGGTGAACCCCTATGATCGCGATCAAGAACAGGGGTGGGACCACGTCGACTTCGTGATCGACGCGCTCCTCGCCGAGGGGAACTCAGGGAGTCCGGTGCTGGCGGCGTCCTGTAGGTCGCACGAGCTCGAGCTGGTCGGCATCTACCACGCCGGCTACAAGGGGCACAGCGCGCTGAACGTGGTGGTGGGGATCGATCAGCTCAGCGATTTCATGCACAAGAAGCGGCGCCTGCCGCACGTGCTGAGCGAGGGCGGCCCCAACGCGCCCGGCGCTGCCGATCGCGCGCGGGTCACGGAGGCGCTCGGCGCGGGGACGCTGCCGCTGTTCGACTTCGGTGGTCTGTTCGTCCGCGCCGAGGCGGCGGACGGCGCGCTGCTGTATCACTTCTATGGCCGCCAGTTCCCGCTCGACGACCGGCGCCTGGCGGTCATCGAAGATCGCCCCAAGGAGGGGAGCTTCGGCGAGCTCGGACGGCTCTGGGTGCTCGGGCAGAACGGCTGGCGGGCGTGGCCGCCGGCGTCGCTGGGGGGCGACGAGCGCGATCTGGTGGCGCGGGTCGGCGATTCGATCCGCCTCCAGCTCCTGCACACCATCGATTATCGGAAGGCGCTGGCCAATCCCGGTTCGGCCGACGAGCGCCGGCACGGACGTGACCTGTCGCGCGCGATCGCCCGCGACGCCCCGGTGGCGCGCGATCTGGCCTCCAACCTGCTCGACACCGTCGATCGCCTCTCGTCGGCGCGCGATCCGTCGGCCGCGGGAGGCGGCCCCGTCGCGGGTGGTTCGGAGTCGCCTCCGGGGATCTCCCCGTTGCCGCCGCCGTCTCCACTGGCGCCATCGCCGCTGGCGTCGTCGCCGCTGCCGCCCGCGCCGGCCCCGAAACACGCCGCGCCCTGAGCCGGGCGGCGGCGGTCCTGGAACCCAGGAGCCTTCCAGGAGGGCCCCCCAAAGGAAGCTCAGCTGTGGCGCTTGCGTACCAGCGCCAAGACGGCGTCCTTGGCGCAGTCGTCGCAGTAGCCGAAGCGGGACTTCATCGTCCCAAGGGTCGTTTGCGCCGCGGCCGCCGCGTCGGGCTGCATCTTGGTCGCTCCGTCGGTGAGCAGCACCAGCAGGTCCTCGTTGATCTTGCGGACCTGCTTCTTGCGCTCCTCGAAGAACGACTCGCGCAGCTCGGCGATGGGGCGTGGGAAGATCTGTTCGTAGTCGGGCTTCTGCCGTGGGATGGTCGATCGACCAGGCGCCGATCCGGCTGATGACCTCGCGCCGGAACTCGTCGCGACGCCCCGACGCCTGCAGGATCCGCTCGACGTCGGCCATCATCTCCTCGTCGGGATCCTCGTCGCGGCCGGTGATCGGGTTGGGGACCTTCTCGCTCTTGACCCAGTACGAGACGTGGGCGACGTAGCGCTCGAACCGCTCGATGTAGCGGCGCTCCTCGGCCAGGCCCATCGACGTGCGCACCTCCTCGTCGATGCGATCGATGAGCTTGTCGCGCACCTGGAAGATGAACTTTCGGTTCTCGTGAAACCCGCCCGGCAGCGGCTCCTGCTTGAGGAACTCGTAGACGGTCACGCCGCGCACCAGCTCCTCCAGCTCGTCGAACACCGCGAACGGCGACAGGCACGCGTACTTCGGGCTCTGCGCGGCGTTCATGATCACCAGCTTCATCTCGCGCGGCGAGGCGCCGGTGCGCCCCTCGTAGTTGGGGTAGCTGTCCGACTCGCGGGCGATCTTCTCGATCCCTGCCACTAGGTCGCGCTGCTGCTCGGTGGTCAGCCCCTCGGGCGTGGCGCTGTCGGCGTAGAGCTGCGCCTTCTCGAGCGGGCCCAGCTTGGCCACGATGTCCGACAGCCCCTTGCCGTACTTCTCGGCCAGCGGCTTCTTCATGCGCGTGAGCACCGCCCACAGCGCCGTGACCCAGGCGACGTGCGGCGCGACGTGCTTTCCCGACTCGACGTGCGAGGCCTGGATCTGCGCCTGGTAGATCTTCTCCTCGACCCGGTGGTCGAGCAGGTACGGCACCCGCACCAGCTCCATGCGCCCCTTGAAGGATTGAAACTCGGGGATCTCCTTGAACGCCGCCAGGTAGCCTTCGTTCGACGAGCCGATGAACACGGTGTCGAGCTCGAGGCTGGCCACGTCCAGCGAGACCCGCCCCTGCTCCACCGTTCCGAGCAGGTACTTGTACGACTCGAGCGGTCGCTTGAGCAGATCGGCGAAGTCGATCACGCCGCGGTTTCCGTCGACCAGCTCGCCCTGGTACTCGTAGAGCGTGAGCGACTGCAGCGCCGCCGGCAGCGACGCCAGCGAGCGATCCATCGTCAGCTGGCGCGAGCGCGCGTCGACCGCCAGCTGCGGCTCGACCGTGGCGGCCGCCTGGCGGTAGCGGCGCGAGACGAAGAAGCGCTCGACCTGCACGTGGCGCAGCACCTTGGCGAGATCGCCGTGGTACGACGACAGCAGCGCCTCGAAGATCTGCCGGTTGCGGTGCGAGAGATCGCCGCGCAGCAGATAGTCGGCGGCGCGGAAATCCGGCGGGGCGCCCGCGCCTGACCGCGAGCCGGAGCGCTCGGCGAGCCGCTCGGCGATGAGCTCCCGGCGCTTGGCGCGCGGCAGGAGCAGCAGAGGATGGTCGCGCATCTCGTCGGCGATCTTCGACTCGACCAGCTCGTCCTCGAGATAGGCGAAGGTCTCCTGCCCGCCGCTCGATTCGAGGCCACCGCCGAAGCCGATGCCCCCCTTGGTCAGCTTCTGCGAGGGGAAGATCCAGTTGAACTTGTAGAGCGCGCCGTCCTCCCGCGTCGAGTAGTGCTCCATCGCCCGCTGCAGGCAGGCGACGAAGGTCGACTTGGCGCTGCCGTTCGGGCCGTGCAGCAGGATGAGCCGGTTGGTACGCCCCTCGCGCGCGAAGTTGGAAACCAGGCGGTAGACCGCCGCCTGGACCTCCTCCTGGCCGACCAGGGCGTCCTTGCCGCTGTCCCACGGGCAGTCGAAGAGCTTCCAGCGGATCATCGGCCCGCGCGGGGTCCGGACAGGCTCGCTGCCGAAGTGATCGAACACGTCGCGCAGGTACTGCGCCGCCGAGCGGAGCTGGCGCGCCGGCTCGGCGCCGAACAGCGTGATGTACTCGGCGAACGAGATCACCCGCTGGTTGCGGGCGAAGCTGTCGCGCATCTCACCGGTCGCCTGCGACAGCCAATCGCGGGAGTCGAACGTCCCCACGCCGTTTGCTGCAGCTGGGTGTGCGTGCGCCGGTCGCGGCTCGGCAGAATCGCCGCGATCCGACGGGGCTCCATCCCGGATCGGCATCGTCATCCACGGTAGCACGCGGCGCCGACCGCCGCATTACTTCCCCCGTAACCTCCCGCTCCCGCGGCGCGTCTTCCTTTGGGTTTGATGGACTGGTATGTAAGGGCCACGATGTCGAGCTTGCGCTGGCTCCGTGCCGTCTCCGCCATGCCTGTTGCCTTGGCGGCTCTCTCCTTGACCGCCTCGCTCTCTCTTTTGGCCGGTTCGGTGGCCCGCGCCGCCGAGACGCCGCCTCCGGCCAACTCCAGCCCGATGGCTGAGCTCAAGAAGTCGAACGCTCAGCTCGACAAGGTGCTGCAGAAGAACAAGCCGAACTGGTCGCCCGAGGCCGAGCTCGAGCGCACCGAGGTGCGCAAGCTGGTCGGATCGTTCCTCGACTATGCCGAGCTGGCCAAGCGATCGCTGGGCAAGAACTGGGACAAGATCAGCGCCAAGCAGCGCGATGAGTTCGTCGATACGCTGCGCCAGCTGGTCGAGCGCAGCTACCTCAAGCAGGTGCACGGCAGCCCGAACTACAACATCAAGTACGACAAGGAAGAGAAGACCGGCTCGGAGGCCGACGTGACGGCGACGCTCAACACCGTCTCACGGGGCAAGAAGACCAAGGTCGCCCTCGAGTACAAGATGCTCTGGAAAGAGGGGCACTGGCTGGTCTACGACGTCATCACCGACGAGCAGAGCATGCTCGAGAACTACCGCGCCGAATTCAGCAAGATCATCAACCGGGATGGCTTCGACGCGCTCCTCAAAAAGATGCGCAAGAAGCTGGACGAAAAGGAAGACGACAGCGAGTAATGCGCGCCGCCCGGGGCCATGCCCGCGCGGGCGCCGTGGCGCTGCTGAGCGCCGGCCTGGCGGCCGGTGTGGGCTTCGGCTGTAGCCAGAGCTGCTGCACGGTCGATTCGTACCCCATCGTGCTGGGACGGGCGCCGCTGGGCGCCCCGTCGCTCGGCACCCCGACCTCCGCCGCCGGTCCCGACGGGGGGGTGCTCCCCCAGCCCGACGGCGGCGCGCTCTTGGCGCTCGCCGGTCTGCCGGGTGCGCCCGCCGCCCAGACGTTCCCCATGGTGATCGACACCGGCAGCCCGTTCACCATCCTGGCCGGTCCGTCGGGGACCACCCCGCAGACGAACCCGGCGGGCTGGAACCTCTACGGCTACGGCGCCGGCGTCTCCCCTCCCCCTCTCCGCGCGACCTTCCGCGGCTGGGACGCCATCGAGTTGCCGCTCTATCCGGCGGGCGATCCGTCGCTGTTGCCGCAAGGGGTGCTGGGGGCCGATCTGCTGCACGACTACTCCGTGGCGTTCCGCTTCGGGGCGCTCTGCGCTCCGGGCGGGACGGCGCTCTGCTCGTCGATGACGTTCTGGAACCACCTGGGCGAGGACGACTCGCTGCTGGAGGACGCCGGCTACGCGGTCATCAACTTCACGGCGTTCGGCGGGGGCGAGGTGACCGTGGAGGGCGATCCCGACTTCCTCGGGCTCCGCGGGCCGCTCGACGTGCCGGCGACGCGCGTGGTGCTGCGCAGCTGCGCGGTCCCCGACGCCTTCTCGCCGGCGACCGGCTCGCCCCGGCTGTCGCTCGCGGCCTGCACCAACAGCCAGGCGGCGATCGCGCAGGCGAGCGGCGTCGACCTGTCGCTGATGGTCGACACCGGCGTCGGGCCGCTGGTCCTGAGCGCCTCGGCGTGGACCCGGGTGGTCGCGGCCTCGGCCCAGACGCTTCCCACCCCCATCGTCTTGCCGGCGTTGCCGGCGACGGCGCCGACGCCCGCGCCGCCGCCGCTCTACGTGGCGACCTGGCCGACGCCGATCGAGGTGCTGCTCTGGACGACGATTCCGCGCTTCGCGCTGGTGAACCTGGAGGCACGCGTCATGGACGATCCGGGCCCCTGCGTCGAGCTGGGGCGGGCGCGGCGAACCGAGATCGTCTCCTACCGCACCGTCACCGACCCGGCGAGCGACGTCTGTGGCGCCGCCTGCGACGTCGATCCCACCAACACCAGCGAGGCGCAGAACAGCGCCGCCTACCTGGAGATCGCCGGCCAGATCCCGGTCGCCGTCATCTCCGACGACGAGCCTTTCCTGCAGGGGCTTCGTTTCGATGTCCTGCCGGAGGGACCCGAGCTCGACGGCCTGGTCGGCGCCAACGCGTTCGGCCGGTCCCGGCTGGAGCTCGACTACCTGTCATCGCCGTCGCGCGCGGTCTTCTCGTGTGAGACGGACGCCGTGCGGGAGAACTGCTGGGCGGCCGCCCGCTGCCCACAGCTGCCCGATCAGAGCACCGTACATTATTGTTTCGGCCTGCCGCCGCACGGCCTCCCGCCGAGGTGCGCGCCCCCCGACGCCGGCCTTCCGCCCACCACATCGAAGACCGACGGGGGGACCGACGGAGCGACAGACGGAGCGGTGGGCGGCGCGACGGACGGCGGCTCTTCGGCCCTTCCATAAACGCGCGTGGCTCCAGACGATCCCTCCGCCTGCCGACTGAGGTAACATGACGCCGAGGATGCGCCTCCTTCCCGCCGTCGCGCTCGGCCTGACCGTCCTCGCCTTCGCCGCGCCGGTCGCCCACGCCCGCGCGCGCGTCACCATCCCCGAGTTTCAACTGGAGGGTGGCGCGCCTGCGCTCTCCAACCAGCTGCAGGACGGGTTCGTGCTGGGGCTGGTCCGCGCTGGCATTCAGGTGCTCGATCCGGGCGACACCGCGCACAAGCTGGAGGGGCATCCCGAGCTCGCCCACTGCGACGCTTCCCCCTGCCTCAAGTCGATAGGTCAGGTGCTGGACGTCGGCTACATCGTGCGGGTGAAGATCGAGGTCGCCGGCAACAGCTACAAGAGCGTGGCACGGCTCTTCTCCACCGAGGGGGCCGCGCCGGCGGCGCTCCCCATAGCCACTGAGTCGAAGAGTTGCGACGTCTGCACCGTCGGCGAGGCGCGCGCGACGATGCTGCGGCTGGCTGACGCCGTCCGCTCGCACATCGACGAAGCAGTGCCGCTCCCCGCGCCCGTGCTCCCCCTTCCGCCCGCGCCGGCCCCGCACCTCACCGCTCCCGTGTTGGTGGCGATGGTCGGGGCGCTGGCCGTCGTCGCGGGGGCTGCCGTGCTCGCCTCGCAGGGGAGCTGCACGGCGACCGCCTGCTCGGAAAACCGCGCGCGCAACATCGGCGGCGGCGTGTTGCTGGGCGCCGGCGCGGCGCTGACCCTGACCGGCGCCTATGTCACGATCGTGCGCGCGCGTGGCGGTGACCCGGTGACGGGCGTCGGCGTCGGGTGGCGCTGGTGAGCGGGACGACGGCAACGCGGGCGGTGAAGGAGTGGCGATGACCAGAACCGGCAGAACGACGATTCTCGTGGCGACCTCGATCCTGGCGGCGGCGCTGGTGGGAGCCATCAACTGCGGCGGCGTGTCGACGAACGACGTCGAATCGGCGCGCACCCAGGCGACGACCGCCAGCTGCAACTACTACCAGATGTGCGGCCAGATCGGGATGGGCAAGCAGGGAGGGGACACTCTCGCCGACTGCATGACGACGGTCCTCGGCCAATGGACCATGGGCTGGCCGACTTCGAGCTGCCAGGGGCACATCGATCAGGCGAAGCTCACCATCTGCCTCGATGCCATCAACTCGACCACCGATTGCAGCGGGATCGCCGCGCTCTTGGCCCTCAGCAAGTGTTCGGAAGCGACCGTCTGCTCGGCGGGCGTCTCGTCCGACGCGGCAGCCGATTGATCTGACCGACTGAGCTAACCGACCTCGATCGAGGCGCCGAGCGCGCCGAGCGTCTGGGCAAAGGTCGGGAACGACGTGCCGATGTCAGCGGCGGGGACGGTCGTCTCTTCGTCACCGACGAGCCCCAGGATCGCGCCGGCCATGGCGATGCGGTGGTCGTGCTCGGGGACGACGGCGCCCCCCGCCGGCGGCCGGCCGGCGAGACCGTCCACCACGAAGCCGTCGGGGCTCTCGACGACGCGCGCGCCAGCCCGTCCCAGCTCGCGCGCCAGCGCCGCGATGCGGTCGGACTCCTTGATGCGCAGCTCGGCCAGATCGGCGAAGGTGGTCTGCCCCTCGGCCGCGGCGGCGGCCACCGCCAGCGCCGGGATCTCGTCGATCGCCCGCAGGGCCAGCTCCCCCGCGACGTCCGTGCCGCGAAGCCGGCTGGCGCGGGCGCGCACCCGACCGACCGGCTCGCCCATCGCCTCGCCCAAGGGCTCGATGGTGAGGTCGGCGCCCATGGCGGCCAGCACATCGAGCGCTCCGGCGCGGGTCGGGTTGAGGCCGACGTTCTCCACGACGACGTCGCTGCCGGGGACGACCAGCGCGGCGACGATCAGAAAGGTCGCCGACGACAGATCGCCCGGGATGGTCAGCTGCGCCGATCGCAGCCGGCCGTTCCATCCGGTCGGATCGACGACGATCGCGCCGCCGGCCTCGACGGAGATGGGAGCGCCCAAGAACCGCAGCATCCGCTCGGTGTGATCGCGCGAGCGGGCCGGCTCGGTGAGCTCGGAGCGTCCGCGCGCCTGCAGCGCCGCGAGGACGAGCGCGCTCTTGAGCTGGGCGCTGGCGACCTGGAGCCGGTGCTTGATCCCGACCAGCGCGCCGCCGCGCACGCGCAGCGGCGGGTAGACGTCCCCCGGGCGCGCCGGATCGCTCCGCCCCTCGATCGTCGCCCCCATCTGGCGCAGCGGCGCCGCCACCCGCCCCATCGGCCGCCGGGTGAGCGAGGCGTCGCCCCGCATCTCGGTCTCGAACGGGCGCCCGGCCAGGAGCCCCAGCAAGAGACGGATGGTGGTCCCCGAGTTGCCGCAGTCGAGCGCCTCGGCGGCCGCACGGAGGCCGGCGAAGCCGACGCCCACGATGCGCGCGTTTCCCTCCTCGAGCTCGACGTCGACGCCGAGCGCGCGCAGCGCCGCCGCCGTCGACAGGTTGTCCCCTCCCTGCCCGAGGCCCCTCGCCTCGACGACGCCGTCGGTGAGCGCGCCGAACAGCAGCGCCCGGTGGGAGATCGACTTGTCGCCGGGAACACGACAGGTCCCGCGGAGCGGGCCGGAGCGGCGGACGCGGAGCGAGGTCGACATCGCGGGATTCACTACCACGAGATCAGTGGCGCGCGGCGGCGACCATCTGCAGGATGGCCAGCAGCTTCTCGGCCAGCCCCTCGCGGCGCTCGACCGGGATCCGCAGGTGGCCGTGCACCCGCACCCCCTCGACGCCGAGGACGATTCCGTCGAGCACCGGCCCGAGGCCGAGCATCCGGACCATCGGGTTCTGGCTGTACTGACGAATCGCCAGGCTGCCGCCCGCGGCGGCGGCGACGGCGTTGGGGACGGTGTCGAGCACGCCGATGACGTCCAGGTTGAGATCGTCGCCGAGGTCGAGCCGTGCGCCGCAGATCGCCAGCCCCGGCGGCAGGTCGACGAATCCGGCCGCGCGGGCGCGCATCCCGTCGGTGACGTTGAGC
>CAVRRT010000106.1:0-17315 GCA_963723305.1 uncultured Pseudomonadota bacterium
CTCAAGCGCGACGAGTCGAAGCCGGCCGCCACCGCCGAGCGCGACGCCGCCGATCGTCTGGGCAAGCTGCGCGACTCGATGCAGGAGCGGTCGATGGGGGGCGCCGAGCAGCACCGCGAGCCGGTGCGCATCCCCGGCGCCGACGAGTCGAGCGCGCCCCGCGCCTGGCGGCAGGAGCTGCTCGACGCGATGAAGGAGAAGGCGCCAGAACGCTACCGCGACGAGGTCCGCCGCTACTACGAGGAGCTGGTCAAATGAGGCGCGCCGCTCTGGCGCTCGGCCTGGCGGCGCTGGCGTTGGCGGCCGGCCGCGAGGCCCGTTCGGCGGGAGCTCCGCCCGATCTCGGCGCCGCCGCCCAACACGTCGACCAGCTGCTCGACGCCTGGCAGTTCAAGGAGGCGGTCCCCGCGCTGGCGGCGCTCAGGAGCGCGGCCCCCGGCGCTCCCGCGACCAACTACCTCGACGGCTACCAGAAGTTTCTCAGCGGCGACTACGACGGCGCGGTCCGCGCGCTCTCCGCCGCGTCCGACGCACAGCCGTCGAACGCCGAGGTGAAGTCGCTCAAGGAGCTGGCCGCCGCCGCCCGCGACGCCATCAAGGACTTCCGCGAGGAGCGCTCCCCGCACGCGATCATCCACTACGCGCCCGAGGACGCCGCGCTGGCCCCCTACGCGCGCGACACCATCGAGGCGGCCTACGCGGCGCTTCACGCCGACCTCGGCTTCGAGCTGGCGCAGCCGATCCGGGTGGAGTTTTATCGCGCCCCCTCCGATCTGGCCGCGGTCTCGTCGCTGTCGGTGGCCGAGGTGGCGCGCACGGGGACCATCGCGCTCTGCAAATGGGCGCGCCTCATGGTGACCACGCCGCGCGCGCTGGCTTACGGCTACCCCTGGCTCGACAGCATGAACCACGAGCTGGTCCACTACGCCGTCTCGTCGCTGACGAAGGACCGCGCGCCGGTCTGGCTGCAGGAGGGGCTGGCCAAGTTTCTCGAGAAGCGCTGGCGCGAGCCGGCGGGCGGCCGCATCCCGCCGCCGATGGAGCACCTCCTGGCCAAGGCCTTGCGCTCCGGGCACCTCATCAGCTTCGAGGCGATGCATCCCTCGATGGCCAAGCTGCCGTCGGCAGAGGACGCCACGCTCGCCTTCGCCGAGGTGGAGAACGCCGTCGCCTACCTCTACGACAAGGGGGGGATGGCGGCGCTGCGCGAGGCGATCAAGCGCGTCGGCGACGGCCAGGATGCGCGCGAGGCGGTGGCGGCCGCGGCGGGCGGCAGCTGGCCCGAGTTCGAGCGCGGCTGGCGCGCCTTCATGGTCGCGCAGCACTACAAGACCTTCCCGGCCATCGACATCTCCACCACCCACATCCGCAAGGCGAACGCCATCGCCTCCGGGCGCAAGCCGGCCGAGGAGGACGCGCTGTCGTCGACGCTGAAGGCCGGCGCGCCCTACCGCTACCTGCGCCTCGGCAACATGCTGCTCGGGCGCGACCACCCGCGCGCGGCCGCCGCCGAGTACGAGAAGGGGCAGAAGGCGGTCACCGGCAGCGCGCGCGGCGATCCGGCGGCGAGCTGGATCTTCCCGGTCAAGCTGGGACGCACCTACCTGGCGCTCGGCGAGCCTGACCGGGCGCTCAAGGCGCTGGCGCCGGTGCAGGCGCTCTATCCCGATCTCCCCTGGCCGAGCCTCATCGCCGGGGAGGCGAAGCTGGCGCTCGGCGACGCGCCGGGGGCGGTCGCCTCGCTGCGCGCGTCGCTGGCCACCAATCCGTTCGATCCGCGCGTCCACTGCGCGCTGGCGACGGCGTATGGAAGATCGAACGTCGGCGATCGCCCGAGCGGCGCGATCATCGAGCGCGAGCAGCGGCTCTGCAAAGAGCTCGCCGGCGGATAGCGGCCCACGCCGCTAATTTGACGACCTCCCTTAGGGGGCGATACTGGCCGGGCCGGCATCGCGAGATGTCGGACATCCATGAACCCTGAGGTGATCCGATGAAAACGCCCCTCGTCTTCTCTTCCACACTGCTGGGTGCTCTGACCCTCTGCCTGGCCGCAACACCCGCAGCGGCGCAGGAGACCGCGCCGCCGCCGTCGGCCATGGCACCTCCTCCGAACTCCGCGCCGGTGACCTCGATCGGCCAAGGCGGCATCGGCGTCGGCGCCGTCGAGTGGCTCTCCCCGGTCGTGACCGGGGCCGAGTTCGTCTACGACCAGTCGATGTTCCACATCGAAGCGGTCCTCGGTTTCGGCCACACGTCGAACGCCGACAACACGTCGTCCAGCAACTTCGACATCGGTGTGGCCGGTTGGTACCACCTGGCGCGCGGCACGAACGCCGACTTCTCGATCGGCGGCGGAGCCGGGCTACTTTACAACTCTCAGCCCGGAGCCGGCGCTTCGTATACCCAGTTCGCGCTCGAGCCAGGTATCGAAGCGCGCGCCTTCCTGACGCCGAACTTCGCGCTCACCTTCCGTGCGGGTTTCGCCATCACGTTCGGCGACAACAACACGGCGACGACCATCTCGCTCGGCGGTCAAGGCTCGGGCCAGTTCGGCTTCGTCTACTTCTTCCGCTAGCCTCAGTTTTCGAGGCGCACCGAGGCCGTCAAGCCTCGGGCGCCGTCCGGGTAGTGGCCGTCCCGATCGGGCTGGACGCCGCCCACCGCGACATCGACCGCCCCGCCGAGCGGCCGGCGCACGCCCCGCTCGTCGACCAGCGTGAGCGCCGCGGGCGGTAGCGCCAGCGAGACGGCCCGCCGCTCCCCCGGTCCGAGCGAGACGCGGGCGAAGGCCGCCAGCCAGAGGCGCGGCGCATAGGCCGGAGCGTCGCGAGGAACGAGGTAGACCTCCACGACCTCGTCCCCGGCGCGCGCGCCGACGTTCTGCACCTCGACGGAGATCGTCTTGGCGCCGGCGGCGACCGCCAGGTTCGCGTAGCGGAACGTCGTGTACGACAGGCCGTCGCCGAACCGGTAGAGCGGGTCCTTGTCGAGGTAGCGGTAGGTGCGGCCGCGCATGGCGTAGTCGGCGAACGGCGGCAGATCGGCGGTCGATCGATAGATGGTGATCGGCAACCGCCCGGCCGGGTTGGCGGCGCCGAAGAGGACATCGGCCACGGCGTCTCCCCCCTCCTCGCCCGGATACCAGGCCTCGAGCAGCGCGGCGGCGCGCGCCGAAGCGAACGGGACGGCGAGCGCGCTGCCGCCGGTGAGGACGACGATCACCGGCTTGCCGGTCGCCACCAGCGCCTCGATCAGCCTCTCCTGCGAGGCGGGCAGACCGATGTCGCGGCGATCGCCGGCGGGATTGAGGGCGCTGTCCTTCTCCTCTCCCTCGAGCGCGGGGGAAAGCCCGACGACCGCCACGACGACGTCACTCTTGCGGGCGGCCGTGAGCGCCTCGCGAAGCTGGGCGCTCGAGCCGCCGGCGCCGGTGAGCGCGGCGCCGCGTGCGTAACGGACCGTCGCTCCGCGGAGACGCGCGGCCGCGCGAATCCCCTCGAGGAGGGTCACCGCCTGCGACGGCGTGCCGTGGTAGTTGGCGAGCAACACCTCCCCATCGTCCGCCGTCGGTCCCACCACCGCGATCCGTCGCACCGACGGCGCGAGCGGCAGCGCGCCGTTGCGATTCTCCAGCAGCACCACCGCCCGCGCCGCCGCTTGGCGCGCCAGCTGCCGGTGCGCCGGCGTGTCGATGGCCTCGGCGCCCAGCCCATCCCAGGGGGTGGCCGGCGGCGGATCGAAGAGCCCCAGGCGAAAACGGGCCCAAAACAGCCGCCCCAGCGCGCGATCGAGATCCGCCTCGGCGATGAGCCCGCGCGCCAGCGCCGGGCCCAGCGCCGCGTAGGCCCGCCCGCAGTCGAGATCGGTCCCCGCCCGCAGCGCCGCCGCCGCGGCCGCGGCGAGCGACGGCGTCAGATGGTGGGAAGCGAAGATGTCGTCCACCGCGCCGCAGTCGCCCACGACGTAGCCGGCGAACCCCCACCCCTTGCGCAGCGTCTCGTCGAGCAACCGCGCGCTGGCGGCCGACGGCGTGCCGTCGACCCGGTTGTAGGCGGCCATCACCGAGGCGACGTGGGCCTCGCGCACCGCCGCTTCGAACTGCGGCAGGTAGGTGTCGGTCAGATCGTGCTCGCTCGGGCGCGCGTCGAAGATGTGGCGGTCGGCCTCCGGGCCGCTGTGGACGGCGAAGTGCTTGGCGGTGGCGACCGTCTTCAAGAACCGCGGATCGTCCCCCTGCATCCCGGCGATGAACGCCACGCCCATGCGCGCGGTCAGCAGCGGATCTTCGCCGTAGGTCTCCTGGCCGCGCCCCCAGCGCGGATCGCGGAAGATGTTGAGGTTGGGCGAGAAGAACGTCAGCCCCTGATAGCGGCCGCGCTCGCCGCGCGCCTGGGCCAGGTTGAACTTCGCGCGCGCCTCGTCGGAGATCGCCGTCGCCACCCGCCGGACCATGGGCTCGTCGAAGGTCGCCGCCAGCGCGATGGCCTGGGGGAAGACCGTGGCGCGGCCGGCCCGGGCCACGCCGTGCAGCGCCTCGTTCCACCAGTCATAGGCCGGAACGCCGAGGCGGGGGATGGCCGGCGCCGCCGTCATCAGCTGGGCGATCTTCTCCTCCACGGTCAACCGCCGCAGCAGATCGGCGGCGCGGGCCGCGGGCGGCCGGCGGGGATCGAGGTAAGGGGCG
Source organism: uncultured Pseudomonadota bacterium (assembly GCA_963723305.1). Taxonomy (GTDB): domain Bacteria; phylum Myxococcota_A; class Polyangia; order Fen-1088; family Fen-1088; genus JADGRB01. The sequence continues at coordinate 4,685 of CAVRRT010000106.1, forward strand.
CGCGCGTCGAGCGTGCCGGGGCGTGGCGCCCGGAGACATCCCGCCACCGAGAGCACGACGACCGGCAGCGCGATGGCCAGGAGCGCGATGACCAACGCGCGCGCGGCCGCAGTCACGGCGCGATCACTTCAAGGTGATCGTCGTTTTGGCGTAGACCTTTTCCTTGCCACCGACGACCCGGGTCGCGCGCACCTCGTACTTGTGCCCTTTGACGAACCCCATGTCCGACGAGATCGCCTGCCCGTTGAGCTGCACGATCTTCTGATCGGGCTTCACGCCGACCTCGGTGAAGTTGACCTGGTCGGCCGGGTGCTTCGAGACGTCGTAGTAGACGATGTTGATCTTGCTGCCGCCCGTCGCCGCGCCGAGGAAGACCATCATGTTGAGCGTCCAGGAGCCGCCCCCCTTGAAGGTCGTCTTGGCCTGCTTCTTGAGCGCGGTGTTCATCTCCTTTTCGGAGGCGTAGGAGCCGAACTCGACGTCGCTCACCACGATGCGCCCGCCGGCGACGGCGGCGCGCGGCGCCAGCGTCAAGGCTCCGAAGACCGTCGCCGCCAGAAATCCCGTCAGCAAGAAATGACGCACACGCTGCATTTGGACCTCCTCCCGGCCATTCCATAACACGAGAAGCTCGACCGCCGCAGCGTCAACGAATCGTTCGGTCGACCGGCCGACCGAACAACTCCTTAACCGGCGGCGCGCCCGCTCATCCGGACGGGCGGCGCGACGCGGGGGCACACCACTTGCACATCCGTGGATCACTTTGCGGGTCCTCGAAGCGCGGTTCCATCCCCAACAGAAGACCGGAGGCGACTTCATCGTCGTCGGCCACGTCGTCTGGGAGGCGGAGCGCGGTCGCCCCGTCGTGCAGCCGTCGAGCACGCTGATGGCGCGGAGCGAGCCGGCGACGCTGCTCTCGAAGCTGCAGTACCTGGTCTCGATCAACGGGCAGGAAGCCTTCCAGCGCCTGCAGGTGCTGCGCAGCCAGTTCTGGTCGTTCGTAGAGGTTCCATTGGTCTCACCCTCGGGAGGTTCAGCATGAGTTCGGCATCGTCTTGGATGAACGTCATCGCCTTGTCGTGCGGGATGTGCGGCCTGGGCGCCGTTGGCTGCTCGCACGAGCAGAAGGCGCCGCCGGCCCACCCGGCCCCCGCGCCGGTGGCCACCCGGGTCACCCCGCGCCAACGGCCGCCGGAGCCACCGGCCGAGGCCCCCGAAGCGCCGCGCAACGAAGGCCAGCCGGCGATCTACTTCGACTTCGACTCGTACACCTTGCGCCAGGAGGCGCACTCGGTGCTGCAGACGCTGGCCAGCGAGCTCAAGGCCAAGAACGACGGCCGCCTGGAGATCGACGGCAACTGCGACGAGCTCGGCACCACCGAGTACAACCTGGCGCTCGGCGAGGAACGGGCGCGCGCCGCCAAGAGCTACCTCGAGCACCTCGGCGTGGCGGACGCCAAGGTCAAGACGGTGAGCTACGGCGCGGAGCGGCCCAAGTACCCCGGCCACGACGACGACGCCCACGCCAAGAACCGCCGTGACGATCTGATCGTGCGCTAGACTGCGCGCCATGCGCAGATCGCGCTCGGCGGTGCTCTCGGCCCGGCTGGCGCTGGCCTCGCTGGGGACCGCGCTGGCCGTCGGGGTCGTCTGCGCCGTGGGCCTGTTTTCGCTGGGCAACTCGTCCGCGGTGGCGCGGGTGGCGGTCAGCCGGCAGCTCGCGCTCATCGACGACGCCTCGGCGATGAGCGCCTTCCTTTATCAAAAGGGGTTCGTGGCCGAATATCTCCTCACCGGCAACCGGGCCTGGCTGGCGGAGCTGGAGAGCAACCGGCCGGCCTTCGAGTCCTGGCTCGGCCGCATGCACGGCAAGGTGGGGGGCGCCGACTCCGAGCACTTGCTCGACGAGATAGCGGCCGATTACGCCGCCTACGATCACGCGCGCCGCGAGGCGGTCGCCCTCTACGACGCCGGCCACCCGGCCGAGGCCAAGGCGGCCCTCCTGCGAAACCATGCCCAGGCGCAACGGCTGCGCGATCTGTTCGCCGAGTTCAGCCGGGCGGCGCGCGCCGACGCCGAGGCGACGCTGGCAGGAGGCGAGCAGCGGGTGCGCCGGCTGGCCGACGTGCTGGTGGGGACCAGCATCGCGGGCGCGCTGGCCAGCCTGCTGGTCGGGTTCCTGTGGGCGCGCCGGATCACCAAGCCGATCTACGAGCTGGAGGTGCAGGTCGAGTCGGCGGCCGAGCGGACGCGCATCCACCTGGCGCCCGGGCGGGCCGGCCTGGAGACGCTCGGCGATCAGGTGAGCGCCATCGTCGAGAAGCTGGAGGAGACCGACGCCGCGCTGTTCGAGCACCGGCGGCGCCTGGTGCAGAGCGAGAAGCTGTCGGCGGTGGGAGAGCTGGCGGCCAAGCTGGCGCACGAGATCCTGAACCCGCTGGCCGGGATGAAGGCGGCGACGCAGCTGCTCGAGCGACAGGGCGCGGCGGCGCCGGGCGGAGGGCCGGTCGTCGACACGGCGCGCGCGCTCGACCGCGAGATCACGCGCGTCGAGGGGCTGCTGCGGCGGCTCATGAACTACGCGCGCCCGCTGGCGCCCCGCTTCGAGCTCTGCACCGTCGGCAGCGTCCTCGACGCGGCGCTGGAGGCGGCGACCCCGGCCTTGGTCCGTCACGGTTCGCGGATCGCGCGCCGCGAGGAGCCGGACCTGCCGCCGCTGGAGGTCGATCCCCAGCTCATCACGCAGGCGCTGGTCAACCTGATCGTCAACGCCGCCGAGGCGACGCCCCCGGGCGGCGGCGCCATCGAGGTCGAGGCGACGCGCGCGAGCAGCCTGGGGCGCGACGAGGTCGCCGTCCGCGTGCGCGATCGGGGCGCCGGCATCCCGGCCGAGCGGGCCCGCGAGCTGTTCAAGCCGTTCTTCACCACCAAGCCCGAGGGCCACGGGCTGGGCCTGGCCGTCAGCCAGAACATCCTGCTCGAGCACGGCGGCCGCATCGTCGCCGCCAACCGCCCCGACGGCCCCGGCGCCGTCTTCGAGCTGCAGATCCCGGTGGTCCGATGAGCGCCAGCGTCCTCATCGCCGACGACGAGGCGTTGATCCGGCAGTCGGTGCGGTCGCTCTTGGTCGAGGAGGGATTCGACGTCAGCCTGGCGGCGTCGGGCGCTGAGGCTTGGGCGCGCTTCCAGGAAACGCGTCCCGACGTGGTGCTGCTCGATCTGGTGCTCGGCGACGCCGACGGGCTGGACGTGCTGCGCCGGATGAAGCAGGAGGCCCCCGACACGAAGGTCATCTTGATCTCCGCGCACGGCTCCATCGAGAGCGCCGTCACCGCGATGAAGCTGGGCGGCTACGACTTCATCAAGAAGCCGTTCGAGCTGGAGGAGATCGTCGCCGCGGTCCGCAACGCCGTCCGCACCAGCCGGCTCGAGCAGCGGGTGGCTTACCTCGCCGCGCAGGAGCGCCGGCGCAGCGGCGGCGCCACCTTCGTGCACGCGGCGCCAAAGATGACGCGCCTCCTCGACGAGGTGGCGGTGATCGCCAGGAGCCCCGTGCCGCTGGTGCTGGTGACCGGCGAGAGCGGCACCGGCAAGCAGGCCATCGCGCGCATGCTGCACGAAGGATCGCCGCGCGCGAGCGGCCCCTTCGTCGAGCTCAACTGCTCGGCCATTCCGGAGAACCTGGTCGAGAGCGAGCTGTTCGGCCACGAGCGCGGCGCCTTCTCCGACGCGCGCGAACGCAAGCTGGGGCTGGTGGAGATCGCCGACGGCGGGACGCTGTTCCTCGACGAGATCGGCGATCTGGGCGGCGGCGCGCAGGCCAAGCTGCTCACCTTCCTGGAGCAGCGCACGTTCCGGCGCGTGGGGGCCACGGCGGTCCGGCGGGTCGACGCCCGCGTCGTCGCAGCCACCAATCGCGACCTGCCGGCGGCCGTCGCCGCGCACAGCTTCCGTGAGGATCTCTTCTACCGGATCAACGCCATCACGGTGCACCTTCCGCCGCTGCGCGAGCGGCTGGCCGACGTACGCGCGCTCGGCGAGCATTTCCTCGCCGAGTCGTCGCGCGAGTTCGGCCGTCGCTTCCAGGGGATCGCGCCCGAGACCGCCGGCCTGCTCGAGCGCTACCGCTGGCCGGGCAACGTCCGCGAGCTGCGCGCGGTGATCGCGCGGGCCGCGCTGCTGCACGACGACAGCCAGCTCTTGCCGTCCCACCTACCGGCCGAGCTGCTGGCGGCGGCGCTGGCGGCGCCGGCGGTCACCCCCTCCGCGGGCGAGACGCGCGCGGCGTCGCATCCCCTCGCTCGCCGAGGTCGAGCTGGCCCACATCCGTCGCGTGCTGGAGATCTGCGGCGGCAACCGGACGCTCGCCGCCCAGCACCTCGGCATCACCCGCCAGACGCTGGCCAAGAAGGTGGGCAGCGGCGAGCCGGGAAGCGGCGAAGAGTAGCGCCGGCGCCGACGTCTACTGGGGCAGCGTGCCGTTGCTGCCGCTGGCAGTGGCAGTGGGCTGACTCGGCGCCGCCAACAGCATCCCCCAGAGCGAGGCCAGCCGGACGATGTCGGCGCTGGTGTGAACCCGCAGCTTGCCGTTGATGTGGCCGCGGTGGGTCTCGACGGTCTTGATGCTGATCCCCAGACGACCGGCGATCTGCTTGTTGGAGCTCCCCCACACGACCAGATCGAAGATCTGCCGCTCGCGCTCAGAGAGCCGCTCGATGGCGTGGCTGGCGCCCTGCTTGTCGACGCGCGCGCCCACGACCCGGGGCGAAGGCGCGCAGACCCCGGGCGGGAGCACCAGCTCACCGAGTGCCACGCTCCGGATCGCGGCGATGATCTCGGCCGGCGACTGCCCCTTGAGCGCGTAACCAGCGGCCCCTGCCCCCAGCGCCTGATGCACGATCGCCGCCGGGCCGTGGGGCGCCAGGATCAGCAGGCGCACCGCCGGCGCCGTGCGGCCGAGCTGGCGCGCCAGGGCGATGCCGTTGCGGTCGCCGAGGTGGAGCTCGGCGACCACCACCTCGGCCCCGAGGGTGACCGCCAGCTCCGCGGCGATCCGTCCCTCGCCGGCCTCGCCGACGACCTCGAGAATCGCTCGCGGCCGCCAGGACGGCCTTCAGCCCCATCCGGAAAATTATCGAGGGGTCTACCAGCAGCAGCTTCATGTTCGGCTCCTATCGCGTCTCGCGCGGCGCGAAACTCACCTCCGGCATAGCAATGACGGTGCCGCCCGAATGGCCGGGCGCCTCCAGACTGGCGCCGCACCGAGGGTAAGAAATCAGACGGTCGGACGTCTCGCTGTTCATTTGGGTGACGTCGTGGCAACCGCCTGCCGCGCGTGGCATTCTGGCCGCACATGTCGCTCGATCCGGCAGCCACGCCCCTGCCCGCCTCGGACGCCGCCCGCGATCTGGACGCCGTCCGCGAGGTGGCGGCCGCCCGCCGCGCGCTGGTCGCCGAGATCGGCAAGCGCATCGTCGGACAGGAGCAGGTGATCGAGCACCTGCTGGTGGCGCTGTTCGCCCGCGGGCACTGCCTGTTCGTCGGCGTGCCGGGGCTGGCCAAGACACTGCTCATCCAGACGCTGGCCGACGCGCTGGCGCTGTCCTTCGGACGAATCCAGTTCACCCCCGACCTGATGCCGGCCGACATCACCGGAACTGACGTACTGGAAGAGGATCGCGCCACCGGCCGCCGCGTCTTTCGCTTCGTGCGCGGGCCGATCTTCGCCCACGTCGTGCTGGCCGACGAGGTGAACCGCACGCCGCCCAAGACGCAGGCCGCGCTGCTGCAGTCGATGCAGGAGTACCGCGTGTCGGCGGGCGGACAGACCTACGCGCTGCCGCTGCCGTTTCTGGTCTTCGCCACGCAGAACCCCATCGAGCAGGAGGGGACCTACCCTCTGCCCGAGGCGCAGCTCGATCGCTTCATGTTTCAGATCGACGTCGGCTATCCGTCGGCGGTCGAGGAGGTGCAGATCGTCAACCAGATGACGACCGCCTACCACCCGACGCTGCGCAAGGTGCTGTCGCCCGAGCGGATCCTCGAGCTGCAGGAGCTGGTGCTGCGCGTGCCGGCGGCGCCGCACGTGGTGACGCACGCGGTGTCGCTCTGCCGCGCCAGCCGTCCCTCGGAGCCGGCCGCGCCGGACTTCATCAAGAAGTACGTCGCCTGGGGCGCGGGCCCGCGCGCCTCGCAGTATCTGGTGCTGGCCGCCAAGGCGCGCGCCATCCTCAACGGCCGCTACGCCGCCTCGATCGAAGACGTCCGTGCGCTGGCGGCGCCCGTGCTGGTCCACCGCGTGCTGCTGAACTTCCACGCCGAGGCCGACGGCCTGACGGCGCACAAGCTCGTCGAGCGGCTGATCGAAACGGTCACCCCGGCGTAAGGCGAGAGGGCGCGACAGGGCGATGCCGACGCTGGCGCTCGATCCCAAGGACATCGCGCGCCTCGAATCGATGAGCGTGCGGGCGCGGGTGATCGTCGAGGGGGCCTTCGCGCGGCCTTCACCAGAATCCGCACACCGGCGCCTCGATCGAGTTCTCGGAGCACAAGGAGTACGCGCCGGGCGACGACATCCGCCGCATCGACTGGAAGGCGGTGGGGCGGGTCGATCGCTACTACCTGAAGCGCTTCGAGGACGAGACCGAGATGCGCACCTTCCTGGTGCTCGACGCCTCGGCGTCGATGGGCTACGGGCGCCAGGGGCCGAGCAAGCTGGCCTACGCCAGCTACCTGGCGGCGGCGCTGGCCTATCTTTTGGCGCAGCAGGGCGATCCGGCCGGGCTGCTGCTGTTCGACGCCGAGACGCGCCAGTATCTGCCGCCGCGCACGCGCGGCGGGCACATCCGCGATCTGCTGGTCGCGCTCGAGGCCGTCTACGCCGGCGGGACGGACCGAGCCGGGGCGCGCGCTCGGCTACGTCGCCGAGCTCGCCGATCGCCGCAGCCTGATCGTGCTGTTCTCCGATCTGCTGGACGCGCCCGCCGATCTCGCCGACCGGCTGCGCCAGCTCCGCTCGCGCGGTCAACGACGTGGCGCTGTTCCAGCTCCTCGACCCCGACGAGGTGGCGCTGCCGTTCGACGAGGTCTCCGACTTCGAGGCGATGGAGCCCGATGACGCCCGCCGCCTGCTGGTCGATCCGCGCGATCTGGCGGCGTCGTTCGAACGCGAGTCGGCGGCGCTGCGCGAGCGGTGGCGGCGCATCTGCGTGGAGGCGCGCGTCGAGTACCAGTTCGCGACGACGGCCGAGCCGCCGGCCGAGGTGCTGCGCGCCTTTCTGTTCGCGCGCCAGCGGGCGCGGAGATAGCGGGTGCACTTCCTCGCGCCGTCGCTGCTGCTGGGCCTCTTGGCCGCCGCCTTGCCGGCCATCATCCACCGTATCGGCCGCCGCCGCGCCCGGCCCATCCGCTTCGCGGCGATGGAGCTCCTGCTGCGCGCCGAGCGCGAGGTCTCCGCGCGACGCCGCCTCCGCGACGCCCTCCTGCTGCTGGCCCGGACCGGCCTGGCGATGGCCTTGCCGCTGGCGTTCGCACGCCCGTTCGCCGAGGTCCGCTCGGATCTCCCGGCGGAGACCGGCCGGTCGCAGAGCGCGGTGGTGGTGCTCGACGACTCGGCCAGCATGCGCCGGCGCAACAAGGAGGGGGGAACGCCGTTCGACGTGGCCCGCGCCAGGGCGCGCGAGGTGATCGAGCACCTCTCCGCCGACTCGGAGATCGCGCTGGTGCTGGCCTCGGAGGGGTCGGCGGCGCCGATCGCCGAGCTGGCCAGCGATCGCACGCGCGTGCTGGCGGCGCTCGACGCCATCCCCTGTTCGGCGCGCCGCGCTGACTTCGCCGCGGCGCTGCGGCGCGCGACGCAGATCCTGAACAGCACCACGCGCGCCGACCGCCTGATCTACGTGGCCACCGATCTGCAGGCGGCGGGGTGGGACGACGTGAAGCCGGCGGCCGGCCCGGGCGCTCCGCAGATCGTCCTCCTCGACGCCAGCGGCGGCGCCGCCTGGACCAACCGGGCGGTGGTCGCGCTCTCCGCCGAGCCGGCGCCCGAGGAGGGGGCCCAGGGGATCGCGGTGGTCGCCGAGATCGCCAACTTCTCGCCCGAGGCGGCCCGGAACCTGGGGGTGACTTTGGCGCTCGACGGCGCCCAGGTGGCGCGCGGCTTCATCGACGTCCCGGCTGCCGGCCGCGCCCGCAAGCGATTCGTCCTCACCACCGCCGGGGGCAGCGCACACGAGGCCGAGGTGACGATCGACAAGGACGCCTTCCCGCTCGACGATCGGCGGGCCTGCCTGGTCGAAGCCTCACGCGGCCTGCGGGTGCTGATCGTCGACGGAGATCCGCGCACCGTCCGCACCGAGGACGAGACGTTCTTCCTCGAGGCGGCGCTGCGCGCCGGCGGCAGCGGCTTCTCCGTCGCCAGCACGCTCCCCGACGATCTGGGGGGGCGCGATCTCTCGGCCTTCGGCGCCATCTTCCTGGCCAACGTGAACCGTCCGACCCCGGCCGTTGCAACCGCGCTCATCCACTACGTCGAGACCGGCGGCGGCCTCTTCATCTCGGTCGGCGATCGCGTCGACACCGACGGTTGGAACCAGTCTCTGAAGACGATCCTCCCCCAGCCGCTCGGCCTCAAACGCAGCGCCGCTGCGCTGCCGGGGGCGCGCCCCGAGGGGGAGACGGTCGACCTCCGCCCCGCCGAGCGTCTGGCGCCGATCGATCGCCGCCACCCGCTGCTGTCGGCGTTCCCGGCGCACGGGGACGGACTGTCGTCGGCCCGCTTCTTCGAGTACATGTTGCTCTCTCCGCTGCCGGACGCGCCCGGCCGGCAGATCGTGCTCCGCTACGAGAGCGGCGCCCCGGCGCTGGTCGAGGCGGAGGTGGGGCGCGGCCGGGTCCTCTTGCTCACCACGACCGTCGACCGCGAGTGGACCGACCTGCCGATCCGCCCGGGCTTCCTGCCCCTCGTGCAGGAGGCGGCCCGCTACCTGGCCGGCGCCCCCTCGGGAGAGGCGGCCGCCGCCGTCGCCGTCGGACAGAAGCGGGAGATCGCGCTCGAGCCCGATGATCGCCGCATCGAGGTGGTGCCACCCGCCGGTGAGTCGCGCTGGCTGACGCCACCCCGCGGGGGCGAGGCCCGCGCCCGCCGCGCGCTCGTCTTCGCCGACACCGACGAGCCGGGCTTCTACCGCGTGCGCGCCGCCCGCGGCGACGGCACGATCAGCGAGCGCCCCGACGCCGCATTCGTGGTGAACCTCGACCCGCGCGAGTCGGACCCGGCGCGCCTCCCCGACGACGCGGCGCCCCGACCGCACCGCCCCCTCGGCGACGGCGGGCGCGGCGCCGCGCCGCCGGCTCGAGCTGTGGCACGCGCTCGGCGCGGCCGCGATCGGCGCTGGTCCTGATCGAGTCGCTGTTGACCCTGCGGATTCAGGCGCGGCAGGGTCAAGGCATGAACAAGAGCTTCGGTAACGACGACCAGCAGGTCGCGGAGTGGCTGCTGCGGATGTACGGGCCGGAGGACGAGATCCTGGCCGAGATTCGCGCCCGCAGCGTCGCCGCCGGGCTGCCCGACATCCAGGTCGCGGCGCTCGACGCGCGCCACCTCGAGGTCCTGGCGCGGGCGGCCGGTGCGCGCCGCGCCGTCGAGATCGGCACGCTGGGCGGCTACTCGGGCGTCGCCATCCTGCGCGGGTTGGGAGAGACCGGCGAGCTCGACACGATCGACGTCGAGCCGCGGCACGCGGAGGTGGCGCGCGAGAGCTTCCGGCGCGCCGGCTTCGCGGCCCGCGCGCGCGTCCACGTCGGTCCGGCGCAGGAGATCCTGCCGCGCCTCGCCCCCCGTGGCCCCTACGATCTGGTCTTCATCGATGCCGACAAGGAAGGGTACCCGCGCTACCTCGACTGGGCGGCCGACAACCTGCGCCCGGGCGGCCTCGTGCTGCTCGACAACGCCTTCCTGTTCGGCCATCTCCCGGAGACGCCGGCCGGCGAGCGCGCGGCATCGATCCGGGCCATGCAGGCCGTGCACAAGACACTGGCGCAAGGCGGGCGGTTTCGCGCGACGCCGCTGCCCACCGGCGAGGGTCTGGCGATGGGCGTGCGGGTCTAGCGCAGACGAGCTTCGCTCGGCTGACCTGAACCTAACCGTCGGAGACGGGCGAGCTGCCGGCAGGGGAAGAGGGAACCGCGCCGAACGATCCGGCGAGCGCCCTGTGCGCCGGCGTCCCCAGCAGCGAGGGCAACATCGCGGCGGGCGCCGGCATCGCCACCCGGCAGGCGGCCTTGAGCGTGGCGACGCGGGCCGCGCTCTCCTCGACGCGGGCGCGGAAACCAGCGCGCGCCTCGGCGGCGCGGACGATCGCCTCGTGCGCGGCGATCTGGCGCGCCTCCGGCTCGCGGATCAACAGATGGTCGCAGCCCGCCTCGATCGCCCCCACCGCCAGCTCCTCGATCGAATAGCGATCGGCCACCGCTTTCATCCCCAGATCGTCGGAGACCAGGAGGCCGCGGAAGCCGAGCTCCCCGCGCAGCAGATCGGTGGCGATCCGGCGCGAGAGCGTCGCCGGCCGATCCGGATCGAGCGCCGGATAGAGGACGTGGGCCGTCATGAAGGCCTCCATCCCGGCGCGGGCGGCGGCGGCGAACGGCGCCAGCTCCACCCGGCGCAACCGCTCGAGATCGTGCGGCACGACCGGCAGCTCGAGATGCGAGTCGGTCCGGGTGTCGCCGTGACCGGGGAAGTGCTTGCCGCAGCCGACGAGCCCGGCGCCGCGGAGGCCGCGCCAGAACGCCAGCGCCTGACTCGAAACTGCGTCAGGCATCGTCCCGAAGGCGCGGTTGCCGATCACCGGATTGTCCGGGTTGGTGTGCACGTCGAGCACCGGCGCGAAGTCCCACCCGATGCCGAGCGCCGCCAGCTCCTCGCCGAGCGCCCGCCCGACCGCCGCCGTGCGCGCCGTGTCCTCCGCCGCGCCGACCGCCAGCATCGGCGGCCAAACCGTCGCCGGGGCGCGCACCCGCTGCACCAGCCCGCCCTCTTGATCGATCGACACCAAGAGCGGCGCGTCGGGCTGCGCGGCGGCGCGCAGCGTCCTCACCAGCGCAGCCACCTGCCCGGGATCCGTGATGTTGGGCCGAAACAGCATCACGCCGCCCACCTCCGAGGCGGCGATGCGCGCCCGCAGCGTGTCGGGCGCCGCCGTCCCCTCGAACCCCACCGACAGGAGCTGCCCCGCGAGCCGCGCCAGCCGCGACGCCGTCATGGAGCGCCGACAGGCAACGCCAGCAACCCAGGCAACCACCGAAGCACCGCTGCGGTCGTAAGCATCCACCGGATCTTATCGGCGCCGCTCCCGTAATCCACTTTCCATCCAGCGCCGGGCTGATATATGGTGCCCCCCGCTTCGCCGCCGCCGCAGCGTCCGCAACCGTCCACAGAATGATCAAGGTCAAGCGCATCGATCACGTCGCCATCGCGGTCGCGGAGCGTGACGCCTCCGCAGGCACGTTGAACGCGCTGTTCGGCCTCCAGATCGGCGCCTGCGAGCACGTCGCCTCGCAGGCCACCGACGTGGCCTTCCTTTATCCCCAGGGCGCCCAGGGCGCACCGGGCGCGCCGAATGAGGCCACGGCGGTGGAGCTCTGCGCGCCGCGCGGCAACGCCGCGCTGGATCGCTTCCTGGCGCAACGCGGGCCGGGGTTGCACCACATCTGCTTCGCGGTCGAGGATCTGCCGGCGGCGCTCGCTGAGCTCAAGGCCGCCGGCGTCCGCCTGATCGACGAGACGCCGCGCCCGGGCGCGCGTGGCCACCAGGTCGCCTTCCTGCACCCCGCCTCGACGGGCGGCGTGCTGTTCGAGCTCTGCGCGGGGTCCGAGGCGTGAAACATCCAGATGGTCGTCTCCGGCTGGCGCTGACGAGCGCCGCCATGTTGCTGTTGGCCCGGCCCGCCGCGGCGCAGATGGGCCCGGGCGGCTTCGGCGCGCCCGGTGGCGGCGGCATGCAGCCGCCACCCGCGCAGGGCGGCGACAAGGAAGAAGGCCACGTGAAGATCACCTCCACACCGGCCGGCGGACCGACCGCCGCCTGCACGGCGGCGGGGACGGCTTCATCGTCTGGGGGGTCACCATTTTGACGCCCTCTCGCTGGTTCAACAGCCAGGGGCTGGTGATGTCGCCCCACATTTCGCGCAACACCGACGGCATGGATCCCGGCGAGACCAACGTCGCCACCTGCGGCGTCATGGCGTACAACACGATCAGCACCGGCGACGACCACATCGCGCTCAAGGGTGGTCACTGGGTCTCGGGCGTCCTCATCGCGCACAACCACTTTGGAACCGGCCACGGGATGTCGATCGGCAGCGAGACCTACGGCGGCGTCACACGGCGTGAACGATCTGCGATCTCACGATCGACGCCGACTCGCGGCCGGTGGGCGACGGCTCCAGCCCGGGTGACTTCAACGGGATTCGCGTGAAGTCCGACTCGAGCCGCGGTGGCCTCGTCAACAACGTCAGCTTTCGCAACATGTGCATGCGGGACGTCAACAACGCCATCCTGATCGACACCGCCTACAACCCGCTCTTCGCCGGCACGATGTATCCGGACTTCAAGTCGCTCGCCTTTCGGAAC
>CAVRRT010000107.1:0-11447 GCA_963723305.1 uncultured Pseudomonadota bacterium
TCTTTCCCAACAGCGCCCGTAGGCGCCGCTGACGTATGCGGTATTAGCAATCCTTTCGGACTGTTGTCCCCCGCCGGAAGGTAGATTACCCACGTGTTACGCACCCGTCCGCCACTTTACTAGTAGACCGAAGCCTACATTCTCGTTCGACTTGCATGTGTTAGGCCCGCCGCTAACGTTCGCTCTGAGCCAGGATCAAACTCTCCAGTTAAATCTCCAACGGTGGCCGGAGCCACCGCCATTGACGACTGTCGAGAATACTGCTCGGAAATCACAATTGTCGGGGTATTCGAAGGCCGAAGCCTTCGCTTACCTTTCGAACTCGATTTGCTATTCAGCTTTCAGAGACCGACGCGAAAAAATCCCTGGAGAGAGGCGGCTGTTCAACACACCGCGCTTCAGGGAGGGCAGAGTTTATTCAGAAACGCTTCCCCGTCAACAGATTTTTCTAAAAAAACGAGAGACCGTAACTTCGTGTGCTGTTTCGGGCTTTTCCTCAGCCTTTACCGAGGAGCCGGGCGGCTTCCTTGGCGTGGTAGGTGAGGATGAGATCGGCACCTGCCCGGCGGATGGAAAGCAGGGTTTCTATCATCGTTCGGTCGTAATCGATCCAGCCTTTTTCGGCGGCCGCCTTCAGCATCGCGTATTCGCCGGAGACGTTGTAAGCGGCCACCGGCAGGTCGAACTCGCGCCGCACCTCGGCGATGACGTCGAGGTAGGCCAGGGCCGGCTTGACCATGACGATGTCGGCGCCTTCCTCGACGTCTAAAGCGACCTCTCGTATCGCCTCGCGCACATTGGCGGGGTCCATTTGGTATCCCGTCCGATCGCCGAAGGCGGGGGCCGAATCGACGGCGGTGCGGAACGGGCCGTAATAGGCGGAGGCGTACTTGGCGGCGTAGGAGAGCAGGCCGACCTGGTCGAAGCCCTCTTCGTCCAGCGACTCGCGCAGAAATCCCACGAAGCCGTCCATCATCCCCGAGGGCGCCACCAGATCGGCGCCGGCGCGTGCGTAGGAGAGCGCCGCGCGGCCGAGGTTTTCCAGCGTCGCGTCGTTGTCGATCTCGCCGTTCATCACCACGCCACAGTGGCCGTGCGTGGTGTATTCGCAGAAGCAGGCGTCGACGGAGACCGTCAGCTCGGGCGTGGCCTTCTTGATGGCGCGGATCGCCCGCTGGACGACCCCCTCCGCCTGCCAGGCCTCGCTGCCGACCTCGTCTTTCCTTTCGGGGAGCCCGAACAGGATGACGCCGGGGATGCCGAGCCGCGCCACCTCCTCGGCCTCGCGCGCCAGCTCGTCGACGGAGAGGTGAAACTGGCCGGGGAGCGAGGCGATCTCTCGCTTGACCCCTTTGCCGGGGCAGACGAACAGCGGGTAGATGAAGTTGTCGGGCGCCGAGCGTCGTCTCGCGGACGAGGCGGCGGAGGGCGGAGGTGCGGCGGAGCCGGCGGGGGCGCGTTTCGGGGAACGACATCGCGCGAAGCCTAGCCCAGCTTCGCGCCGGTCGGGAGGGAACCTTGTCGAGCGGGCCTCCGTTGCTAGCTTCAACACGACAGCGTCGCGACGAACTCGTCCGCGATGCGGAGGAGGGAGCATGCGGCGGCTGGGGAGACTTGGTACGGCCGTGTTGTTCATGGCGTCAGCGGTTGGGTCCGGGCTCGCGGTGGCGCGGGCCGGTGATCCCGAGGGAGAGGCCCGCGAAGCTGCCCCCTGGGGGGCCGAGGTCACCGCGCCGGTCGCGCTCATGAGTCGGCTTCACCACGCGGCCGAGCGAGAGGTAGAGCTCGGTGAGCTGGCGGAGGCGGGAGGCTCGTCGGCCGCCAGCCGGCGGTATGGCGCCGAGTTGACCGCCGACTTTCGCGAGCTCGATCAGCGGATCGTCGCGACTGCGGCCTCGGTTGGAGTGGACGAGGCGCGGCTGTCGGCGGTGGTGGCGGGGGAAAACGTGGTCGCGCTGAAGAAGGAAACGGATGATCTCGGGCGGCTGGCCAATGAGCGGGGCGCCCCGTTCGATCGCGATTTCTGGGTCACCGTGGCCGAGGCACAGTCGGCGGAGTCGGACATGTTGACGGCGACCGCCGTGCGCGAGCCGGCGCTGATGGGCATCGCCACCGAGATGAGCAAGCTCTACGATCGTTCGAGCAAGCGCGCGCTGGCCGCGGCGTCGGGCGCGCCCGCGCCGGCGGAGCCATCGGCGGCGCCGGGCGATGCCCCGGCCGAGGCGCCGGCGGCTCAGCCCCCTGAGCGTTGAGCGCGGAGGCGACGCGCGCGCGCCAGCGCCGCGACGAGCGCCGCGGGCGTGGGGCTGTCGGCGACGGCGTCGACGGTGACGCCGCTCTCGGCGGCCTGGCGGGCGGTGGTCGGCCCGATGACGGCGACTGCCGCGCCGGCGAGGGCCCCCGCCGTCCAGCGGGCGACGAACGCCCGCAGCGCCGAGGGGCTGGCGAAGAGAGCCGCGTCGAACTCCGGCAGCGGCGGCAGCGGATCGAGCGCGACCGTCCGCGACACCGGCAGCACCTCGACCGTGATGCCGCGGGCTCCCAGCTCTTGGCGCAGGTGATCGCGACCCTCGAGTGCCCGCGGGAAAAGGACGGGCGCGGTCGTCGCCCGCGGGAGCCCGGCGGCGGCCGCCTCCAGCCCCGCCACCAGGCCCTCTTGGCGCTGGGCGTGAACCGGCGGGACCAAGGCCGCGCGCAACCCCTCGGCGACGAGCGCGCGCGCCGTGCCGGGCCCGACCGCGGCAATCCTCGCGGCTCCGAGCGCGCTGCCGTGCCCCGTTTCACGCAGCCGCGCCGCCGCTAGCCGCACCGCCGACGGGCTGGTGAAGACGACCCAGCCGCCGGCGGGCGCGGCGGCGAAGGCGCGATCGAACGGCGACCAGTCGGGGGGCGCCACCACCTCGACCGTCGGGTAGGCGAGCGGGATCGGCCCCCGCGTCGTGGAGCGCGGCCGAGAGCGGCCCGGCCTGCCCCACCGGCCGCGTGACCAGTACGCGCCAGCCTGCCAGCGGCGGGGCTTCTCCATCCACGGTTCGATGATACCGTGAGGAGCGTGAAGCGCGGGATCCATCCAGCGGGGTTGGTCGCGGCGTTGGTCGCGGCCCTGGCGGCGCTGCCGGCGTGCAAGAGCGGCGGGCAGACGGCGGGCGCCGACCTCGGCGCCGCCCACGGTCGCCACGGTCGCCATCGACACCGGCGGGCGCAAGGTGGTGTTTCGGGTCGAGGTCGCCGTCACCCCCGAGGAGCACGCGCGCGGCCTCATGTACCGCTCGCAGCTGGCCGACGACGCGGGGATGATCTTCGTGTTCGAGGAGCCCTCGATTCAGCGCTTCTGGATGAAGAACACGCTCATCCCGCTGGACATGATCTTCATCGGCACCGATCGGAAGATCGTCGGTGTGGTGGAGAACGCGGCGCCCGAGACGGAGAGCGAGCGGATGGTCGGCGCGCCATCGCAATACGTGCTGGAGATCGGCGGCGGCCTCGCGGCGCGGCTGGGAATCCACCGGGGTGAGACGGTCGACTACCAGAACGTGCCGTCCCCGTCCCCTTCGCCCTGACCGGCAGGACACGAGGCGACTAGAATCGAGGGCGCATGGAGCCGATGCTGGCGACCCTGGCCGACGCGCCGCTCGTCGATCCAAACCTGGTCTACGAGCCGAAGTACGACGGCATCCGCGCGCTCGTCTCGGTCGAGCCGCGTGGCCGTGCGGTCGAGGTGTCGATCGCTTCGCGGCGGGGGAACGACAAGACCAAGCAGTTCCCCGAGGTGGTGGAGGCGCTCGTGCGCTGGGGGAAGAGGCGCAAGGCGGGGGCGCTCCTCGACGGTGAGATCGTGGCGCTCGACGATGACGGCGAGCCCGTCGGGTTCGAGCGGTTGCAGGAGCGGATCCATCAGACCTCACCGCACGAGGTGGCGCGGCTGGCGGGAGAGCGCCCGGTCGCCTTCGTGGTTTTTGATCTGCTGCGCGACGGTGGGGACGATCTGGCTCCGCTTCCGCTGGCCGAGCGGCGCGGCCGGCTGGAGAGCGCGCTCGCCGATGGCGTCGACAGCACGCTGCGGATGGCGCGCCAGGTGCGCGGCGACGGCAGGGCGCTCATGGCCGAGGCGCGCGCGGGCGGCTGGGAGGGGATCGTCGCCAAGGACGCGCGCTCGAGCTACAAGCCGGGGCGGCGCACGCTCGACTGGCGGAAGCTGAAGCTGGTCAAGCGGCAAGAGCTGGTGATCGGGGGCTTCACCGAGCCGCGCGGGGTGCGCGCGCACTTCGGCGCGCTGCTGGTCGGTCTGCCGACGGAGAGTGGCGGGCTGCACTACGCGGGCCACGTCGGCGGTGGGTTCACCGACAAGGAGCTGGCCCACGTCGCGCGGCAGCTCGCCGCGCGCGAGGTGGCGACCTCACCGTTCGACGGGCCCCTCCCGACCAACGAAAAGGCGCACTGGGTCCGCCCCCAGCTGGTCGCCGAGGTGCAGTTCGCCGAGTGGACGGCGGAGGGCTACCTGCGGCAACCGGTCTACCTCGGCCTGCGCGACGATCTGGTCCCGTCGGCGTTGAACGTCGAGGTCAAACCGCCCGCGCCGACGGCGACGGGCGTGGCGCCGCCGGACGCGCGCGGGTTGGCCAAGATCGCCGCCGCGCTCGAGGCGGTGGTGGCGCGCGGCAGCGGCAAGCTCGCGCTGCCGGGCGGCGCGGCGCTCGATCTCGGCAACCTCGGGAAGAAGCTCTGGCCCGCGCTCGGCCTCACCAAGGGCGACCTCTTTCGCTACTACCTGGCGGTCTCGCCCTACTTGCTGCCGGTGGTGCAGGATCGCCCGCTGGTCATGCGCCGCTTCCCCGACGGGATCTCCGGCTCGGCGTTCTATCAGCAGCGCGCGCCCGACGAGGTGCCGCCCGGTGTGCGCAGCGAGAGGATCAGCATCGACGACGACGTCCCCAAGCGGCTGGTGGGCGGCGATCTGGCGACGCTGCTGCAGATGGTGCAGCTGGCGGCGATCTCGCAGGACCCCTGGTTCTCCCGCGCCCAGACGCCGCAGGAGATGGACTTCGCGGCCATCGATCTCGATCCCATGGCCGAGGCGTCGTTCGCGCGCGTGCGCGACGTCGCGCGCTGGGTGCACGACGAGCTCGACGCGCTGGGGATCCCCGGCTGGCTCAAGACCTCGGGCTCGCGCGGCCTGCACATCTTCCTGCCGCTTCGCCCGGGGACGTCGTACGAGTCGGGGATGCTGTTCTGCCAGATTGTCGCCTCGTTCGTGGTCCACAAGCATCCCGAGGCGGCCACGGTCGAGCGGACGGTCAGCAAGCGCGACCCGAAGACGGTGTACATCGACTGTCTGCAAAACATCAGCGGCAAGACCCTGGCCTGCGCCTACAGCGCGCGCGCCAGCGACTACGCCGGGGCGTCGACGCCGCTCGTCTGGGACGAGCTCGACGCGCGGCTCGATCCGCGGGCGTTCACCATCGCCACGCTCCCAGCGCGGCTCGCCGAGGTGGGCGATCTCTGGGCCGGCCTGCGCCAGGCGCCGGGGATCGATCTCGAGGCGGCGCTCGAGCGTGCGCAGGGGCGGCACGGCTGATCGGGTCATCGATCGACGAAGGGGTCGAAACCGGGCTGGACTCGGTGGTAAGAGTAGCGGCGTCAAACTCACAAGGAGAATGGACATGCTCTCGAAGATCTCGCTTTCCGCCCTGCTCGCGCTCTCGCTGGTCGGCTTCGCCGCGCGCGCCGACGACGCCGACGAAGATCCAGCCAAGGGGAACTTCACGCTGGAGGACGCAACCAAGGGGCTGAGCGGCTCGGGTCCGCTGACGGCCAAGATCGAGACGACGCTGGGCACCTTCACCTGTGAGTTCTTCGAGAAGCAGGCGCCGATCACGGTGGCGAACTTCGTCGGCCTGGCGCGCGGCGTGCGCCCGTTCAGGGACAAGAGCGGCACCTGGGTCAAAAGGCCGTTCTACGACGGCCTCATCTTTCACCGGGTCATCCCCGGGTTCATGATCCAGGGGGGCGATCCGCTGGGAAGCGGCACTGGAAACCCCGGCTACCGCTTCAAGAACGAGGTCTCGCCCGACCTGACCTTCGACAAGGCCGGTCTGCTGGCGATGGCCAACGCCGGCCCGGACACCAACGGTTCGCAATTCTTCATCACCGAGCCCTTTTCGGAAGGTCAGCGGCAGGCCCTCAACGGTCACTATTCGATCTTCGGTCACTGCGATCCGGCCTCTCTGGTCAGCAAGATTGCCGGCGTCGAGCGGGGCCCGCGCGACAAACCGACCACCGACGTCGTGATGAAGAAGGTCACCATCTCGAGAGGCAAGAAGGCGAAGAAGTAGACGGATGAAGCACTTCGTACTCGATACGAACGTTCTGATTCACGATCCGCGCGCCATCCTCTCGTTCGCCGACAACGAGGTCGTCGTTCCGATCTTCGTCATCGAGGAGATCGATCAGTTCAAGAAGGAGGCCTCGGAGCGGGGGCGCAACGCCCGTGAGGTGGCGCGCATGCTGGACGCGCTGCGGGCCGAAGGTGCGCGCCTCTCGGACGGGGCGCCGCTGCCGTCGGGCGGGCGGCTGCGGGTCGCCTCGGCGGCGCGCGCCGTGCCGACGACGCTGCGCGAGAGCCAGATCGCCGACCACCTGATCCTGATGGTGGCGCTCGACGTGCGCGACTACAACAAGGGCGAGCCGACGATCTTCGTCACCAAGGACGTCAACCTCCGGATCCGCGCCGACTCGCTCGGTCTCACCTCGATGGACTTCGAGGGGGAGCGGATCGACATCGACGAGCTCTACTCCGGGATGACCGAGCTCCTCACCAGCGCCGCCGACGTCGACACGTTCTATGCGCAGAACACGCTGGCCCTCCCCGACTCGAGCTACAAGGCCAACCAGTACGTCATCCTGCGCGATCGCGACAACCCGTCGCACAGCGCGCTCGGCCGCTTCGAGGCCGCCAGCAAGAGTCTGGTGCCGCTGCGCAAGCTGCGGGAGGGCATCTGGGGGATTCGCCCGCGCAACAAGGAGCAGCACTGCGCGCTCGACCTCCTGCTCTGCGACGACATCAAGCTGGTCACGCTCATCGGCAAGGCCGGCACCGGCAAGACCATGCTGGCGCTCGCCACCGGCCTGCAGAAGGTCGTCGAGGAGCAGCTCTACTCGAAGCTGCTGGTGTCGCGCCCGATTTTTCCGCTCGGTCGGGACGTCGGCTACCTCCCCGGCGACATCGAGCAGAAGCTGAACCCCTGGATGCAGCCGATCTACGACAACGTCGAGTTCCTCATGGGGCTCTCGAAGACCGAGCGCAAGAACGGGCGCAGCTACCAGGAGCTGATCGACCTCGGCTACATCGAGATCGAGCCGCTCACCTACATCCGTGGCCGGTCGATCCCCAACCAGTACATCATCGTCGACGAGGCGCAGAACCTGACGCCGCACGAGGTGAAGACGATCATCACCCGCGTCGGCGAGGCGACCAAGGTCGTGCTCACCGGCGATCCGTATCAGATCGACAACCCCTACGTCGACGCCACGTCCAACGGCCTCACCACCGTGGTCGAGAAGTTCAAGGGCGAGCCGATGGCCGGCCACGTGACGCTCTCCAAGGGGGAGCGCTCGCCGCTCGCCGAGCTCGCCTCCAACGTCCTCTAGCAGCGGCGGCGCGCGCTGGGGCGGAGCGGGTGGGAGCGAGCGGGGGCACGCCCGTCGACCAATATCTGGTCCGCTGACGGTCGAGCGTTGCAGGGTCGCGGGTGACTCGTGCACAATGGGCGCCGGTCGGACCACCAAACTTTCAAGGAGAATCGATGCGCAGCGCGGCTTTGTTCGTGATGTTGGGGATCGCCGTCGGGTTGAACGGATGCGGAAGCTCGTCGAACGGCGGCACCGGCGGAGCGGGCGGAGCGGGCGGTAAGGGTGGTTCCGGCGGCAGCGCGGGCGTGAGCGGCGGGACCGGCGGCAGCGCCGGTGGTGCGGGGACCAGCGGCGGCGCGGGGACCAGCGGCGGCGCGGGGACCAGCGGCGGCGCAGGGACCAGCGGCGGCGCAGGGATCAGCGGCGGCGCCGGGACCGGCGGCGGCGCCGGGACGACTGGTGGCGCAGGGACGACTGGCGGCGCAGGGACGACTGGCAGCGGCGGAGGTGGCGGCGCTGTCGCGGCCTGCGGCGAATCGGGCACGGGGTCGGGAGAGACCTGCAATTCGGTCACACCGACGGGCCCCTGCGTGACCGAGACCTTCTCGACCGCGACGCCTCCGATCCCCGCCGGCGGCGTCTTCTCGGCGGGAACCTACAACCTGACCGCGCTGACAGCTTACGTCGCCGCCGACGCCGGTGTGCCGACCGGGCAGACGGGGCAGACCGGCCGACAGACGTTCGTGCTTTCGAGTGTGACGTCGACCTCCCTGACGTTGGCTCAGGCGCAGTCGTCCGGCACGACCATCGTTCGTTCGAGCGGGCCGGTGGCCATCAGCGGAATGACCGCCACGTTCACGCCGACCTGTCCGCTCACCGACGGCGGCGACCAGGGCGGAACCGACCAGTTCACGGTCACCTCGACTGGCTTCACGCTGTTCGAGACGAGGGACAACGGCGCCACGGTGGTCAGCGTCTTTACGAAGGTGCTGTAAGAGGCGCTAAGGCGCCGGGACGGCGGGCGGCGTCGCCGTGCTCTTGCGGTAGCGGGCGAGGTAACTCTCGGTCACGCGGTGCGCGTCCATGCGCAGCGCCCGCGCGTACTCCATCACGTAGCCGCGCACATACACGGCGGCCGGCATGTCGGCGAAGCGCTCCTCTTCGATGGCCCGCAGGTAGCGCTCGCTGATCTTCGTCCGCTGGGAGATGTCGCTGAGCTCGACGCCCTTGGTCTGGCGGACCTTGCGCAGGAACTCGCCCGTCACCTCGGCGTCGGCATCGATCACGATCTCGGAGGTCTCGATTCGCTCCTCCGCCGCGCTGAGCGGCGCCGGCGCCCGCCGGCCGGCGCTGGCCGCGGCGCGCACCGCGCGCGCCAGATCGGCCTCGGGGAGCGCCAGATCGTAGAGGCGCCGCCGATCGGGCGCGAACAGCGTGTCGTGGGCGGCGTTGACCCGCGCGTGCAGCTCCGCCAGCTCGTGCTCTTCGTAGAGCCCGGAGATCACCAGCGAGCCCGAGGCGTAGATGTCCTTGATCGCCCGGTAGGCGCGGCGGACCTCCTCGTCGCTGACCCCGGGCTCGGTCTCCAGGATCTCGTAATAGGTCTGCTCCTCTTCCAGCCGCAGCGCGGTGGTGGCAGGGCGATCGCGCTCGTTCTCCAGCGACAGCAGCCGCCGGCCCAGGCGCTCGATGTTCTTCGAGGCCTTCCCCTCGGGGTACTCGGCGACCAGCGAGCGGTGGCGGCGCGCCGCCAGCCAGACCGTCTCGTCCGATTCGACGTGTCCGAGGTAGTCGAAGGCGTGCCCCAGACGCCGCCGCGCCGCCGCGGCGATCCAGGTGCCGAGCTTGAGGTCCTGAACGGTGCGTGTCTGGTTGACCACGAACATCGGCCGGTAGCGGCGGATCTCGTGTTCCAGCTTCTCCGTCGGGGCGCCCGCCTGGCGGACGGCGCGGTAGAGATCGAGCGCGGCGGGCGGCGGGCCGATGGGGTTGCCGACCAGCCGGTCGAGGCCACGCAGCGTGCGCAGCCGGCGGACGAACGCGCTCTTGGCGAAGCGATAGGTGGCGTCGATCGAGGCCGGGTCGGGGAGGGTGACCAGCACCGGGACGTCGGCCCCCAGCCAGAGGTCAATCGTCAAGGTGGAGTCGGCCGGCCCCAGATCGACGATCACGTAGTCGACGTTGAGCGCGGCGATGGCCGCCAGCGTCCCCTTGGCGGTCTGCTTGGGGCGCGAGGCGCCGAAGGTGCTCCCCTCGCCGCCGATGAGCCCCACGCCGGCGATCGGCGTGTCGACGATCAGCTCCGTGAGGCCGGGGGCCTTGCCGCGCAGGAAGTCGCCGAACCCGCGCGGCGGGCGGGCCGCGCCGAGCAGCTGGTGCAGCGAACCGCCCGCCGGATCGGCGTCGATGGCGATGACCTTCTTCGCCGCCTGCGCCAGGTAGACGGCGACGTTCGCGGCCAGCAGCGACCGTCCCGTCCCGCCGCGCCCGGAGGCGATGGCGATGAGCCGCACGCGCGACCGGGAGGCCGCCTCGATCGGGGCGGCGAGCGGTTCGGCGACGGGCTCCGAAAGGGGCTCCGAAAGCGGCTGGGCGGTCGGATTGCCGGTGATGTCGCTCGGCTCGGGCGCCGCCTCCACCTCCGCGGCCGGGGCCACGTCGACCGCCTCGATCCCGTCGTCCGTCGGCGCCGTCTCTTCGATGTCGACGGTCGGCTCTTCGTCGTCGTCCCCGCCCGTCATGCGCCTCGTCTTTCGTCTCGTCGGTCTTGTGCTGGAGGTCTAGTCTTCGAGCTCGACGTTCCAGTACGACGCGTCGGCCAGGCCCAGAAAGGGGAGCCACTCGCGATAGCGGACGCGGCCGCCGTTGGCGCGGAAGGTCGGCGTCCAGCGGGGGCGCAGCGGCGTCTTCAGGAGCTTGAGCCCGGCCTGCTCGGGCGTGCGCGCCCCCTTCGACAGGTTGCAGTCGATGCAACAGCAGACCACGTTCTCCCAGGTCGTGCGCCCCCCCTGGGCGCGCGGCACGACGTGGTCGAGGTTCAGGTCGACGCGCGGCAGCTCTTCGCCGCAGTACTGGCAGGTGTTGTCGTCGCGCATGTAGATGTTGTGGCGCGAGAAGCGGACCTTGGTCTTGGGGATCCGATCGTAGAGCTGCAGCACGATGACGCGTGGGATGCGGATGGCGCGGTCGACCGTGCGGATGACGTCACCGTCGTACATCTCCGCCGACAGCTGCGCCCAGCTGGCGAAGTCGAAGGTCTTGAACTCGGGATCGACGACGCGCGCGACGCCCAGATAGAGCAGGGAGAACGCGCGCCGGACGTTGGTGACGTGAATCGGCTGGTAGTGCCGATTGAGCACCAGGACGGCTGCGTTCGTCACCCTCGGAACATAGCAGGCCGCGTCGGGCGCGGCAAAATGGCCGCGCGACGCGCAACTCATCTGCGCGACGGACTCCTCGGGCGAAGCCCGCCTCCCGCGAAGGGCTCCGACGAGCGGGGCTCGCCTCCGTCCACGCGATTTGAGCTAAAATCCGCGCGCTTTGAGCATTCAGCCGATCTCCGCGCTCGTCGCGGCCATCGTCACGCTGGCCATCGGCGGCTCCGTCCTTCTGCGTGAGCCGCGGCGCGGCGCCCACGTCCTCTACGCCACCTTCGCCTTCAACATCGCGCTCTACTGCTCGCTGTCGTTCGTCGCCAAGCGGTTCGAGTCGTCGCTCTGGGACTGGGCGTCGCTGCTGGCGGCGGTCTCCTTGCCGGCGACCGCGCAGCGCTTCTTTCAGGCCTTCCTGGGCGACGAGGCGGGGCCCCCGCCGCTCAG
>CAVRRT010000108.1:0-51685 GCA_963723305.1 uncultured Pseudomonadota bacterium
CCTGAAAAGCTGCAGTTCGAGACCGTCCCCGATGCGGCACCGGCTGCGGGCCAGGCGCGCATCCGCCAGACCGCGATCGGCCTCAACTTCATCGACTGCTACTACCGGACTGGGCTCTACAAGGTTCCCAGTCTTCCGTTCACGCCCGGGCAAGAGGGGGCGGGCGTCGTCGAAGCCGTCGGTCCCGGCGTCACCGACCTGGCGGTGGGTGATCGCGTCGCCTATGCCGGCGTGAACGGCGCTTACGCCGAGATGCGCGTCATCGCGGCCAGTCGCCTGGTCCGTTTGCCGTCGGGGATCGACGATCGCACGGCCGCCGCGATGATGTTGAAGGGGATGACGGCGGAGTACCTCCTGCTGCGCTGCGCACGGGTGGCACGTGGTGACACCATCCTTTTTCACGCGGCGGCAGGCGGCGTCGGCAGCATCGCGTGCCAGTGGGCGAAGGCGATCGGCTTGCGGGTCATCGGAACGGCCGGAGGCCCCACCAAGCTGGCGCGCGCGCGCGCGAACGGTTGCGACGAAGTGATCGACACCAAGAGCGAAGACTTCGTCGCGCGTGTCAAGGAGCTGACCGGCGGCGCCGGCGTCCGGGTCGTGTTCGACTCCATCGGCAAAGATACCTTCTCCGGATCGCTCGACTGCCTGGCGCCGCGGGGGATGCTGGTGCTGTTCGGCCAATCGTCGGGGGTCGTGCCGCCGCTCGATCTGTCGCGGCTGGCGGCTGGCGGCTCGCTGTTCGTAACGCGCCCGGGGTTGGCAAACTACGTGGCCACGCGCGAGGAGCTGGTCCAGTCGGCGGGGCGCCTGTTCGACCTGGTCGGGCGGGGCGCGGTCCGCATCGACATCGGGCAGAGCTACCCGCTGCGCGAGGCCGCCCAGGCACACCGCGATCTCGAGGGGCGCAAGACCATCGGACTCGACCGTCCTCCTGCCTTGAACCCGTCGGCCGATTTCGTTAGAAGAGGGCGCGAATGATCTCGCGCTACACGCGTCCCGAACTCATCGAGCTGTGGTCCGATCGCCACCGCTACGAGACCTGGCTGAGGGTCGAGCTCGCCGCCTGCGTGCAGATGGAGGCAGCCGGTAGCGTCCCCGCCGGAACCGCCGCCGCGGTGCGCGGCCAAGGCCGCCGGGAAGCTCGATCCCGCGCGCATCCTGGAGCACGAGGAGCGGACCAGGCACGACGTCATCGCCTTCCTGACCCACGTCGAAGAGCTGGCCGGCGAGCCGGCGCGCTGGCTGCACCTGGGGATGACCTCCTCGGACGTGCTGGACGCGGCGCTGGCGGTAACGCTGGTGGAGGCGGCCGATCAGATACTGGCCGGCCTCGATCTCCTGCGCGCCGCCTGCCGCCGCCGGGCCGAGGAGCACCGCGCGACCCTCGCCATCGGCCGCTCGCACGGCATCCACGCCGAGCCGATCACGGCGGGGTTGGTCTTCGCCGGGTTTTACGCCGAGCTGGGTCGGGCGCGGGCCACGCTGGTCGCGGCGCGCAAGGAGATCGCGGTCGGCAAGATCGCGGGCGCGGTCGGCACCTACGCCAACCTCGATCCGGCTATCGAGATGAAGGCGCTGGCCGCGCTGGGCCTCCGTCCGGAGACCGTACCCACCCAGATCGTGGCGCGCGATCGCCACGCCGCCTATTTCGCGGCGCTGTCGCGCATCGGCACCGCCGTCGAACGGCTGGCGCTCACGGTGCGCCACTGGCAGCGCACCGAGGTCGGTGAGGCGATGGAGGCCTTCGGCAAAGGGCAGAAGGGCTCCTCGGCCATGCCGCACAAGAAGAACCCCATTCTCTCGGAGAACCTGTGCGGGATCGCCCGGCTGCTTCGATCGTACGCCTCCGCCGCGGCGGAGGACGTGGCGCTCTGGCACGAGCGCGACATCTCGCACTCCTCGGTCGAGCGGGTGATCGGCCCCGACGCCACCGGCCTCTGCGACTTCATGGTCCGGCGCGCCGCCGGCCTCATCGACGGGCTGGTCGTCAACGCCGATCGGATGAAGCGAAATCTGGAGATCACCGGCGGCCTCTTCTTCAGCGAGGCGATCATGCTGGAGCTCGTACGCAAAGGGATGGCGCGCCAGGCCGGCTACGAGCTGGTCCAGCGGAACGCGCTGCGGGCGGTGGCGGGCGAGGGGAGCTTCCGCGCGCTCCTCGGCGCCGATCCCGACATCGCGGCCAAGCTCGACCGCCGCCGAGATCGACCGCGCCTTCGACCTTGGCCACCACCTTCGCCACGCCGGCGCGATCATCGATCGCGCGCTCGCCGAAAAGGACGACCCCTCATGAGCACACCGATCGACGAAAAGCTTCTGCGCGCGCAGCTGACGAAGACGCTGGAGGCCACCGATCTCCCCGAGCTGGGCGAGAAATACGAGGGCAAGGTCCGCGACTGCTACGTCGCGCGACGGCAAGCGAACGCTGATCGTGACCGATCGAATAAGCGCCTTCGACGTCGTTCTGGGGACGATTCCCTTCAAGGGACAGGTGTTGAATCAGATGGCCGCCTTCTGGTTCGAGGCCACCGCCGATCTGGTCCCCAACCACGTCATCAGCATCCCCGATCCGTCGGTGATGGTGGCGCGCGAGTGTCAGCTCCTGCCGGTCGAGCTCATCATGCGCGCCTATATGACGGGCGTGACTTCGACGTCAATCTGGACGCACTACCAGAAGGGGGACCGCACCTTCTGCGGGCATCAGCTGCCCGACGGCATGAAGAAAAACCAGCGGCTGGCAAAGCCCATCCTCACGCCCTCGACCAAGGCCGCCAAGGGCGATCATGACCGGTCGGTCTCGCGGGCCGAAGTGCTGGAATTGGGGCTCCTCAGCGCCGAGGACTTCGATCGCGCGGCCGACATGTGCGCGCGCGTGTTCGCCTTCGGTCAAGTCGAGTCGCTCCGGCGCGGCCTCATCCTGGTCGACACCAAGTACGAGATCGGCCGCCGCCCCGACGGCTCGCTCTGCTTCATCGACGAGATCCACACGCCCGATTCGTCGCGCTACTGGTACGCCGACGACTACGAGGCGCGGCTCGCCAAGGGTGAAGAGCCGCGGGGCCTCGACAAGGAGTACGTCCGCCGCGCGCTGGCCGACCAGGGTTTCCGCGGCGAGGGGCCGGCGCCCAAGCTCTCCGACGATCTGCGCGTCGAGGCCGCCCGCCGCTACATCCAGGTCTGCGAATTGGTCACCGGACGCCCGTTCGTCCCCGACACCGAAGAGCCGAACGCCCGCATCCGCCGAAACCTGAAGCTCAATCCCTAGGGCCGCGGCTCCGGGCGCCCGGGCTGACGCTCCGCCAGGCGAGCGAAATCGGCGGTGAGGCCCGCGCAGGGGAAGATCTGACGCCGGGGCCGTTGGTTGACGTGACCCGCCTCGAGGTGGTCGTCGTCGTCATGCTGGTTGCCCTGCTCGGGCTGCAGGCAACGGCGTTGCTCGGTCGAAAGAACTGCGAGCGCTACCATGTCTGGAGCGGCATCCTGGCGCTGCTGGCCGCGACCTTCAGCGCCCTCGGGTTGTGGCTCTTCGCGGGCGACCGTCTGGTCATCGTGGGACCACTCGGCGTGATGATGGTCGACGGAGAGGCGCACTATGCCCTGCGGGGTCTCCTGCTGCTTCTGCCGCTCGGCGGTGCGGTCCTGATCGAATCAGCGCGCGCTGCCCGGGGTCGCAAGCAACGCGCCTTGCTGGTGCTCGGCTGCGGTCTGCTGGTCGGCCTGTTTGCGGCAGCGCGCGTGCGGCCCCTGTCGCCCGAGGGGGTCCACGTTCCTCTCTACGGATACGACCTCTGGTCGCCGCTGCCGCTGTGCTGGATTGCGCTCTGCATCGTCGAGTGGATCCTCGTCGTGCTCGAGTTCACCAGCCGGCCGCTGGCCCTTTGGTTGGGGGCCCTGGTCGTGGCCGGCGTGACCCTCATCGCCTGGAGCCATCCGAGGGATCTCTACTTCGCCCCCGAGACCGCCTGGCTATGGGGGTTCTTGCTCGTGGCGGGGTGGGCGGCGGCCTTTTCTTTCGGGCTGCGGTGGGGGGCGCTCACCTTGTTTCGCGATGCCTTCGACGAGCGTCATCGCTGGCGGCGCCGATTGCTCTGGGCCGGGTGCGTCGGGGCCGGACTCGCGCTGCTCCCGCCCCTCCTGCGCATCACCTGCCCGAAATCGTTTCGGGGCGGCTGGGCCGCGGCAGTCACCGGCGGCGTCGTCCTGACGTTCGTGATCGTGCGAATCATGCGTCTCGACCGGGTGCGGGCTCGGTTGACGTCCGCCATCGCCGGCATCGCCAGCGGGAGCAGCGACCCGGCGACGCCGACCGCCGCTCCGGGCCCGAGTGCGGGAGCGGCCGCGCCTGGCCTGGCTCCAGGGCAACTGCGGCGAATCTTCGACCTCATCCTGGTGCCGACGCTGCTCCTGGTCCTCGGGTTCTCCGCCGATCTCCTTTACTTTGCCTGGTGGCCGAAGAGCGTCGACCTGGCCGGTCTGGCGATCACGACGCTCGTGCTGATCGAGCTGACCTCCGAAGGACCCTTGCGCGACGCCGGGCCGACGCTGGCAATGGCGGTCTGGGGGACCAACTCGTTCGCGCGCGCGGCGGTCGGCCGGGTGGGGGCACTCCTCCACGCAGCGGCGAAAAGATTCCTGGCGCCGCTCGAACGCCTCGTCGGCGGCTCCTGGGTGTCGAAAACCGTGGGCAAGCTTGCCCTGGTGATTGTCGTGCTGGTGATTGTTCAGGAGATCCCCAATCACGGGCGGACGCTGATCTACCCGCTCAGCGATCACTCGCTACCCGATAAGTCGACCCTTGGTGAGGTGGTTTCGGAGCGAGTGGCCAATAGCATGGCTACCCTGGTCGCCGAGCTGGGATCGGAGATGCTGGTGGCCCCCACGCACGACCAGTTCGCCATGGTTCCGGTCAATCGGGCCGGCGGCTTGGAGACAGCGCTGCAGGACGATTCGGTGACGGTGGGACCGCTGAAGATTCCGCTCGGCGCGGTGTTGACTCCGCTGCGTGCGCCGCTGCAGAACCTGTTCGGCGCTCGGGTCGTGACGGGTTCGGTGCAACAGGACAGCGGCGGAGACTTCCACCTTCTGGTCAGCACCTCGACGGGGCAGACCTGGCATCTCTCCACGGCCGAGGGGAGCGAGGGGACGACGCCATCCCTCGTTTCGGCAGCGGAGGCCGCCAAGCGAGAGACGTCGAAGATGCCTGCCGCGTCGGCGCCGGTTGCGAGCATGGCATCAGCCAGGCTCCTCAAGCGCTCGGACGATCTGGCCTACTTCATCGTGACGTCCGATCCCGCCTGGTCCCGGGCAGGCATGACGTCGACACCAAAGGCGTTCGAGGACTTTCGCGCTGGGCTCGAAAGCTGGCGCAGATACGAGGCGATGGCCAACTACGAGACTTTGGTGGGCGAGCTCGACAACGCCATCAAATACTTCAGTGCCGCGGTGGCGCGCGATCCGAGGTTCGCGGTCGCTTACTACCGTCTGGGGCTGGCGTTGCGAAGCGACAATCAGCCGGCGGCCGCCATCCGCGCCTTCGAGGCCGCCATCGACGTCAACCCGCGGTATGGAGAGGCCGAAAACGCCCTCGCGTCGACGCTCTTCGATTACGACAGCTTCGTGCAACGCCCGCCCGCGACGTTGGCCGGCGACGTCGCCGACGACGGTCCGTCCGCCGAACGGAGCCGCCGTAAGCGAGCTCGCCACATCTGGGAGGACCTGGTCGCCGCCCCCGAGCAGTTTCCGGCGGCGACCGACCGCGGATCGGCCTATCTGGGGCTCTGCCGCACCTCGGTACGGGCCAGCGCCATCCATGACGACGAAGCCTCGGATGAGAGCGAAAAGCTTCGGATACTGGCCAAGGCCTACTACTTTTGCACGCGGGCCGACGACATCTATGCCGTCTCGGCCAGCAGCGCATCGAAATCGATCGTGGCGACCCGCGCAGAGATCATCAACGAGATGGCCTACACGCTGCTGAAAGCAGGCGAGGTCACGTCGAGCGCGCCGATAGCTCTGTCGATGGGCTGCGAGGAGGGCATGGCGATTTTGACGAAAGACGACCCGAATGGAGTCCCCGGGATTCGCTGGCAGGCTCGCCCGAACCGGCTGCAGGCGAACGCCACGCCCCTCTTCGAGGAGGCCCGGGCGTTGCTTCCCGACGATCCCGTGATCGCCTGCAACGCCGCGACATCGGCGCTGATCCAG
This sequence comes from uncultured Pseudomonadota bacterium, assembly GCA_963723305.1. GTDB lineage: Bacteria > Myxococcota_A > Polyangia > Fen-1088 > Fen-1088 > JADGRB01. The sequence continues at coordinate 6,205 of CAVRRT010000108.1, forward strand.
GGCAACGCTCACCCGATGCGCGATCTGATCGCGACCGCAGCGGCCAGGAGCGACCTCGCCAGACAGTTCGCCGAACGGGCGGCGCGAGACAATGATCAGCGCTCGTACCGCGAGGCTCTTGCGCAGTACGACCAGGCGTTACAGGCCGATCCCAATGACCTCGATGCTCTCAACGGCTACGCATACGCGTTTTGGAGCTGGCGCTACCTTGACCCCGACTCAAAGCCCGGGGTGTACGAGCCGCTCGGAGAAGAGGCCGAACGCTACGCGCGTCGGGCGGTCCGTCTGTCAGCCCAGGGGACCAGCAAGACCGCCCAGGCTATCTACCAGAGCACGCTGGGCGAGGTGTTGATGGCGCTGGGACGCCCGCACGAGGCAATTTCGGCCCTGGAGAAGGCGGTCGCCGAGGTCCCGCCCAACAGCTACTTCGACGAGATTCGATGGGACCTGGCGCGGGCCTACACCTGCGCGACAGAAGACGACGCCAAGGACCCCCTCCTCGCCGACGAGGAGAGGTGTCCGAATCTGTTGAGCAAGGCCACTGACCTCTACGAAGAAATTCGAAAGCGGGAAGAGGAGCGGGAAGGACAGATCTACACCACGCTCGGAAGGCTGGACTCCAGATTGGTCCTGAATGCGTGTGCCGCGGCTTTCCCCAGCGCCCTCCTCGCCCTGCGCTACGAGGCGGAGCAGGGCGACACCATGTCGGTGGAGGTGTCGACCGACTACCCCGACGCCGAGGTCCACGTCTGGGGCAATGGTGTCGACGCGCGCGCCAGCAAACAGACGGAGTGGCGCGCCTCGCTGGGCGGCGCACGGCCGATCGAGTCGCACCACCGCTACTTTGCACAGGTCGTGAGCGCGGTGGACCACGCGAACCCTCTCTCCGCGGTCTTCACCTTCAGGACCCACAAGAGCGCCGAACAGAACCTGATCAGGCTGGCGATCGACCGCCCGCTCCCGGCCCCAGGGCTGGCGCGCGAACCCTGAATGGGGCTCCTTGGCCGGCGCGTCGCACAGGGTCGGCGGCGGCCCCAGGGTCGAGATCGGCGGGCGCGACGCTATTCGTCGGCTTTGGGCGGGGCCGTCGGTCTGGGTGACAAATCTCCCAGCGGTCGGAACGCGCCGCTCATCCGCCGGGCGGGGGCGTCGAGGAGGCGCGGCAGCTCGGCCAGCGCCTGCGCCAAGGTGACCGGCTCGATCGGTTCGGGACGCAAGAGCGCCTCCAGCTCGTCGAGCTCACCCGAGCCGCGGCCACTTCCCAGCCAGTTTCGTTCGACCGCGCGCTTGAGCCGCACTTCGTCGACGCCGAGCTCGGCGGCCAGATCGACGTTGGTGTCGAGGCGTGCCGCGTGCGTCGAGGTCCCGTTGGCGCCGCTTCGAACCGCCTCGGAAGCTGCGGCCGGTATGGGGATCCGGATGGCGCCGGAGTTCCCCGCCGCCTTGCGCGCCAGCATCTGATTCACGACCTCGCGCGACGGCCCGTCGAGCCGCAGGAACTGCACACCCATCCCGTGCGGCTTGTTGGGCGCCGCCGGATTCGAACTCCCGCACCCAGGTCACCTTGCCGTCTCCGGCCAGCGCCACTTCACCGCCCGCCAGCTGGACCTCGAACTGAAACACCTCGCCGATCGGCCGCGGCGTCCGGCTGGCCAGAAACAGGCCCCCGCGGGTCACGTTGGCGGCGAACTTCTCGATGAACGTCTCGAACGCGGCGTAGCGGAGCCTCACGCGAACGGGCGCCGGGGGAGGCATGGCGGATGACTGGGGACGCGGGCCAGAGGATGGGTCGGAGGAGCTCACGAAGGAATTTCAGTATCTGCCGTACGCTCCCGTCCCGTCAATCGTGAGCCGCACCAGCCGCGCGATCGGCGAGCCGAAACAGCCTGCGCGCGTTCTCGCTGGTCGCGGCGTCGAGCTCGTCCACGGCGACGCCCCGCAGCCCAGCCATCACCTTCAGCGTCTCGACGATGAAGGCCGGCTCGTTGCGCCCCCCCCGGTGCGGGACGGGCGCCAGATAGGGCGCGTCCGTCTCGACCAGGATGCGATCGGTCGGGGCGAAGGCCGCCGCTGCCCGGATGTCGCCGGCGTTCTTGAAGGTCACGATCCCCGAAAATGAGAGGTGCTGCCCGAGATCCAGGTAGACGCGCGCCTCGGCCACCCCCCCCGTGAAGCAGTGGATGACCCCGCCCAGACCGGCCGCCGTTTCCTGGAGGATCGCGGCCGCGTCGGCGTGGGCGTCGCGAACGTGCGACACCACCGGCTGCCCGGCCGCCCGCGCGAGAACGATCGATCGCCGGTAGGCCACCTGCTGAACCTCGCGCGGCGCGTGCTCGTAGTGGTAGTCGAGCCCGGTCTCGCCGATGCCGACCACCCGCGGCGCCCGCGCCAGCCGCGCGAAGGTCGCCCAGTGCTCCTCGGTTACCTCGCCGGTGTCGTGCGGGTGCACGCCCACGGTGGCGAAGACGTCGGGCTCCGCCAGGGCGATGGCGGAGGCCTCTTCAGCCGCGGCCGTCCCGCGCCCCACACCGACGCAAACGAAGGCCGTCACACCGGCTTGCCGGGCACGCGCGAGGACGCTGGCGCGCTCCTCGCCGTAGTACGCACCATCTAGATGACAATGTGAGTCAATCATGCGCTAAATGTTTATCGCAGAGCCACCGATTCTACCGGAAGCGGCGAGTCTCGACTGCGCCGAGGAACCGAAAGTGCTTCCCAAACCAGAAGACCAGGACAAGACGCGGGCCCTCGGCCCCCATCAGACGCCGACCGGGATCGGATCGGCCGTCGACGCCGACGCGCTCGCGCCGGGGACGATCGCGGGCGCTTATGTCCTCAAGCGCGAGATCGCTTCGGGCGGCGGCGGGACGGTCTACGAGGCGCAGCACAAGGTCCTCGGCCGCAAGGCGGCGGTGAAGGTGCTCCGGCGCCAGCTGGCGGCCTCGCCCCAGATGGTGACGCGGTTCGTGCGCGAAGCGCAGGCCGTCAACATGATCAAGCATCCGGCCATCGTCGACATCTACGAGTTCGACACGCTCCCCGACGGGCGGCCGTTCTACGTGATGGAGCTACTCGAAGGCACCGACGTGCGCTCGATGCTCAACGACCAGGGCCGTTTCTCGGCCGCCGAGGTGATGGAGATCCTCGAACCGGTCTGCGCAGCCCTGCAGGTCGCGCACGAGCACGGCATCGTCCACCGTGACCTCAAGGCCAGCAACATCTTTATGGCCACCTCGGGCGGCAAGCGCACCATCAAGCTGCTCGACTTCGGCATCGCCAAGCTGATGCACCCCGACGCCTCGGAGGCCGGGCTCACCGTGGTCGGCACCCGCCTCGGCACCTCGTACACGATGGCGCCCGAGCAGATTCGCGGCGACGGCGTCGACCCGCGCACCGACATCTACGCGCTGGGCGTCGTCCTCTACCACCTCCTGACCGGGCAATATCCCTTCCGCGCAGAGACGATGACGGACATCGAGCGGCAGCACCTCGAAGCGCCGCCGCCGCGCCCCAGCCAGGCCGCGCCCGTGTCGCCGGCGTTCGACGCCGTCGTCCTGCGCTGCATGGAGAAGACGCCCGAGCGCCGGTACCAGAGCGCCAAGGCCTTCCTGGCGGCGCTGCGCGAGGCGGTCGGGTCCAAGTCGGGGCAGGGCGAGGTGACCTCGCGCGCGGCGGCAATCTACCTCGAGATCCGCATCGCCGACGGGGCGGACGCCGAGAGCGACGAGGTCCTCGACGACACCTCGGCCATCCTCGACGCCGCCGAGCAGAGCTTCCGCGGGGCTGGCCTGGGGCTGCCGCTGCAGACCGGCGGCGCCATCATCGGCGCGCGCCTGCTGTCCGACGACGCGGCGGCGGCGATCGGCGAACGCGCCGAGGTGCTGGCGATCGCCACCGGCCTCCGCGAGGCGCTGACGGCGCGCTCCTCCGCGGTGGACGACGTCCACGTCAACATCACGGTCCACGTCGGCACGGCGGTGGTCAAGGACTCGGCCGACGCGCCAGGCGGCAAGGAGATCGTCGGCGGCGAGGTGATGTCGACGGCGGACTGGGCGCCGCTCGACAACAAGGCCGGCGTCCACCTGACCGCGGCCGCGCGCGGCTGACCTATCGATCGCGTGGACGGAGTCGGGCTCCGCCCGACCGAGTCCTTCGCGGGGTTGCCAGGGGATCCTCCCAGCCTCCCAGGGTCCCCTATTTGAAGAGCCCGGTCGCCAGAGCGATGGCGATGATCACCCCCATGACGGACTCGCCGGCGATGCCGCCGGCCGCCAGCGAGGTGAGCGACTCCTGATCGACGCTGGGGCGCAGCCGCATCACCAGCGCCGCCGCCAGCGCCCCGGCCAGAGCCGCCAGCGACAGCGACGCCGGCGTCAGCATGGCGATCCCCATCGCCGCCGGCGACGGCAGATACCTCCCCCAGGATCGGCGGGCCAGCACGGAGAGCAGGACGCCGACGCCGAGGCCGATGCCGGCCGCGGCCGTGGCGAACGGCGGCAGCGCGCCGAGACCGCCCCGCACCGCCTCGGCGGTCGCCTTCCAGGAGATGGCGCTCGGCGCCGGGAGGTTCTCCGTCCCGATGCCGTAGACCTTGACGATCACCAGGTAGACCGGAACGACGACCAGCCCTCCGATGAGCGCGCCCAGGAGCTGCGCCCAGAGCTGCGCGCGCGGCGTCCCGTGCAGCCGCTCCCCTGCCTTGAAGGCCCACAGCGTCTGCGCCGCCTGCGACGAGGTCCCCATCGACACCGAGCCGGCCAGGATGGAGAGGATGGGCCCGTAGCCGGAAAACAGGAGCTGGGTGAGCGTCCCGACCGCGCCGACAGGAGCGAGGTCGGTCTCGCCGGTGGCGCGAGACGACACGACCGCCAGCACCAACGCCGCCACCAGCGCGCCGAGCGTCGCCAGCGGATGCAGGCCGAAGACCAGGCGTCCGACGGCGGCGATGGCGGCAAAGGCCAGGACCAGCGCCGGGAAAGCGGCGCCCGCCGGACGGGCGGCCCTGTCCCCCTCGGCGCCGCCGAGGGCCCCGCCGGCCCGCTGCCGCACCAGGGCCCCAAGAATCGCTCAGCGAGCGGATGATCGAGCGCCAGTCGAGGATCAGCGGCAGGAAGCTCCCCGCCAGCAGGAGGCCCAGCCCCGGCCAGACCAGCCAGGAGGCGCAGGCCGAGAAGCCGACCTCCTTGACGATGTGGGCGCGGACCAGCCAGGGAGCGAGTCCCAGCCAGGCGATCGCCGCGCCGAGCGCCATGCTCAACGCGGAGCGGAGCCCCATCATCACGCCGGTCGAGAGCAGGAGCGGGCTCCAGCTTATCCCCACGGTGAGCGCGCTCAGGGACAGGCCCCCGATGGCGCCGGCGATGGCGGTGGTGTCGGGGATGATCTGCGGGCGGCCGTCGCGGAACCAGGTCACGGTCGCCGCCACCAGCGCCCCGCCGATCAGGAACCGCGCCCGGCGGACGGCGCTGGCGCGCGCCGCGAAGATCGTCTCGATCAGATCGCCGGTGGCGTTCCCCGTCGGGAACGGCAGGGCCTCGTCGACGACCAGCTTGCGGCGGAGCAACGTGGCGGCGACGATGCCGACGAGCGCGATGGCCAGCCCCCAGACGCAGAGGGCCCAGGCGGGGAAGTCGCGTCCCAGCATGGTCATGGCCGGGACCGGCCCCCCGACGCCCGCCACGTAGCCCATGATCGCTGCCGAGGCGGCGGTGGTCTGCGTGATGTTGTTCTCGAGCGCGCTGTACGGGCGGCGTGCCAGCCGGGTGAAGGTGGCGAAGAACATGAATCCCAGCAGCGCCGCGGTGATGCTTCCGCCGTCGATGATGGAGATCTTGAGCCCGGTGTAGACGTTCCCCGCCGCCAGCACGGCGCCGATCACGCCGCCGACGAGGAGCGCGCGGGCGGTGAGCTCGGGGCTCGGCGTCGTCTCCACCGGCGTCGGTTCTACCGCGACTGCGACCGAGGCCGCGACAGTCACGCCGGCGTCACCCCAGTTACGCAAGATCGTCGGGCTCGCGGCCCGAGGGCTCGCGGGTCCGCAGACCGTGCTTCCAGAGCAACCGATAGAAATAGATCCGGTCGACGCCGGCCGCCCGCGCCGCCGCGCTGACCCGGTTTTCGTGCTGCCGCAGCAGCTCCTCGAGGTAACGCCGTTCGAAGGTGCTCACCCAGGCCTCGCGCGCTTCGCGCAGCGGCTGGCCGACGTTGACCGCGCTCTCCGGGCCGGCCACCGTGGCCATCGAACCGGTGGCGCTCCGCGGCGGCGAAAAGTCGCGCAGCGCCAGGCAGCGCTCGAGGTAGTTGCGCAGCTCGCGGATGTTGCCCGGCCAGGTGTGGCGCGCCAGCGCGTCGAGGAACTCCGGCGCACGGACGCGCGCCAGCGAGGTGACGTCGACGGTGCCGAACCCGCGCACCACGTGATCGACCAGCAGCGGCAGATCCGAGAGGCGCTCGCGCAGCGGCGGCAGCTTCACCTCGACGACCGCCAGCCGGTAGTAGAGGTCGGAGCGGAACTTCTGCCCGGCGACCTGATCGCGCAGGCTGCGGTTGGTGGCGGCGACCAGCCGCACGTTGACCGGAACGTGGTTGTTGGTGCCGACGCGCCGGACCTCGCGCCGCTCGAGCACGCGCAGCAGCTTGGGCTGAAGGTCGATGCTGAGCTCGCCGATCTCGTCGAGGAACACCGTGCCGCCGGAGGCGGCCTCGAACACCCCTTGCCGCGACGACACCGCGCCGGTGAAGGCGCCGCGCTCGTGTCCGAACAGCTCGCTCTCCAGGAGCTGGGGCGGCATGGCGCCGCAGTCGACGACCAGGAATGGTTTGTCCTTGCGCGGGCTGCCGAGGTGGATCGCCTCGGCCGACACCTCCTTGCCGGTGCCGGTCTCTCCTTCGAGCAGGATGGTGGCGTCGCTGGGCGCAGCCTTGCCGAGCACGTCGAACACCGTCTGCATCGCCGTCGAGCGGCCGATCATGCGGCCGAACCGCTCGTCGGCCCCGCCGGCCGTGGAGCGCAGCCGGCCCGAGTCGGCGTCGGAACGGACGGGCCCGCTGCCGGCGTTGAACGCGGCGCGAGCCTCCTGATGACCATTCCCCACGGCTCCGACATCGACCGTTAACAGGCGGTCCTTGACCGGCCGCGGGCAATTTGTTGCCAACGGTGCCGCGCCGCGTTTGCCGCCTCAGCGCGCGGCGGCGAGCGTCCTGGCTATCTTGGCCGCGCCCAGCAGGCCCGGCTGGGCATTGGTGACGATGAAGACGGGCAGCCGTTCGACCAGCGTGTGCAGGCGCCCCTTGCGGTCGAAGGCCTCTCGAAACCCGCCCCGCTGGAGATAGCTCAAGACGCGGGGAGCGATGCCGCCGGCGACGAACACGCCGCCCGTCGCCAGCACCATGAGGCCCAGGTTTCCGGCCGTGGCGCCCAGGACCGAACAGAAGATTGAGAGGGCCATCTCGCAGACCGGGTCGGTCCCGGCCAGCGCGCGCTGGGAGATGGCGGCGGCCGGATCGCTCCCGTGCGCCGCCAGCGCGGCGGCCGTCTCGGGGCGAATCAGGCCGCGGCAGGCCGGCTCCTCGGAGAGAAAAGTGAAGACGTCGACCAGGCCGTGCCCGGAGAGCACCCGTTCACAGGAGACGCGCCCGTACTTGGTGATGAGGAACTGCACCAGGCCCAGCTCGAGCGGCGTGCGCGCCGCCAGATCGACGTGCCCCCCTTCGGAGGGGACGACCTGATAGGCGTTGTCGGCGGCTGACCAGAGGAGAAACGCCTGCCCGAGCCCGGTCCCCGCGCCGAGGACCGCGATCGGGCCGTGCGGCACCGGCGGCCCGCCGCCGATCGCCACCAGCTCGCCGGGGCCGACCGCGGTGACGCCCAGCGCGGCGGCGTAGAAGTCGTTGACCAGCGTGACGCGCGCGATCCCCAGCCGCTGTGACAGCGCTCCGCCGTCCACGATCCAGGGGAGGTTGGTCGCGCGGCACATGTTGTTCTCGATCGGGCCGGCGATGCCGAGGCAAGCGCTGGCCGGCTTGGCGCCGGCACCTCCACCGATGTGGGCCATCGCTGCGGTGAGGAACTCGTCGGCGATGACGTCCAGCGAGGGGTAGGCGGCGGAGGGATAGGTCTTCTCGAAGAGCGGCGCGCCGAAGGCGCCGCCCGGACCGCCGTCACCGCCGGGGCGAACGTCACCGCCGGGGCGAACGTCACCGCCGGGGCGAACGTCAAAGATCGCCAGCCGCGCGTTGGTCCCGCCGATGTCGCCTGCCAGAACGGTCACGACGTTTCTCTTATCCCGGATCCTGACGATTGCTCTTGAGGGAGCTCGCCGCGCTCTCGTCGCAGAATATGGTCACGGGACCGTTCCGGCGTGCGATGCGGGCCGCCGGCAGGTGGCCGGCCTCGACGACCGCGGCCAGCGCCGCCGCCTTCTCGCGCCCCACGACCAGGAAGCAGACCTCGCGCGCGCCGCAAAGCGCAGGGTAGGTGAGCGTCAGCCGGCGGGTCCCCATCTCGGCGACGTCGACCGCCACGGCCAGCCGGCCCTCCTCGGCCAGCGCCGAGGTGCCGGGGAAAAGCGACGCCGTGTGCCCGTCGGGGCCGAGCCCAAGGAGCGCCAGAATCGAGCCAGGGGGCGGCCGCGCCGGCGGTGAGCGCCTCCTCGTAGTCGCGCGCCGCCGCGTCGAGATCTGGATCCTCGCCGCGCCAGCGGACGACGTTGCCGGGGGGGACGTGCGCCGGATCGAGCAGCGTCTCGCGCACCATCCGGAAGTTCGACTGCGGATCGTCGGGCGGCACCGCCCGCTCATCGCCGAAGAAGACATTGGTGCGCGTCCAGTCGACGCTGGTTACGAGCTCCGGGTAGAGCGCGCGGGGGGTCGAGCCGCCGGCCAGCGCGATCCGGAAACGCCCGCGCGCCGCGATGGCCGCCGCCGCCGCCGCGCGGATGTGCACCGCGGCGGCTTCGACGACCTCACCGAGGCGCGGGGCGACGACGATTTTCGGTTGGGTAGACACGACGCCGCGGACCTTACCAAGCAGGGGCGCATCTTGTCTCGGCCGACCGGCGATGCTAGTTGAGACCGGCACATGGGCGCCTTCGAAGAGCTCACCTGGCGGGGCCTCGTCCACCAGACGACCTCCCCGGATTTTGTCCAGGTGTTGGCCGAGCCGGTCGTCGTCTACAGCGGCTACGATCCTTCGGGCGCCAGCCTGCACGCCGGGACGCTGGTCCCGCTCATGGCGCTGGCGCACCTCCGGCGCCAGGGGCACAAGGTGCTGGCGCTGGTGGGTGGCGCGACCGGCATGATCGGGGATCCCTCGGGAAAGAGCAGCGAGCGCAAGCTCCTCTCGGCAGACGAGGTCGCGGCCAACGCCCGCGGGTTGGCGACGCAGCTGGGGGCCTTCTTCGCGGCGGACGAGGGGCCGCCCGTCGAGGTGGTGAACAACCTCGACTGGCTGGGCGCGCTGCCGATGATCGACTTCCTGCGCGACGTCGGGAAGCACTTCTCGGTCAGCCAGATGATCCAGCGCGACTCGGTCAAGCAGCGCTTCGAGACGCGCGAGGAGGGCCTCTCCTACACCGAGTTTTCCTACATGCTGCTGCAGGCGTACGACTTCTACGAGCTCCACCGGCGGCGCGGCTGCCGCCTGCAATGCGGCGCTTCGGACCAGTGGGGGAACATCGTCTCGGGCGTCGATCTGGTGCGGCGACTCTCGGGCCAGACGGTCTACGGCCTCACCACGCCGCTCCTGACGAACGCCGAGGGGAAAAAGTACGGCAAGACCGAGAAGGGGGCGGTGTTCCTCGACCCCAAGCTGACGTCGCCCTACGCCTTCTATCAGTTCTGGCTCAACACCGCCGACGCCGACATCGGCCGATTCCTGCGCTGGCTCACGCTGCGCACAGAGGAGGAGATCGTGGCCCTGGACCAGGCCGTCGGCTCGGGGGCGCGCGCCGCTCAGAAGGCCCTGGCCGAGGATCTGACCCGCCGGGTGCACGGACCGAGCGAGCTTTCTCTGGTGGTGCGGGCGACCGAGGCGCTGTTCGGCGGCGGCGACCTGCGTTCGATCGGGGGCGACCTGCTCGACGAGGCGCTGGCGGCCGCGCCGTCCATCACCGTCGAGCGCGCTCGGTTCGAGGGGGAAGGCGCGCTGCTGGTCGATCTGCTGACCGAGGTGGGCGCTTGCCCGTCGAAATCCGACGCCCGGCGCCAGGTGGCGGCCGGCGCGATCGCCGTCAACGGGATTCCGCTGGCGGGCGCCTCGGCGGAGACGCGGGTGGCGGCACGGGAGCTGATCGACGGTCGGCTGGTGGTGTTGCGGCGCGGGAAGCGGAACAACTTCGTCGTCCGCGTGACGTAGACGGGTGCCCGCGCGCGCCGCAGCCGCGACGCTACCGCCGGCTGCCGGCGCTGCGTGGCTCCAGCGACCAGAGGCGCCCGGCGAATTCGAGGCAGCGGGCGAACAGCGGGTCACGGCCGCGCGGTCCGAGCGCCGCCACGCAGATGTCGGCGTCCGAGTAGGCGTCGAGCTTGACCGTTCGCGCCGGCGCGATGGGGAGCTGAACCCGCGCCTGGTCGATCTTGTCGCGGATGACGAGGTACTCGTCGCGCCCGCTGGAAAGCTCGATGGAGAGGATGGCGCTCTGGTCGCAGTCGCCGGGGCTGGGGATCAGGAACGCCTCCAGGGAACCACCGTCCGGGCGTTCGAAGTCGAAGCACAGCCCGCCGTCGGGGGTCTCGGCGGAGCGCAGCGGACGCCAACCGAGCAGCTGGCCCAGCCAGGCGACGAGCAGGAGGGCGCTCACGTCGCCGCCGGCGCGGTGGCGAATCGAGAGGCGCGTCGCCCCCCGCAGCGGCGCGCCCCCCACCGGCGGATCGAAGAGGCCGGCGAACAGGACCCGAAAGCTGCCCAGCCGCAGCCACCCCGAGATCGGCCACCGGGCGGGGCGCCGTCCGCGCCGCCAGGCGCTCGAGATCCTGCAGGTGTAGCGGCCCCAGGCAGCTTCCGGTGTCGACGATCAGCCGGCGGGTCACAGGCAGGAGCTCGCGCGTGAGCAGCGTCGAGGGCATCGCCGCGTCCATCCAGAGCGTGGCGGTGCGGACCCCCGGAACCTGGAGCGCGCGCACCATGGCCCCGAAGTGCGCCTCCGCCCCCGTCGGACCGACCAGCGTGATCTCCTCGGAGTAGACGACCCGTCCGCCGCCCGGCTGGGAGACGACGTTGCTCTCGATGGTCGCCGACAGGTCGCTGCCGCCGGCCGCGTCGTCGAGGCAGAGCGTGATGGCGCGAACCGGCACCGCCGGCGCGATGGCGTCGACCAGCGCCTTGGTCTTCGCCAGCCCGTCGCGCCCGCGCGCCGGGATCACCAGGTTCCAGAGCGCGGCCCGGGCCACCGCGCCGGATTGACCGCCCCCTGCGTGCGACGCCGCTTGCCAGAGCGAACCCAGCTCCCGTTCGATCTCGCCCACGTCGACGGCGATCGGCTCGCCGCGCGCGAAGCGCTCGAAGTTGGCGTGCGCGATCTCCCCGTCGCGTGGAGCCGCCTCGGCTTGGCCCGCCTGATCGTCGCTCATGGCAGACGCCAGGCGCGCCCATCGGCGGCCAGCATCCGGTCAGCCGCTTCCGGCCCCCAGCTCCCGGCGGCGTAGGTCGGGAGGATGGTCTTCCCGGCGGCGGTCTCGGCGGCCCAGCGCTGGTGGATGCGCGAGACCCAGCTCCAGCTCGCCTCGACCTCGTCGCCGCGCGTGAACAGCGTGCCGTCGCCCAGCAGGCAGTCGAGCAGCAGACGCTCGTAGGCCTCGGGGGGCTCGAAGCCGAACGACGACCCGTAGCGGAACTCCATGCTGACGGGCGCGATCTCCATCGCCGGCCCGGGAAGCTTCGACCCGAAGTTGAGCGCGATCCCCTCGTCGGGCTGGATCCGGATGCTGAGGACGTTGGGCCGGATCGTCTCGCCCCGCCGGCCGAACAGCAGGTGCGGCGCCTCCTTGAAGTGGATGGCGATCTCGGTGACGCGCTTGGGGAGCCGCTTGCCCGAGCGCAGGTAGAAGGGCACCCCGGCCCAGCGCCACGAATCGATGAACAGCTTGAGCGCCACGAACGTCTCCGTCGTGGAGGCGGGGTTGACGGCGGGCTCGGCGCGATAGCCGGGGACCGCCCGGCCGGCGATCGAGCCGGCGGCGTACTGCGCGCGCACCACCTGGCGCTCGAATTCACTTTCAGGGATGTGGCGAAGCGCCCGCAGGACCTTGAGCTTTTCGTCGCGGACGCTGTCGGCCTCGAAGGCGATGGGCGGCTCCATGGCGGCCAGGCTCAGCACCTGCAGGAGATGGTTCTGGACCATGTCGCGCAGGCTCCCCGCCTGCTCGAAGTAGCCGCCACGCCCCTCCACGCCGACCGTCTCCGCGCCGGTGATCTGCACGTGGTCGACGAAGTGGTTGTTCCACAGCGGCTCGAAGATCCCGTTGGCGAACCGGAAGACGAGCAGGTTCTGGACCGTCTCCTTCCCGAGATAGTGATCGATGCGGTAGATCTGCCGCTCGTCGAGGATCTCGTGCACCTGCTGGTTGAGCGCTCGGGCGGTCTCGAGATCGACGCCGAATGGCTTCTCGATGATGACCCGCGCGAACGGACGGCCGGGCGCCGGCTTCGGCGCCAGCTCAGCCTGCCCGAGGCTGCGGATGACCGGGGCGAACGCCGACGGCGGCGTGGAGAGATAAAAGACCCGGTTGCCGGGGAGCCCCAGCGTCCGCTCGATCTCCTCGAGCCGGGTCTTGAGCCGCTGGAACGCGGCCGGATCGTCGTAGGCCCCCTGCTGGTAGAAGACGTTGCGTCCGAAGGCGGCCCACAGCGAGGCATCGACCGGGCGGCGGCGCGCGAACTCCTCGCACCCGCGGCGCATCTCCTCGCGGAAGGTGTCGTCGTCCTGGGCATGGCGACCAAACCCCAGCACCGCGAAGCGCAGGGGCAACAGCCGGTCGCGGGTCAGGCTGTAGAGCGCCGGGAGCAGCTTGCGGCGCGCCAGATCGCCCGACGCCCCGAAGATGACCATGGTGGCCGGCTCGGGGATGCGCTCTTCGACCAGCCCCTCGCGCAGCGGGTTGGGCAGCGCAGCGGGAACCGCGATCTTCTCCACGGGGCGTCGTTTCTCGTTTTATTCGGGCGCGCTGGTCAACGCGTCAACGCGGCGGCGCCGCCGCCGACTCGACGATCGCCGCCCGCTTGGCGGCGATGCCGTTCGTCAGCGCGGTCATCGACGTGGTGAAGGACTTCACGCCGTCCGCCAGCAGCCCCTGGCAGACGCGCCCGAGATCGATCCCCAGCGCCGCCAGCTCCGCCAGCGTCTTCTTGGCGCCCTCCCGGTCGGTCTCCAGGTGCGAGCCCGGATTGCCGTGGTCGAGGAAGGCGTCGAGCGTCGCGGGGGGAACGGTGTCGACCGTGTCGCGCCCCATGAGCGCGTCGACGTAGTAGGTGTCGGGATAGCTCGGATCCTTGGTCCCCGTCGAAGCCCAGAGCAGCCGCTGGGGGTTGGCCCCGGCCGCCGCCAGCGCCTTCCAGCGCGGCGAGCCGACGGTCCGCTGGTAGATCTCGTACGCCATCTTGGCGTTGGCGATGCCCACCTTGCCGCGCAGCGCCTGGCAGCGCGCCGCCTCGGCTGGCGTCGCGGCCGCCTTCTCGTTGAGGAGCTTGTCGCAGGCGCTGTCGACGCGCGAGACGAAGAAGCTGGCCACCGAGGCCATCCCCTCGAACGAGCCGCCGGCCGCCTTGCGATCCTCGAGGCCGGCCAGATAGGCTTCGGCAACCTCCTCGTACTTCGCCAGCGCGAAGATCAGCGTGACGTTGATGCTCACCCCATGCGCGGTGAGCGCGCGGATGGCTGGAATTCCCTCCGGCGTCGCCGGGACCTTGATCATCACGTTGGGGCGGCCGACCAGCTTGGCGAGGCGCAGCCCCTCGGAGACGGTCTTTTCAGTGTTCGTCGCCAGCTCTGGCAGCACCTCGAGCGAGACGCGCCCGTCGACCCCTTTGCTCTCCTTATAGACTGGCAGCAGCAGATCGCAGGCGCCTCGGATGTCCTCGACCGCCAGCGCTTCGTAGATGTCGGCCGTCGATTTTCCCGCGGCGGCGAGCTGGCGCAAGGCGTCCTCGTAGTCGCTGGAAGCGACGATCGCTTTTTCGAAGATGGTCGGGTTCGAGGTGAGGCCCCGGACCCCCTTGTCGACCAGGGCGGCCAGGGCGCCCGAGCGGAGCAGACCGCGGCGCATGTTGTCGTACCAGATGCTCTGTCCGAGCTCGTGGGCCTGGTGCATTCGGGTTCGTGGGGTGGCCATTAGATCGTTCTCTCCTGTTGCTTCAGTTGTCGCACGGCTTGGGCGCGGTCCTCTTCGTTGCCTTCGCTGTCTTCGGCCTCGAGGGCGGCAATCTGCGCCACCCGGCGCGCGTGGCGCCCGGCTTCGAACGGCGTCGCCAGCCAGGTCTCGACGATGCTGATCGCCTCCGCCGCCGGCACCAGCCGCTCGCCCAGGCAAAGAACGTTGGCGTCGTTGTGGGCGCGCGACTGCTTGGCCCCCTCGACGTTCCAGACACAGGCGGCGCGCACGCCGCGGATCTTGTTGGCGGCGATGCAGACGCCGAGACCGGTTCCGCAGACGAGCAGACCGAAGGCGCCGGCCTCGCTGCGGACGGCGCGCCCAACGGCGGCCGCGAACTCCGGATAGTCGCAGGAGGCGTCGCTGGCCGGGCCGAGATCCTCGACGGCCTGCCCGCGGGAGCGGAGGTGATCGACCAAGCGGCGGCGGAGGCCGAAGCCGGCGTGGTCGCTGCCAGCGTAGATCTTGATCACGACCTGACTCTCATACTGCAATCTTGCGCGGAGGGCGCACCAAAAACACCATCAGCGCCGCGAAGGTCGCCGTCGCGCCCAGGGCCGCCAGGCCGGGCCCGAAGCCGGCCGCGCCGGTCTTGAGCCGGCCGACCAGGTAGGGCCCGACGAAACCGCCCAGGCAGCCGGTCGAATTGATGAGGCCGACCGCCGCCGCGCCCGCCGCACCGGAGAGAAACCAGCGTGGCATCGCCCAGAACGGAGGCATGAATCCGTAGATGCCGGCGCCGACCAGCATGAGGCTCAAGAGGCCCAGCGCCGGTCTGTGCGAGGCGACGCCGATGAGAAGGCCGAGCGCCGCCATCAACATCGGAACGATGGCGTGGAAGCGGCGCTCGCCGGTTCGATCCGACGACCAACCCGCGGCCGCGGTGCAGATCCCGCCGGCGACGTAGGGGAGGGTGGCCACCAGCGACACGGTGAGGTTCGAGAGGTGGGTGAGGCTCTTCACCACGGTCGGCATCCAGAGGCTGAACCCGTAGGAGGTGGTGACGATTCCGAAGTAAGCAAGGACCAGGAGGAGAATGTCGCGGCGCAGGACCGAACGGACGAGCGCCGTGAAGCCGGACGCGCTCGGTGCCGCCATGTTCTCTCGCGCCAGCGCCCCGAGCAGATAGGCGCGCTCCTCCTCGTCCAGCCAGCGGGCGTCGCGCGGGCGGTCGGTCAGATAGAAGATGGTCACCACCCCGAGAACGATGGCCGGAAGGCCCTCGAGCAGGAAGAGCCAGCGCCACCCGGCCAGGCCGGCCCAGTGGACGCCCAGCAGAAGTCCCGACACCGGCGCCCCGACGACGTTCGAAAGCGGAACCGCCAACATGAAGAAGGCGAAGGCGCGGGCGCGATCCTCGGCGCGGAACCAGTGCGACAGATAGACGAGCACGCCCGGGAAGAACCCCGCCTCGGCGGCCCCCAGCAGGAAGCGCAGCCAGAAGAACTGCCGCGGCGTATGGATGAACGCCATCGCGCAGGCGACGATCCCCCAGCCGATCAGGATGCGCGCGATCCACTTGCGCGCGCTCCAGGTCTCGACGAGCAGCGTTCCGGGGATCTCGAACAGGAAATAGCCGAAGAAGAAGATCCCCGCGCCGAAGCCGTACTCGCGCTCGGTGAGCGGCAGATCGTGGCGCATCTCCAGCGCCGCGTAGCTGATGTTCACCCGATCGAGATAGGCCACGAAGTAGAGCAGCAGAAGGTAGGGAACGATCCGCAACAGCACACGCGCGCGGACCCGCCGGCCTATCTCGTCGTCGGCCACGTTCGCGCGCGAGTATACACGCCGTGCTAGCGTCGGCGCTGCGTGCACGAGCAGAGCCTGCCGGGTAACTCCGTCTTCTTGTTGCTCGTCGAGCTGGCGCTGCTGATCGGCATGGCGCGGGTCGGCGCAGAGGTCGCCAAGCGGATCGGGCTGCCCGCGGTGGTCGGCGAGATGACCGGCGGGATCGCCCTCGGACCCAGCCTGTTCGGCCATTACGCGCCCGGCGCGTTCGCCGCCATCTTTCCCTCGAGCGTCGGGCAGCTCCATCTGCTCGACGCCTTCGGGATCGTCGGCATGAGCCTGCTCCTGCTGCTCACTGGCCTCGAGACCGACCTGCGCCTGCTGCGCAACCTCGGACGCGCGGCGTTCATCGCCTCGGTGATGGGGATGGTGCTGCCGTTCGGGCTCGGGTTCGCGCTCGGCTCCCTCATCCCGGCCAGCTACCTGACCGATCCCGGCCACCGGGTCCTCTTCAGTCTGTTTCTCGCGACCACCATGTCGATCTCCGCCATGCCAGTGATCGCCAAGATCCTGGTCGACCTGGATCTCACCAAGCGCAACATCGGCCTCGTCATTCTGTCGGCGGGGGTCGTCGACGACACGGTCGGCTGGCTGATCCTGTCGCTCATCGCCGGCGCGGCCACCCACGGCGCCGTGCGCGCAGCCGATCTGGGGCTGACCATCCTGTGGCTCCTCGTCTTCATCGCGGTGGCCGCCTTCGTGCTGCTCCCCGTCCTGCGCTTCGCCGTCCGCGCGGCATCGGAGCGCTTCAAGTCCAGCGACTCAGATCTGGTCCTGGTCATCATGGTGACCTTCCTCTGCGCGGCAGCGACCGAGCGTATCGGCGTGCACGCGGTGCTGGGCGCCTTCGTGGCCGGTGTGGTGCTGCACCAGGTTCCACGGCTGCGCAAGGAGACGGTCGCCCGCCTGGAGTCCTTCACCTTCAGCGTGTTGGCCCCGATCTTCTTCGGGATCGTCGGGCTGCACGTCAACCTCTGGGAGCTGGGCGGCGGCCGGATGCTGGCCTTGGTCATCACCGTCGCCTGCCTCGGCAAGCTCATCGGCTGCGCGCTCGGCGCCTACTGGGGCGGCCTGCACTTCTGGGAGGCGGCCTCGATCGCCGTGGCCATGAACGCCCGCGGCGCCATGGGGATCGTCGTGGCGACGATCGGCCTCGCGCTGGGGATCCTCACACAGCAGATGTTCTCCATCATCGTCATGATGGCGATCGTGACCTCGCTCCTGGCGCCCATCGGGCTGCGGCTCACCATGCCGCGCGTCCGGATGACCGAAGAGGAGGCCCGCCGCATCCTGGCCTCCGAGTCGACCGGGGCCTTCGATCCGGAGCACGTGCGCGTCCTCCTGGCCACGGCCGGGGGACCCAACGCGCTGGCGGCGGCGCCGCTGGCGTTCGGCCTGGCCAAGAAGAGCAGCGCCGCCGTGAAGCTCCTCCACGTCGAGGCCGAGCTGGCCTGGTGGCGGCAGCTGCTCCGCCCGTTCGGCCGGCGCCCGCCGGCGGGTGTCGGCGACCACTTCGACAAGATGCGCGCCCTGGCCGGAGATCGGGCACCCGGAGATCGTCCAGGCGCGCGGCCCCAGTGTGGCGCCCGTGGTCTGCGAAGAAGCGCGGCGGGGATGCGACCTCATCATCATCGGCTCCGGCTACGGACCCTCGATCGGCGGGTCGGTGGTGGAGCAGGTGGTGAGCGGGGCCCCTTGCCACGTGGCGATCCTCAAGACGCCAGCCCCCGGCGCCGTCTACCGGCGGCTGCTGGTTCCGGTCGACGGAAGCATCGGATCGCGCCTGGCGGTCGAGCTGGCGCTGCGTTACGCCGAGGCCACCAGCGCCGAGCTGACCTTGGCCATCCTGACGGAGCGCCGCCCGCAGACGGCCGCCTACGCCGACATGGGCGGCACGCATCTTCCGGCCGAGGCTCTCTCCACCGGTGAGGAGGAGCTGGCGCGCATCTCGGTGGTGTTTCGCGCCTCCGCGCTCAAGCCGAGCATCATCCACCTGGCGTTTGATCCGCGCTCGAGCCCGGTGTCGGAGGCGGTCGAGAAGGGGAACTACGATCTCGTCGTGCTGGGGACGGAGAACCGGGCAGTGCAACACCGGCTGTTTTTCGGCTACGAGAACGAGCGGCTCATCCGTGCCACCCGCGTCCCGGTCCTGGTCGTGGTCCCCAACCTGGCGCGCTTCGCCGACGGCTGACGCTTGCGCGCAATTGACGCTCTCCCCGGCGGGAGATACGGTCGCGCATGGCCGCGGAGATCGTTCACATCGAGTTCAAGAGCGCGAACTTCACGCGCACGTCAGAGTTCTACGCCCAGCTTTTCGACTGGAAGATGGAGCAAAACGCCTCGGCGAGCTACATGAAGCTGTCGGGCGTGGACGCGCCGAGCGGTGGCTGGGTGCGTGCGGATCTGGTGCAAGCGCCGGGGCCGGTCGCCTATCTCTCCGTCGACGATCTCGAGTCCAAGCTGGACGAGGTCGAACGCGCCGGGGGGCGGGTGCTGGTCCGCAGCCTGCCGTTCGCCGGTGGCGGCGAGATCGGCCTCTTCGCGGATCCCGACGGCAACGTCCTCGGCCTCTGGCACCGAAAAGGGGCCGCCGGCGCCTCCAGCGCGACAGCCAAGCCGGCCAAGCCCGCGGGAGCGGCTGCAACGCCACCAGCGCCAGCAGCCAAGCCGGCCAAGCCGCCGGCAGCGAAGAAGCCGGCCAAAAAGAAGTAGAACGAAGAAAGCAGCTCACAGCCAGCGGCGCAGGCCGTAGGCGATCCGCTCGATCAGCCGCGCCAGCCACCCCCGCTGGGCGAACGCGGCGGCCGTCAGCTCCTCGCTGGCCGCCATGTCGGAGACCAGCATGGTGCCGACCTCGGTCGCGGTCGCGGGATCGACGACATTGACCACCAGCTCCAGGTTGTAGGCGAGCGATCGGTGGTCGAAGTTGTAGCTGCCGATGGAGACGAACGCGTCGTCGACCATCAGCGCCTTGGTGTGGGTGACGACCTGGCTGCGGAAGATCCGCGCCCCCGCCGCCAGCAGCTGCGGGAACACCGCGCGCGTGGCGAAATCGAGCACCCGCGAGTCGCTGGCCAACGGGACCAGCAGCCGCACGTCGACGCCCCGCCGGGCGGCGTTCTGCAGCCCGCGCAGCACGCCGGGATCGGGAACGAAGTAGGGGTTGGCCACCAGGATCCGGGTGAGGCTCTCCCGGATGGCGTGCAGCGCCGCCCGCCGGATGGTGAAGCGATCGCGCCGTTCGCCGTTCGAGACCACCGCCAGCGACACGCCGCCCATCGCCGCCGGCGGCACCAGGCGCGCGGGATCGAGGCGCATCCGCTTGGAGGCGCGCCGATTCCAGGTCCGCAGGAACGTCGCCTCGATCCGCGCCACCGCCGGACCCTCCACGGCGACGGCCGCGTCGAGCCACCCGCCGCCCCCCTCGGCCTGGCTGACCCACTCGTTCGAGATGTTGATCCCCCCCGTGAACGCGATCCGCCCGTCACAGGCCAGCGTCTTGCGGTGATTGCGCCGGATCAGCGACCAGAGGCGCGGACGCCAAAAACGATACTTGTGGTAGCCGACGACGTGCACGCCGAAGCCGCGCATCCGCTGGAAGAACGCCGCCGGCGTCTCGCGGCACCCGACGAAGTCGTAGAGCAGCCGCACCTCCACCCCGCGCGCGGCTGCCCGGGAAAGCGCCTCGGCGAATCGGCGGCCGATGCCGTCGTCACTGAAGATGTACATCTCCAGCGATACGCGCTCGCGGGCGCCGTCGATGGCCGCGATCCAGGCCGGGAAGGCCTCCGCTCCGTTGCGCAACAATTTGACGCTGTTCCCAGCTAGGAGCACGCGCGGATCTTCGACGTAGAGCGCGAGGGCCCTGTGCGACGGCGACGAATTTGGGGAGGCTGTCATTGACCGAGCCCCTCGGAGCGACTAAGGTCCGCCTCGCCGATGGGTCGCGAAGAGCATATAGAATTCCAGGGGCGGGTCATCGAAGTGTTGCCGGCTGGAAACTTTCGCATCGAGCTGGAGAATGGCCATCAGGTATTGGCCCATCTCGGCGGGAAGCTGCGCAAGCACCGCATCCGCGTCGTGCTGGGTGACAAGGTCACCGTCGCGCTCACGCCGTACGATCCGACGCGCGGCATCGTCGTCTACCGCGGCTAACCGCTGGGGGTTTACCGCGGCTGGCGGCTGGGGGTTTGCCATGGGCGGCGGTGGCGGACTGTGACGTCGCGGCGGGCGCTGCCGGGCCGCGCGGAGATCGAGCGGGCGCGGGCGCTGCTGGTGGAGGTGGCGGCGAGCGATCCCACCGGTGCGCTCGGGCGCGGGCTGGCCCGCTTCGGATCGTGGCGATCGCTGGCGGCGATCGTCGGGACGGGCTGGTTGCCGCTCCCGCGACGCCCCTCGCCGGCGACCGCGCGGCTCCTCCGCCAGCGGCTGCGCGCGCTCGGGGCCGATCCCAGGCCCGCCACCGGCGCGCCGACCGGGGCCGAGCTCCCCGACGACGAGCCGATTCAACTTCGGGGAACCTGCGTGCGCTTCCCGGGCGCGTGGGGCCAAGGGGGAGCGCGAGGAGGCGATCTTTGGCGCGCCTCGGTCGTCGAGGACGAAACCGGGCAGTGGGCGGTCGAGGAGGGGGAAGACTTCGTCCTGCACGATCCCGGCGGGCGGCCGACGCTGGTGCTGGCCGAAGGGGGGCGGCTGGTGAACGCGGAGCGGCTCAGCGAGGGGGACGAAGTGGCGCTGTTCGGCCTGGCGGACGAGGCGCCCGATCGCGCCGGGATCGCCGGTGCGGCGTACGGTCGCGGCGGCGGTCTCTGCGCCACGCTTCGTTCGGGTTCGAGGCACCCGTTGCTCGTCAGCGTGATCAGGCGCTACGATCAGGAGGACGATGCCCCCCAAGATTGAGCTAGCCCAGGTCGACGCGCTGGCGCCGCCCGCCCTGAAGCCGCCGGTCGACCCGGCGACGCTCGCCCACCGCGATCTGCTGGGCGGGGAGTTCTGGCGCAAGATCCCGGCCTACGCCGGGGTCGGGGCGGCGGAGTTCCTCGACCACAAGTGGCAGGCCAAGCACTCCATCACCAACATCCCCAAGCTCTTGGCGACGCTGTCCGGGTTGGTCTCGGAGGCGTTCGTCGCCGACGCCCAGCGCGGATTCGAGCGGGCGCCGATGTCGGTTCGCGTCTCGCCTTACCTGCTCTCGCTCATCGACTGGCAGAACCCGTACGCCGATCCGCTGCGCACGCAGTTCATCCCGCTCGGCTCGCGGCTCCTGCCCGACCACCCGCGGCTCGACCTCGACTCACTGCACGAGCGGGTCGACATGCCGGTCCCGGGCCTCACCCACCGCTACGTCGACAAGGCGCTGTTCCTGGCGCTCGACACCTGTCCGGTCTACTGCCGCTTCTGCACGCGCAGCTACGCGGTCGGGCATCGACACCGAGGAGGTCGAGAAGTTCCAGCTCAAGGTGAACGCCGAGCGCTGGGAGCAGACCTTCGCCTACATCCGCGTCGCGCCCGGAGCTGGAGGACATCGTCATCTCCGGCGGCGACGCCTACCAGCTGCGCGCCGAGCAGATCACGCAGATTGGCGAGACGCTGCTCTCGATCGAGCACGTGCGCCGGATGCGCTACGCCACCAAGGGGCTGGCGGTCATGCCGCAAAAGATTCTGACCGACGACGCCTGGGTCGACGCGCTCACCGGGGTGGTCGAGAGAGGGGCGCCGCCGCCACAAGGAGGTGGTGATCCACACCCACTTCAACCACCCACGCGAGATCACCGAGATCACCAGGGCGGCCATGGACCGGCTGGCCGAGCGCGGCATCACCGTGCGCAACCAGACCGTGCTCCAGCGCGGCGTGAACGATGACTCCGCCACCATGACCTTGCTGGTGCGGCGCCTGAGCTACGTCAACGTTCACCCTTACTACATCTACATGCACGATCTGGTGAAGGGGGTGGAGGATCTGCGCACCACGCTGGCACACCGGCCTGCAGATCGAAAAGGAGATCCGCGGCGCCACCGCGGGGTTCAACACGCCGACCGTCGTCGTCGACGCCCCGGGGGGCGGCGGCAAACGCGACGCTCACTCCTACGAGCACTACGACCGCACCACCGGCGTCTCGGTCTACACAGCGCCCGCCGTCCATCCCGGGGTGGTCTACTTCTACTTCGACCCCATCGATCTGCTGCCTGCTGACGGGCGGGCACGCTGGGCCGACCCGGCCGAACACGCCAAGATGATCGAAGAGGCGCGCCGGGCGGCGCTGGCGACGCCGCATGGCTAGAACCGGGAGCGCGACGAGGGTGAAGCGATGAGCGGTGGCTGCACGAACTGCGGGCAAAAGGGCGGTTGCGATTCTCGCAAGCACGAGATGTTCGGCGCCATCGACGAGGCGCTGGCGCGGCTCTATCCGACCCGGCGCTGGGACGAGCGCGACGAAACCGCCGGGTTCGGCGCCGGCCTCGGCCCGGGGGAGGGGGACGCCCTGGCCGCCGCCGCCGGCGCGCGGCTGCACGCGGCGACGCTCTACCGCCCCGGCGGCCCCGAGGAGACCTGCGACTACGTCTATATCCTCTGTGTCGGCCGCGCGCCGTCGCTGGTCGAGCTGCGCGCGGCGGCCCTCGACGGCGCCGCCGGAGAGGCGCCGCGCGCCGTCGCCGAGGAAGCGCTGCGCGCCACCCTGGCCGAAGGACCCGTGACCGAGGTCTACCTGCGCGTCGCGCTCTCGACGCTGGCGCCGTTCGCGGCGGTCCAGGAGGTGGTCCTCTCAGCGACGGTCGATGCCGTCGACGGCACGCTGGCGCTCATCGAGGCGCCGCGGGCACGGGATCTTCGCGCCGACCCTGCTCAAGCGGCTGCAGCAGCTGGTCGGCCTGCTGGCCGAACGGAACATCCGCCACCTCGACTTCGGGGAGATCACCGAGCCCCCCGCGGGGTTCGATCCCGGCAACTACGCCGGTCGAGTACGGCGGCGCCCCCGGCATCGCCAACTACCTCTTCTATCCGCAGCCGCCGCTCGGCGATCGCCACCACCACGCTCACTTGAGCTTCGCGGCCAGCTCCGGCCCCAGCCCGACGGCCATGGCCTTGGCCCGGCGCTCCTCGGGCGGGTCGTAGCGGCCGACCGGCGCCGCGGTCACCTCGTCGAGCATCCGCTTCGCCTCGGGCGCCCGGTCGCTGTCGAGGTAGAGGACCGCCAGGTAGACGCGCGCCCGCAGCGCCGAGGGGTTGAGCTGCAAGGCGCGCCGCAGGTGCTCCTCGGCCAGCTTGCGATCGCGCTTGGGCCAGGGGAGCTTGTCGAAAAAGCGCCCCCAGGCGGTCTCGACCCGCCCCTGCCTCATAGCCGTCGTTCAGCTCCGACGCCTTGCCCAACCGCTCGCGGAACTTGCCCTCGAGGCCGCTCGAGAGCGCCTTCACCACGCCCAGGCCGAGCGCGTAGTTGCCCATGCAGACCGCCGCCCAGTAGTAGCCGGCGACGTCGTTGGGGTTGACGGTGATGGCGTGCTCGGCGATGTCCCAGCCGTCCTTGCCCCAGCGCGATCGCTGCTCCTTGGGCAGCCCCGGATCGTCGCTGGCCCAGAAGTAATAGCGGGCCGCGCGCCAGAGGAGCTCGTAGTCGTTCGGTGCCCGGGCGAGCCCCGCCTGCACCAGCCGCTGCTCCTCGGCGAAGGCGTTCTTGTCGTCGCGGCGGCGGTGCAGCTCGTCGAGGCGCGCCAGCAGCGCCGGGAGCGGCACGTGGCCGGGGCCGAGACCTCCTTCGGCGGCCGGGTGCGGGAGAGCGCGCGGCGCGCCGGCGTCGCGGGCCCCGCCTGCCGCTGCGTCGACGAACAAACCGACCGCGACAGCGACGGTTAGCAGGTTCACGGCGCGAGTATATAGGTTATGCTGGCGCGAGCCCGAGGAGGACGCCGTGCCCGAGACAACGATGCAAAAGGCAGAGCTCGAAGATCGACGACAAGATCGTGGAAATTCCAGTCGTCGTCGGCACCGAAGACGAACGCGCGATCGACATCGGAAAGCTGCGCGCGCAGACCGGCCTCGTCACGCTCGACCCGGCGTACATGAACACGGCGTCGACGAAGAGCGCCATCACCTTCCTCGACGGCGAGCGGGGCATCCTTCGCTACCGCGGCATCCCCATCGACGAGCTGGCCGAGAAGTCGACCTTCGTCGAGGTCTCCTACCTGCTCATCTACGGCCACCTGCCGAACAAGGCGGAGCTGGCCGCGCTTCTCCGAGCAGCTCACGCGCCACTCGATGCTCCACGAGGACATGAAGCGCTTCTACGACGGCTATCCCGGCACCGCCCACCCGATGGCCATCCTGTCGGCGATGGTGCTGACGCTGTCGAGCTTCTATCCCGAGGCGCTCGACGTGAAGAACCGCGGCGAGCAGGAGGCGACCATCGCCCGCCTGCTGTCGAAGATGCGCACCATCGCCGCCTTCTCTTACAAGAAGTCGATCGGGCAGCCGTTCGTCTATCCGAAGAACAACCTCAGCTACTGCGCCAACTTCCTCAACATGATGTTCTCCGTCCCGGCCGAGCCGTACGAGGTCGACGACGAGATCGTCAAGGTCCTGAACCTGCTTCTCATCCTGCACGCCGATCACGAGCAGAACTGCAGCACCTCGACGGTCCGTCAGGTCGGCAGCTCGCAGGCCAACCTCTTCGCTTCGATCTCCGCCGGCATCTGCGCCCTGTGGGGCCCCCTACACGGCGGCGCCAACGAAGAGGTGCTCACCATGCTGGAGCAGATCCGCAGCGACGGCGGCGGCCCCCAGAAGTTCGTCGACCTGGCCAAGAAGAAGGACTCCGGCTTCCGCCTGATGGGCTTCGGCCACCGCGTCTACAAGAACTACGACCCGCGCGCCAAGATCATCAAGGTCGCTGCCGACAAGGTGATGGCCAAGATGAAGCACCCGGACCCGCTGCTCGACATCGCCAAGTCGCTGGAAGCGGCGGCGCTCAGCGATCCCTACTTCGTCGAGCGGAAGCTCTATCCCAACGTCGACTTCTACAGCGGCATCATCTACCGGGCGCTCGGCATCCCGACCAACATGTTCACCGTCATGTTCGCCATCGGGCGCACGCCGGGCTGGATCGCGCACTGGAAAGAGATGAGCGAGGACGTCACCACCAAGATCTCCCGGCCGCGGCAGGTCTACACCGGGCCGGCGCTCACGCACTACGTGCCTATCGACAAGCGCTGACGCGCGCGACAAACGCTGACGCGCGCGACAAACGCTGACGCCCGGGACAAGCGCTGACCGGGGGGGACAGGCGCTGGCGCGCTCTGGCCCGTGCTCTACCCGAATGTCGCTCGGACTGACTTCTCGCCGGGGCGGAGGCGAGGAGAGACTACTTCTTGGCGGGCGCCGGTGAGGTGGCCGCGGCCGGCTTGGCGGGCGGCGGCGGCGTCGCTGCCGGGGGAGGAGCCGTCGGCGCGGGGGCGGCCGGGGCTGCACCAGCCGCGGGGGCGGCGGCGGCCTCGGTGTCGTCGCCCTCCGGGGAGCGGTCCCACTTGTTGACCGTGCCGGTGCCGGTGGTGTCGTAGCCGATGCGATCCAGCTTGCCGCCTTCGAAGTACTCCCATTCGTCGACCTTACCGTCGCCGTTGGTGTCGCGCTCCTGGCGAACGAGCTTCTCGTCCTCGAAGTACTGCCAGACGTCCGTCTTGCCGTCGAAGTTGGTGTCGAACTCCTCGCGAACCTTCTTGCCGTTGACGAAGTAACGGGTCACGTCGAACTTGCCGTCGAAGTCAGCGTCGGCCTCGTCCATCGTGATCTGAGCGCCCTTGTCGTCGTAGTACGAAACCAGATCGACCTTGCCGTCGTGGTTCAGATCGACCTCTTTACAGGTCAGGATCTCCGTCTTTTGCCCGCCCACGTCGACCGTTTGGTAAAACTTCCAGACGTCGGGCTTCTGATCCTGGTTGGTGTCCGCCGTGATGACGTTCTTCCCCTTCTCGTCGCACTTGCTGCGGTCCACGTTGGGGGGGCTCGGAACGTTGCTCGCCGCCGAGGTCACCATTTCGGCGTGCTTGGGCGTCTCCGCGCACGCCGCCAGAAGCGCCAGGGAACCCAGGGCCAGCCAGGCCTTCGTAGGGGACATGGCGCTACGGTAGGGCGGAAACGCCGTCACATCAAGTGCTTGCGATCTTGACCGCAGACCTATGGTCATGCATGGTCACGTCATGGCGAGGAAAAAAGTTTCCACGACCATCTACATCACGCCCGAGCAGAACGAGCAGCTCAAGCAGCTGAACTCGAAGACGCGCGTTCCGGTCGCCGAATACATCCGCCAGGGCATCGACATGATCCTCGAAAAAGAACGGCACAACCTCCCGGGACAGCTCACACTGCACGTCCCCTCCGGCCGCTAGCCCGCGCCGCCGGACCGCACATGCTCACGCCGACGCGCCTGATCCGAAATTTCTCGATCATCGCCCACATCGATCACGGCAAATCGACGCTGGCCGATCGGTTGCTCGACGCCACCAATTCGCTGACCGACCGCGAGCGCAAGGCGCAGTTCATGGACAGCATGGACCTCGAGCGCGAGCGCGGGATCACCATCAAGGCGGCCACGGTGCGCCTCTCCTACCTGGCCTCCGACGGGCAGACCTACGAGCTCAACCTCATCGACACGCCCGGCCACGTCGACTTCCACTACGAGGTGTCGCGCTCGCTGGCCGCCTGCGAAGGGGCCGTCCTGGTGGTCGACGCCTCGCAGGGGGTGGAGGCGCAGACGCTGGCCAACGTCTACCTCGCCGTGAACAACAACCTCACCATCGTCCCGGTGATCAACAAGATCGATCTGCCCGCCGCCGATCCCGACGCCGTACGGCGCCAGATCGAGGAGGTCATCGGCATCGACGCCTCGGAGGCGATCCTCGCCTCGGCCAAGGAAGGGAAGGGGATCATCGAGATCCTCGAGGCGGTGGTGGCCAAGGTGCCGCCACCGACGGGCGATCCGGACAAACCGCTGCGCGTGCTGCTGCTCGACAGCTGGTACGACAGCTACCGCGGCGTCGTGATTCTGGTGCGGGTGGTGGACGGCGTGCTGCGCCCGAAGCAGAAGGTCCGCTTCATGGCGGCGCGCCGCGACTACGAGATCCAGACGCTGGGCGCCTTCGCCCCCTTCGCCCGGGAGATGCAGGAGATAGGGCCGGGGGAGGTGGGGTTCTTCACCGCCGCCATCAAGGAGGTGGGCGACGCCCGCGTGGGCGACACCATCACGGACGCGGCCCGCCTCTGTGCCGAGGCGCTGCCGGGGTTTCAGCCCGCCAAGCCGATGGTCTTCGCCGGGATCTTCCCCACCGACACCGCCCGCTACGAGGACCTGCGCGACGCGCTCGACAAGCTGCGCCTCAACGACGCCTCGTTCACGCGCGAGCCGGAGACCTCGGCGGCGCTCGGCTTCGGCTTCCGCTGCGGGTTCCTGGGCCTCCTGCACATGGAGATCGTGCAGGAACGGCTGGAGCGCGAGTACAACCTCGACCTGATAACGACCGCGCCCACGGTCCGGTTCCGCTGCGTGCTGAAGAACGGCGACCTCATCGAGCTCGACAACCCCGCGAAATTCCCCTCGGAAGGTGAAATAGAGAGGATCGAGGAGCCGGTCATCGCCGTAACCATCCACACGCCGCCGGAATACGTGGGGGGGATCCTCAAGTTGTGTGAGGAAAAGCGTGGCAAGCAGACGGGGCTCACCTATGCCGGCGAGAAGCGCGTGATCATCCGCTACGATCTCCCGCTGACGGAGATGGTGTTCGGGTTCTACGACCGCCTCAAGTCGGTCTCGCGCGGCTACGCCTCGCTCGACTATGAGCCCAAGGACTACCAGATCGCCGATCTCGTCCGCATGGACCTCATGGTCAACGGCGACCGGGTCGACTCGCTGTCGCTGATCGTCCACCGCCAGGGGTCGTACGAGAAGGGGCGCGATCTCTGCGTGAAGATGAAGGAGCTCATCCCGCAGCAGCAGTTCGAGGTGGCGATCCAGGCCGCCATCGGGGCGAAGATCATCGCGCGCACCACGGTGAAGGCGTTGCGCAAGAACGTCACCGCCAAGTGCTACGGCGGCGATATCTCGCGCAAGCGCAAGTTGTTGGAGCGTCAGAAAGAGGGTAAGAAGCGGATGAAGCAAGTGGGAAACGTAGAGATCCCGCAAGAGGCCTTCCTGGCCATCCTGAAGGTCGACTAGCGATGGGCGGAAAACGCGCAGCGCCCGAGGAGCGGACCCCCAGCCTGCTGGGCTGGTGGCGCAAGCGCACGGCGGCCCGCAACGCGCGCACCGAGGCGCAGCACCTGATGCGCGAAGCGCAGCGCATCCTCAAGCGGAAGAGCTATCGGATTCCGGCCGGCGTCGCCGCCGAGGTGCAGGGGCGCATCAGCGCGCTCGAACAGGCGCTCGGCAGCTGGGACCTGGAGCAAACGCGGGAGGCGATCACCAACCTCGACGACGCCATGGATCAGCACCTGGCATTCGCCCGCAAGTCGACGGTGCGCGAGTACTCCGAGTCGATCGGGGTGGCGGTCGCCGTGGCGCTCCTCCTGCGCGCGTTCGTGGTGGAGGCCTTCCAGATCCCCTCCGGCTCGATGATCCCCACCCTGGAGGTGGGCGACCACATCTTCGTCTCCAAGTTCTCGTACGGGCTCAGCATCCCCTTCACCGACACCAAGGTGCTGCAGTACGCCCAACCAAAACGGGGCGACGTCATCGTCTTCAAATTTCCTCAGGACCACAGCATCGACTACATCAAGCGCGTGGTCGGCCTTCCCGGCGACGTCATCGAGATGAAGCAGGAGGGGCTGTACGTCAACGGTAAGCCCGTGCCGCGCGAGCGGCTCCCACGCGTCTGTGACGACGGCGAGGCTCCCCGCGCGGGGGGGCTCTTCGACGATCACGACTGCGAGCTGTGGGCCGAGACGCTGGGCGGCGTCAGGCACGAGACCATCCAGGAGCCGGCGCGCGGCGGTCGGGCGGACTTCAGCCGCACGGAGGTTCCGCCCAATCAGCTGTTCATGATGGGGGACAACCGCGACAACTCGTCCGACTCGCGCGTCTGGGGGTTCGTCGACCTCAATCTGGTGAAGGGGCGGGCCCTCATCGTCTGGTGGTCGCGCAGCGAGACCGAGGGGTGGAACCCGGTCGCCTGGTTCAAGGCCATCCGCTGGCACCGGTTCTTCCAGCGGGTGCAGTAGACCAGCGGAACGGCAGGTCCCCGGCCGCGCGGCGCGGGAGCAAACAGGGCGTCGGCGGTGGAGCAGCCACCGCCTCTGCGGTGGAGCAAACACTGCGTCAGCGGTGCAAAAAGAAAAGCAGCGCCGCCACGATGGCGATGGTGGCGCCCACGACGGCGACCACCCGGTAGGCCTCGAAGCGGTCCGGGCTGCTGTCGAGCGACCGCTGTGTTCGGGCAATCTCCTCGCGCAACGCGTTGGCGTCCGCGAACCGTTTGTCTTTGTCCTTGGCCACCATCTTGAGAATGATGGCGTCGACCGGGGCGGGGATGGTCACCTTGTCGGAGAGCTTGGACGGCGACGGCGGCTCGTGGCGCATGTGGAAGTTGATGATGTCGATCGGGCTCTTGGCGCTGGCGAAGGGGAGGGTGCCGGTCAACATCTCGTAGGACATCATGCCGAGCGCGTAGAGGTCCGAGCGCCCGTCGAGCTTCTGGCCGCGGAGCTGCTCCGGCGACATGAACTCCAGCGTCCCCAGCGTCTGGCCGACCGCCGTCAGCGCCGGGACCTGGCGGTCGTCGGAGACGACCTTGGCGATGCCGAAGTCCAACACCTTGACGTGATCTTCGCCGTCGCGCGACTCGATGAAGACGTTCTCCGGCTTCATGTCACGGTGGACGATGCCGTTGTTGTGCGCTTCGGCCAGCGAAGCCGCCACCTGATCGAGAATCTTCAGCACCCGCTCGTAGCCGAGCGGCCCCTCCGCTTTCTGCACCTGGTGCAGGCTTTGCCCACGCAAGAGCTCCATCGCCAGGTAGAGGATGCCGTCGGGCGTCTCGTCGAAGTCGTAGGTGGTGACGGTGTGCGGGTCGCGCAGCTTGGAGCAGGCCTCGGCCTCCCGGCGAAAACGGGCCACAATCGTCTCGTCCGAGACGTTGTGCGGGTGGAGGATCTTGAGCGCGACCTCACGTCCGGTGGCGATCTGCTTGCCACGGAAGACCGCGCCGAATCCCCCTTCGCCCACCTTCTCCCCGACGATGAACCGGTGGTTGAGCGTCCGGCCAATCAGGCTCTCCAGCGGCTGCGCCACCGGGCGCAGCCCGACGGCGAGCTTGCCCGGGGCCGGCGTGGCCGGCGCGATCGACGGCCTGAGCGACGCCAAAGGGGATGGGGAGAGGGAGACGCCGGCCGCCCCCACCGGTGGCGCGGCCTTCGGTGCCGCGCCACCGGCCGCCACTGGCGCGGCGACCGATGAGGAAGGAGCGGGAGCTGGGACCGGGCCGGGGTCCGGCGGCGAGACCCGGATAGTCTCCGCCGCCGCGGAGTTCTTCACCAGGGCCGCGGCGGCGCGCTGGCTGATGGCGGTCACCGAGATCGGGCGGCCACAGGCGCCGCAGAATCGCGCCCCCTCCTCAATCTCTTCTTCACAGTGTGGACAACGAGACATCCCGCGCCTCAGGGGAGGGTGACCCGACCGTCGAAGCGTGTGGACTGATCGCGCTCGCACTTCATGACCCAGATCCCCCCCGCGGCCGCGGCGACCAGACCGATCAAGAACAGCGCCAGCAGCGAAGGGACGCCACGCGGCGCCGGCGCCGCATTGGCCTCGACCCGCCGGGCCGCCCGAATTCCCCCCGTATCGGCGGCGTCGGTCTTGGTCGGGACGTCGTCCTCGGCACCGAGCAGCCCCGTCGGCAGCCGCTCCTCGACTGTCTCGCGCCCGATGCCGGAGTCGTCGAGCGTCCCCACCGGCTCGGGGACGGGATCGCTCCCCGGATCGTAACCGATGAAGCTCACTGTCTCTTCGGGGGTGGCGGGCTTCAGCGCCTGGCCGTCGAAGCGCGCCAGCGCGACCGTGATGTTGTCCGGCCCGTCGCGATCGAGCGCCTTCTGAATCAGCGCCTCGCCCGCCTTTTGGAGATCGGGCTCGGTGACCAGGACGGCCAGGATCTCCTCGTCGGTCACCGGGCCGTGCAGCCCGTCCGAACAGAGCAGGGCCACGTCCCCCTTGCGCAAGGGGACCTGCGACAGGACCACCTCGACCTGCTCCTGCACCCCCAGCGCCTGCAGGATGATGTTGGCGTGCTCGAACGCCTTGGCCTCGTCGGGCGTCATCGCGCCGGCCTCGATGAGCTGCCAGGCCAGCGACTGATCCTTGGTCACCTGCGCCAGCTTGCCGTCACGCAGGACGTAGCAGCGCGAATCGCCGATCTGCGCCACCACCAGCGTGTCGTCGACCAGGCCGGCCGCCGTACAGGTGGTTCCCATTCCACGCTCGCTCTGGTTGTCGCGCGACTGGATGAAGATCCGTTCGTTGGCGCGCTGGACCGCCCGCCGCAAGAGGCGGGCGAACCCGTCGCGCGGCTGCGGGTCGGCGGCGGTGAGCGCCTCGTAGATCGCGTCGGCCGCCATCTGCGCGGCGACCTCGCCAGCGGCCGCGCCGCCCATGCCGTCGCAGACGAGCAGGAGCGCGCCCTTGTCCCCCAGCTGGAAGGTGAAGGGAGGCCGTCCGTCCGCCACGCGCAACGAGCCGGTCACGTCGGCAACGAGGAAGTTGTCCTCGTTGTGCTCGCGAATCAGCCCGACGTCGGTCTTACCGAAGACCTCGATCGCGATGTCGGGGGGCGTTGGCATCGGAAGGCTGAGTCCTCATCCTATCTCGAACCGGAGTAGCTCGTCTCCCATTCGGATGAGGTCACCAGAATTGAGCCCATGGGGCCCCCGAAGACGCAAGAAAGTTCCGTTGGAGCTCCCCAAGTCTTCCAGATGTCCCCTCCCGTTCCGAAACGAGATCTGAGCGTGCCGGCGCGACATGAACTCATCGTCCGAGAAGACGAGATCGGCGGTTTCCCGCCCCAGCGAAACGTCGGGGCGGGTCAGGTGGAAGACGTCCCGGCTGACCGCCGCCGGGGTAATCTGCCGCAGCCGCGCCCAAGGGGGGCGGACCGGCGTCCCAAACACCACCACCCCATGCTCGAGGGCCGGGCGCAGGTTCCGCTCGGCGTCGGTCAGGAGCTCGAACTTGAGGACCTGCTTGCCGACCAGCAGATAGTCGCCGTCCTGCAGATCAATCGGGCCCCGCAGGCGGACGTAGACACCGTTGCGCCCCTCGAGCGGCGTGAGCACGCGGCCGGTCAGGCTGGCGACCACCCGCGCGTGGCGGGGGGCGAGGTGTGGATCCTCGAACAGCAGGTCCCCCTCGGTCCGGCCGATGTCGATCTGGTCGCCCAGCAAGTTGTAGGAGATGCCGTCGGTGCCGTCGCGGTGGACGACCACCAGCCGAAACCCGACCTGCTGCTGGCCGACCCGGATGGCCGCCGCCATCGGGCTCGCGGCCGAGGCGGCCTCGACCATGCGATCGGTCGAGCGGTTGGAGGCGGCCACAGGGGCAGGGCGAACGCCGACTGCGACCTCGGACAACGGTTCGGCGGCCAGCCGGGTCCCACAGAACTGGCAAAAAACAACGTCAGCCCCGTTCGCGTTTCCGCAGCGCCCGCAGTTGATCATGTCGAAGGGGTTTGCAAGGCGGCGAATCCTTTGATAACAGGCGGCCCGGACCCGACACCTACCGGCGCTGCCCCGCGATATCCTAAGTGCCTCAAGAGATAACAATTTCCGCTGGATCGGTCAATTCGACCGTGACTCGTGCAGCGACACGCGCCCCGTCGACGAGACGGGCGTGGCTGCTCGGCGCGGTCGCCGTCGCCGTCGTGGCCGCCTGCGGGCCGTTGGTGGAGCAGGCGCCCTTCGCCGTCCGGCCCGATTCGATCCGCCCCGCCGATCTGCTGGGGCCGTATGACGGCATCGTGCTCGACGCCGATTCGGATCGCCCGGTCGCCGGGGCCACGGTGGCGGCCTCCTGGGCGTTCGAGAACGGCATCGGATTTCACGCCCCGGCAGGCTCCCGCGAGATAGTCGTGCAGACCGGCGCCGACGGCCGCTACACGATCCCGCAGCTCGACGATCTGCCGACCGGGGCGTCGGCCCGCATCCGTCGTTTCACGCTCGTCGTCTACCACCGCGGCCACGTCGGCTGGCGGAGCGATCGGGTGTTCCCCGGCCGGGCCATGCGGCGCGACTTCAGCCAGCGGGGCAACCGGGTGAGGCTCGACCGCTGGCAGCCCACCTACCGCCATGCCACCCAGCTGGTGTTCCTCGGCGGCGGCGCGAAGATCCGCCTGGCCTCCGCCTGGGAGCTGCAGGCCGCGGCGCTCGAGCTGGAAGGCGAGCGTCTCCCCGCAGCGGGGCAGGCGAAGGCCGAGGTGACCCCCTCGCCGGTGCTGACGCCGCTCGACATCACCAAGCTGCTCAGCGACGACGAGATCCGTGGCGTCACCGGCTACGTCGGCAAGTTCGAGGACGGCAAGCTGACCGATCTGCCGACCACCGAGTTCTACGACAGTCGGCACTTCAAGGCGCTCGGCAAGCCGGAGAGCTTCGACGTGGGCCTGCGCGTCTGGCGCCTCGGCCCGGCGGCCTCCGAGGTGCAGTACGACAAGCTCATGACCACCCTGCCGGGCGCGCGTGGGACCGACGAGGTGGGCGACGCCTCCTTCCGCGCGCAGTCGGGCGAGATCGGCGGCCTGGTCTTCCTCGTCCGCGAGCGCGGGGTCGTCGTCTCGATGACCTGCGGCAACGGACAGTGCCCCGAGCCGGCTCAGCTGGCCAAGCTGGCCAAGCTGGTCGAGTCGCGGCTGCCCGAGCTGCCGCCCGAGCAGCCGCGCCTGCTCCCCCCGGCGTCCGATGAGACGACACCCACCGACGCCGACAACCCGGCGGTGAAACCGACGCCTTCTCCCGAGGTCCCTGCGCAATGAAGCCCTCTTGGTTAACGGCGCTGGTCCCGTTTTCTTTCCTGGCCGCGGCGCTGGTCGCGCCGCCGGCCCGGGCCTACGATCCGGCCACGACGCACGCCGGGCTGACCGAGCAGGCCGTGCTGGCGTCGGAGCTGCATCGGGTGCTGGCGCACCGGCTGTCGCGCCCGCTCGGCCTGTTCGAGCCGATCGTCCTCAACCGGGGCGATCTCGACCCCACGACAGCGCGCGTGCTCGGCGGCCGCCTCGACGCGCTCGATCCGGCCGGCGGCTACCGTCCCGGCGCCGACGGCGCGGCCCCGGCGCTCGCCTGGGTGGTGGCGGGCGCGGTGATCGCCGAGACACCTGCCGAGCGGGGTAAGAACCTTTTTTTCGACCCCTCGCGCGGCAACGGCCTGGCGGAGGCCGGCGGCGCCTTCCAGATCGGCCACGATCTCAGGATGCTCTTCGCCGAGGGGGGCGGCCTGCGCGGCGCCGCCACGGGAACCACGTTCAACCTGACCGGCCGGCCCTCGCCCGAGTGGCTCCAGGCACCGGAGAACGACGTCGGGCTCAAGGCCTTCTATGACGGGCTCGAACAGGCGACGATCTCCGAGCGGCCGGGACCGCGCGGGACGGCGCTGGCGCGGGCGCTGCTGGCGCTGGGCGGAACGCTGGCGGTCCTCGAGGACGCCGGCGATCCGGCACACGTCCGCAACGACTTCCGGAGCGCCTACCTCAGCGCCGGCGGTTCGAGCCTGTTCGATCGCGGCTCGCCCTTCGAGCGCTACGTCGCCGACACCTTCGGACAGACCGGTGTGCCGGCGGCGGCGCCGCCGGTGAGCCGCCCGACGGTGATGGCCTTCATCACCGCGGCCGATCGGCAGGGGCTGGCCGATCGCACGCAACGACGTTTCTTCTCCGACGGCACACTGCCCGAAGCGGTGGTCGTCGACCATGAAACGACCGGGGCTGAGGTGATGAAGGACGCGCGCGAGTCGCTGCCGTACGGCCTGCCGAAGCTGCCGCATCTGGAGCTCGCCGCCCTGGGCGACGTCCACTACGCCTACGCGCCGGCGGAGCCGCCGGGACCAGCGGATCTCACGGAGCAAGGACCAAGGCTGGCGGCGCACAAGCGCCGGCTGGTCGCCTACCTGCGTGTCCCCGGGCGGGTGAAGTTCTTTCTCGACCGCGCCGTCTATCACGACAGCGCGCGCGCGCTGCTCCCCGAGATCGGCGCCTACGCCGCTGGCCTCGTCGATCACCTTTTCCGCGCCGACATCCACCTCGACGTCAATGACGGCGCGGTCGCTGTCTCCGTCACGGGCACGCGGGGCGACGTCCACCGGGGCCAGGTGCGGCTCTACGTCGAAGACGCCACCGGCCGCCGGAGCGCGTTCGCCTCCGTCCCCGCCGCGACCAGCTCTTCGACCTTCAAGATCCCCGCCGGGGCCCGCCGGATCGCGGCGGTGCTGCGGGGCGAGGACGACGCGGGCGAGCTGGTGGCGGTGGCCGAGCAGCCGGTTCTCTAGCCGGCTCCGTGAAGAGCGGTAGCCGGCGGCGCGGAGCGACGACCTGGCCCGGCGCGATGGCCAGCAGCAGCGCCGCCGCCTCGGCCTCGGCCTCCGGGTCCTGATCGTCGGCCGCAGCGGCGACAGCACGCCTGAGGGACTCGCCGAGCGCGCTGTCGCGGGCAAGCGCCGCGGCCCGCAAGGTGTCGGCCTCCGCGCCGTCGCCCGCGGCACGCGCGGCCCAGGCCAAGAAACGCGCCCCCTCCGGCCCCGCCTGCAGCTCGGCCACCGCCTTGAACGCGGTCACTGCACGCCCGCTCTGCCCGTCGTCGAGCGCCGCGCGCCCCAGGTCGAACCAGGGCCAGGGATTGTCCGGATCGAGCGCCGCGGCGGCGTCGAGCGCATCGACGGCCGCCGCCGCGCGCCCCAGCCGGCGGAGCGCCAGCCCCCGCGCGTGGGCCGCTCCGGCCGCGCCGGGATTCTGCTTGAGCGCCCGCTCGGCCTGCCGGAGCGCCACCAGCGGAGTCACCTCCTCGCCGGAAGGGTCGAACACGTCGGGCGCGTACTCGCCGTCGGGACCGTACAGCACCTGCTCGCGCGCCACCGTGGCGTCGAGCCAGCGCGCGAACGTCGATCCGGCCAGCGCGCGCTCGTCGTCCCCGGCGTCGGTGCGCACGACGCGCCCGTTCCCGTCGAGCGCGTAGCGATCGCCGCCCCCCCCGACGGCGATCGCCAGCTCGCCCGCGCGATCCTGCGGCAGCTCGGTGAGCCGCACCGGCGCCGCCTGGCCGACGCCGGCGATGAGCACCGTCTCGTGGAACAGATCCGCGCCGTCGAACGACCGCAAGAACGCCGCGTAGACATCGGGGAGCGCGCGCCCCAGCGCCGCCTCGGCGCGCGTAAGGTCTTCCGTGGCGGCGGGCGGCATCACCCGAATGAGCCCGGCCGGGAGCCGCGCCAGCGCCGACCGAAACTGGTCGAAGAAGATCTCGGGTCGCTGAGGCTCGCGCCCGCGCCGGCGCGTCACTTGTTGACGAGCGAGGAGGGGAGCGGGCTGCCGGCGACGGTGAAGGCGGCGCTGAGGCGGGGAGAGACGCCGCGCCCCTGCAGCCGCCCAGCGCCCGGATCGCGGCGGTTGCCGTCGCCCTGGAAGGCCAGCACTGAATCAGCGGCCACCGCCGCGCCGTCGAGGCGCAGCTCCGCGACCTCGACGATGCGCGCGGTCCCGTCGCTGACCGCCACCACCTGCACCACGAGGTCGAACGCCGCGGCCACCAGCGCCGCCGACGTCGCCGACGAAGCGCCCAGCCCGGTCGCCGCCAGCGCCGTCAGGCGCGACAGCGTCTCCAGCGGCGAACGTCCCGGAAGCGCGGCCACCAGTCCCTCCTGGCCGCGGGAGGCGACCAGCAAGAGCTCGCCCAGCTCGGGTCCCACCACCTCACCGAGCATCAGGTGATCGGCGCGCAGGGTCGCCGCCACGCGCAGGAGGCCGGCCATGTCCGCGGCGGGGGCGAGATCGGTCCAGCCGCCGCGCGTCTGCGGCTGGGCGGCGCCGATGGCGACCACCCGTCGATCGGCCGGGATGGCCGCTGCCAGCGCCCCCAGGATCTGCGGCATCGCGGCGGCGTCGCCGGTGAGCAGCAGGTTGCGCCGCGCGGTGACCGCGCTCTCCAGCAGCGTCTGCGCGTCCTTGCTTCCGCCCGGGATGAGGTCGGCGAGCGCTCGCTCGAGCAGCACGGGGCGGCGAATCGCCGCCACGACGCCCGTCGGTGAGGCCGGGGGGAACGCCGCCGAGACGCGCGTGCCGTCGGCCAGACGCACGTCGACCACCGGGTTGTCCGGCGCGGGGGGCGGGAAGGCGGTGTTGGCCAGGCGCCAGAGCGCGTCGGCCACGGCGTTGGAGTCACCCAGACTGGTCGGGTGCAGCACCAGCCCTGCGCCCCGATCGACCAGCGCCGCATCCGGCGCGGTGATCAGGATCTGCGTGACGGCGGCGTCGCCCAGCAGCGCTTCGAACCCGGCCGCGTTGCCGCCCACCTCGGTCGCCATCGCCGTCCCTCCGCTGGCCGCGCCGAAGGAGGGGGCCACCGAGACCGCCGGCGCGCCTGGACGCGCAGCAGCCGGCGCGCGCTTGCTGTCGTCGTCGGCGCTCCTCGAGCCGGCGAACAGGCCGACGCTCCCGGTGTCGTCGGCGGGCTCATCGGACGCCGACATGGCGGGCGCGCCAGAGCCAGAGCCAAAGCCGTCCTCGAAGTTGTCGCTCGGGGCCGTGGGCCGGCTGGCCAGCGGCGTGGGCGGACGGCGCGGCGGCGGGGGAGGCGGAATCGGCACCCGGCCCGAGCCGGGAGGGCGCGCCGCCAGGCCGAGATTGTCGTCGTCCTCGCCGCCGCTGTACCCGGCGTCCCCGTCGTCGTCGTTGTCCTCGGTCGGAAGCTGCGCGGCGCTCGACCCCACGCGGCCACGCGGAGGCGGGGGCGGAGGCGGAACCGGCAACCGGTGCGCGGCGCTGCCGCTCGGGGCGGGGGCGGCCGAAAACTCGTCGGGGAAAGGGGCGCCGGCGCCGGCGCCACCGCCCACGTCGATGCTGATCAAAAAGTCGCCGACGTAGACCCGATCGGAGGCCGAGAGCAGCATCGGCGAGCCGATTCTTGCGCCCGTTGACGTAGGTACCGTTGGTGCTCTTCATGTCGGCGACCTCGATCTGCCCGGGGCTCTTGACGGTGAACCGCGAGTGCCGCTTCGAGACGTTTCCCTTGGCGAGCACGATGTCGTTGCCGGAAACCCGGCCGATCGTGATCTCGTCCTTCTCAAACGTCATGAGCCTGGGCTCACCGTTCTTCTCTGTCAGCGTCAGCTTGATCATGGAGCCTCGGGATGGGGTTCAACCACGGAAACGCCGGCTTGCGACGATATTCTCGACGATTCGCGGGGTCAAGAATCGGCCGCGCTTTCGCTGGAAAATCAGTTCACCGACCTAGCAATTCACCGACCTAGCGGCCAAAGAGGGCCGCCAGCGGTGCGGAGAAGATCGCCATGATTCCTCCGGCCGCGAGCGCGGTGATGCCGAGCGCGACGACCAGCGAAACCGGATCGCGCCCCTGGCGGACGTTGACGTCGGGGACCGCCGCAGATTTGTCCTTGGGCCGAGCCGGCATCGGGCGCAGTATACAAGCAACCTCGCGACGAGGAGACGACATGATGCGATTGACGCTGGTCCTCTCCGCCGCGGTGGCCGCCACCGTGACGGCCCTGGCAACTCCGATCTTGGCGGCGACCCCCAAGTACTACTTCCAGCTCCAGCCGGTCAAAGCCGGCCCGGAGGTGGACGCCGATCTCAAGCGCTACACCGGCCAGGCGCTCACGGCGGAGCTGGCCTCGCGTCCCGAGTGGGCCTCGGACATCGGGCCCTCGGGGCAAGCCGCGCCGGGGAGCGATCGGACGGCGCTGGTGGCGGAGCTGAAGAAGCGCAACCTGCGTGGATTCGACGTCACGGCGCGGATTGAAAAGCTCAAGCAAGAGGTGAAGGATCCCAAGCCAGGTGCACGGAACAAACAGCTGGCCGTGGAGGTCCAGCTCACCGTGTTCGGCACGACCATCCCCGACGCCAAGCTGGCCTTCAGCGGCGACGGGCAGTCGGGGAGCGAGGCCGAGGTCTCCGAGCGACACCTGGCGGCCGATACCGCCGACACGACCAGGGACGTCATCAAGGACGCCATCAGGCAGGCCGTCGATCAGGCGGTGCTGAAGCTGTCGATCGGGCAGCCCGGCCCGATGAACGAGAAACACAAGAAGAAGAAAAAGTAGCGTCCGCCACTCAGGTCGACGGCCGCCGGCGCCGACCGGGCGGCTCCCCCTTTTCCCGCCGCCGGCGTTTTGTTAGGGTCGAGGCCCCGACCGATGCAGCTCGTCGAGATTGCACTCTTCGCCGCGGTCGCTGTGCTGGCGCTGACGTTGATCGGATATGCGGTCCGGCCGTACCTGCGCGCCAAGCGGCGGCCGCCCGCGCCCGACGCGGTCGCCGATCCCCCGCGCGCGCCGCAGGAGCTCGGGCCGCGCCCCCAGGCGATGGTCTGTCCGGCCTGCCACCGCGACTACGCCCCCGGACTGCGCTTTTGCCCCCACGACGCCCGCGACCTGGTTTTGGCCAGCGATCCGGCGGCGCGGGCCGCCGGCGCCGGCGCGACCTGCCCAGCCTGCAAGCGCTCGTACGACGCCGGCAAGAGGTTCTGCGCCCTCGACGGCGAGGAGCTGGTCCCTCTTCCGCTGGCCCTCGGCGCGGGCGATCCGGCGAGCGCCGTGGTCTTCGCCGGCGGGATGGGGAAAATCTGCCCCAACTGCTCCCGGCGCTACGAGAGCGAGGCGACGTTCTGCGGGCGGGACGGCGAGGAGCTGGTCCCGGTCAACTGATTCGCGGGTCACGCGCGAACCCCGGCGCCGCCTGCTAGACTGACGGCATGCGATCTCGCTTCCTGGAAGGGCGACGTTCGCCTGGCCTTGTCGGAGCGCTCGTGGCGCTGCTCCTGGGAGCAGGAGCAGCGACGACGGGTATGTCAGGCTGTCACCGTGCCGCGCCGGACACCGCCCCTCCCGCCCAGGGCGCGGCGACCACGATCGAGGTGCTCAAAGGCGGGCGCTGGCTCTTCACCT
Organism: uncultured Pseudomonadota bacterium; assembly: GCA_963723305.1. GTDB lineage: Bacteria > Myxococcota_A > Polyangia > Fen-1088 > Fen-1088 > JADGRB01. The sequence goes on from CAVRRT010000108.1 coordinate 46,491, forward strand.
ACGCCGAGGCGGCCGGCACCTTCGCCACCACCGACAAGCCGGAGGCGATCCCCGAGGAGGCGCGCGGCCTGGTGCGCGTGATCGAGCCGACCGAACAGATGAAGGGGGGCGCTGACCGCGTCTACGTCACCAACGTCGGCGATCTGCTGACGAGCGGGAAGACCCAGGCCAAGGCGATGTCGCGCGAGGCCTTCGAGACAGCCGCGCTGGCGGCGCTGCCAGGCGGTCAGTCATCACCGTTCGCGTCGCACCAGATGGCGCCGGCTCCCGCCGCCGCGCCAGCCGGCGCCGGGCCGCCGTCCGGCGCGCCATCGCCGGGCATGCCCGGCGGCGCGCTCCCCGCCGGGACCGCGCCGGTGGTGACGATCTACGGGACCTCCTGGTGCGGCGCCTGCCGCGCCGCCCGCGAGTACATGACGGCGCACAAGATTCCGTTCGCCGACAAGGACATCGAGCGCGATCCGAGCGCGGCCCGCGAGCTGGCCGAGAAGGCCAGCAAGATGGGGATCCCCACCGACCGGGTGCCGATCATCGACGTGCGCGGCCGCCTTCTGCTGGGCTTCGATCGCGAGCGCATCGAGGCGCTGCTGGGGCAACCGACATGAAGCGTTCCACGCTGCTGCTGTCGGTCGTCCTGGCCGCCGCGCTGCTGAGCGCGCGGCCGGCCCAGGCGCGCCTCATCGATCTGTACGCCGGGGCCACCGCCGGCGGCGTCGGCGGGTGGGGGACGACGGCGAACACGCCCGACTTCTTCGACACCACCCGCGGCCCGGGAGTCGGCTTCGACCTCGGGATCAAGCTCCTGGTCTTCGACCTTTCGGCGAACTTCCTGCAGGTCTTCGACGGCTCCGGCGCCTCGGGGACGTTGATCCAGTTCCTGCTCGGCATCGAGATCGACGTGCCGCTCGGCGAACCCAAGCTGCCCGAGGGACAGCGCCAGAGCGTCCTCAAGCCGGAGATCGCCGGCGGCTTCGGCTTCGGCACCCCGGGCCCGGTCAGCCCGCCGCTCGACGACAGCCAGATCTCGGCCAAGGGGATCGTCAGCCAACGCGACGCTCGGTTACGAGTACTTCCTGAACCCGTTCATCGGCATCGGCGCCAGCGGGACCTTCGGCTACCACTACTTCTTCGGCGGCGACGTGGTGAACTCGTCAACGCGCAGGGCCACTCGTCCGGCTATCACCTCATCGGCCTCGGCACCGTCACCTTCCACCTCGGCTACTGACCGCCGACGCGGCGAGCGCCGGGGAGCCTGTCAGGGTTCCGCGCTAGACGCGGCGCGGGCCAGAAGCGTCAGGAAGCGCTCGGGGGCGACAGCGTGTCGGTCTTCCCGACAATCGCGCCGTCGGGCGCGACGATGCGGATCGCCGGAAGGTGTCGGCGCCGTACTTGTGCTTGAGCGCGCCCAGCGCCGGGATCGTCGTCTTCGTGCGACACGTCGACGCCGCAAGAGCGTGAAGCGCTGCATGGCCTCGGCGACCTCCGGGCGCGAGAAGACCCGCACCTCGAACTCGCGGCAGGGGAGGCACCAGCTGGCGGAGAAGTCGACCAGCAACGGGCGCCCGGTCGCGCGCGCGTCGGCCACCGCGGCCGGCTCGTCGGACAGCCAGTGCAGCTCCACGTCGCCCTTGGGGGCCAGCAGGTAGTTGGTGGCGCCGAAGAGCGCCGATCGTGACCAGCCCGACGCCGAACGCCTTGCGCACGCGCTCGGTCGCGCCGCCGTGGAAGCTGGCGTGCACGGCGCCGAGCGCGACGCCGACCAGCACCAGCGCCGCCATCGTCGAGCGCGAAGCTCGGCTTGCCCGAGCCGAACCGCGCCAGCGCCGGGCACGACGTTCTTGAGGTAGTAGAGCGCGGCCGCGAAGAGCGCGATCCCGAAGACGCTCTTGACCCACTCCATCCAGCGGCCCGGGCGCGGCAGCGACATCGAGAACCCGGCCAGCAGCCAGAACGGCAGGCCGACGCCGGCGCCGTAGGTCGCGAGCAGCAGCGAAGCCCCAGGTCGCGTTGCGGGTGGTGGCCACGTACGCCAGCAGCGACGCCAGCGGCGGACCGGTGCAGGGCGCGGCGATGATCCCGGCGACCAGGCCCATCACGAACGCGCCGAGGAACCCGCGCCCGCCGACGCGCGACAGGCGCGCCTGCAGCGCCGAAGGCAGCGCCACCTCGAAGGCGCCGAACATCGAGAGCCCCATGGCCACGAAGAACAGCGCCAGCGGCACGATCACCCACGGGTTGGCCAGGAAGGTCCCGAACGCCCGCCCGACGAAGCCCGAAGGTGGTGCCGAGCGCGCCGAACATGCGTGGCGATCCCCGACGCACGTAGGCGGTCGCCAGCGCCAGCGCCCGCGCGCCGCGGCACCCCGGCCTCGCGCCGAAGATGCTGACGGTGATCGGAATCATCGGGTAGACGCAGGGCGTGAGCGCGGTCAGGAACCCGTAGGTGAGCGCGAAGAGAAGACTGGGGTGCGGCGGCGTTCATGCTGATGTCCATTATACTCCTCGCCGTTGCGCAGTTCGCGGCAGCCTGTAGTTTCCGGCTGGGTGCCGATGCCCGCGCCTCCCCAGCCGGACTTCGATTTCGCGCGCGCGGCGCGCGCGCGCCACGGGGCCCTGGCGAAGGCGCCGACCATGAGCACGGCGACGGCGTTGGTCCGGTGCCGTCGCTCGGGCGCATGGCGGTGATGGGCGCCGGGCAGATCGGCGGCTCGGTGGCGCTGGCCGCGCGCGCCGCCGGCGCGGTGACCGAGGTGGTGGCCTGGAGCCGCACGCGAGAGAAGCTCGATCGCGCGCGCTCTCTCGGCATCATCGATCGCGCGCTCTCGTCGGCGGCCGAGGCCGCGACCGGCGCCGCGCTGGTCGTGCTGGCCACGCCGGTGGGGAGCCTGGCCGCGCTGGCCGCCGAGATCGCGCCGGTGCTGGAGCCGGGCGCGCATGGTGATCGACGTCGGCTCGGTCAAGGCCTCGGCCATCGCCGCCATCGAGCCCAAGCTGGCCCCCGGCGCGTACGTCGCCTGCCATCCGGTGGCCGGGATCGAGCGGGTCGGGCCCGACGCGGCCAGCCCGCTGCTCTTCGAGGGCAAGCGCTGCGTGATCTGCCCGACGCCGCTCAGCCGCGAAGAGTCGGTGGCCGTGATCGAGCGGCTTTGGATCGCGATGGGCGCCGAGCCGGTGCGGATGGACGCCGCGCTGCACGACCGCGTGCTGGGCGCCGGGAGCCACCTGCCGCACGTCGCCGCCTACACGCTGGCCGCGACGCTGGGCGGCTCTCGGCGCGACGTGATCGAAGGGCTGCAGCGTCTGCCGACCAGCAGCCTGCGCGACACCACGCGCGTGGCGGCCTCCAGCCCGGTCATGTGGCGCGACATTTTTCTCGACAACCGGGAGGAGGTGTTGCCGCTGGTCGACGCGCTGGCGCGGCAGATCGAGGCGCTGCGGGCGGCCATCGAGGCCGGCGACGGCGCGCGCATCGGCGAGCTGCTCGAGGCCGCCAAGGCCGGACGCGAACGGCTTGGTTCCGGGCTAGCGGCGATGAATCCGACCCCCGCGTCGCGCGGGTCGTCTCGCGGCGTCTTCCCGCGGTCTCGGGCCCGGTCGTCTTGCTCTGCTGGCCCTCCTGGTCCCTTGCGGCCCTCACCGCCGCCGGCTGCGGCGACCTCTTTCGACGCGGCGCCGGCCACGCCCGCGTCGCCGTCGGGCCCGCGCGCGGCCGCGGACGACAGCGATCTGTGGAACCTGGCGCCGGCGAGCTCCGACGCGCTGGCGGAGGTCGACCTCGGCGCGCTGCGCGCCTCGCCCTGGTCGCGCGCTCTCGACCAGAGCGGCTTCTCGGGCCAGCGCGAGGAGGGGCGGCGCCTCTTCGGCTACGACATCTTCGCCGAAGGGGAGCGCCTGCTGTCCGTCATGACGGAGGCGGGCGGCGTGCCGCGCACGCTGACGATCGTGCGCGGTACCTTCGATCCGGCGCGCGTCGGCGCGGCGTTCGTCGCCTCCACGCCGGGCGCCACCGAGACCCGCTGGCGTGACAGCCCGCTGTGGGAAGGCGGCGGCCGCGCGGTCGCGCTGGTGACGCCGCGGACGCTGGTGCAGGGGGAGCCGGACGCCGTTCGGGGCGCCATCGACGCCGCCTGGGGGCTGGTCCCCGACGCGCGCACGGTGCCGCTGGGCGCGCTGCGGCGATCGCTCGACGCCGACCACGCCGGACCGGCGGCGTTCGTCGCGCTCAACGTCACCGACGGGATGCGCGCCCGCGCGGCCGGATTCGTCGACCTGCCGCCGGGGCTGGCGATCTGCCGCCGCACGCCTCGACCTGGGCGACGATCTCAACCTGGACGTCATCGGCGTGCTCGACAGCGTCCGCGACGCCGTCGCCGCGGCCGCGGGCTGGAGCCTGGCGATTCGTGCAGTACAGCCAGCACCCGATGGTCCGGATGCTCGGCCTCGGGCCGATGCTGGACGGAATCGTCCTCGGCGTCGAGGGGGTGCGGGTGCACGGCCACCTGCGGATCCCGGTCGAGCGCCGCGAGGGGCTGGCCGAGAAGCTGCTGGCCATCCTGCAGATGGTCGCCGCCGCGCGCCACTGATCTCGTGGTAGTGAATCCCGCGATGTCGACCTCGCTCCGCGTCCGCCGCTCCGGCCCGCTCCGCGGGACCTGTCGTGTTCCCGGCGACAAGTCGATCTCCCACCGCGCGCTGCTGTTCGGCGCGCTCACCGACGGCGTCGTCGAGGCGAGGGGCCTCGGGCAGGGAGGGGACAACCTGTCGACGGCGGCGGCGCTGCGCGCGCTCGGCGTCGACGTCGAGATCGAGGAGGGAAACGCGCGCATCGTGGGCGTCGGCTTCGCCGGCCTGCGTGCGGCCGCCGAGGCGCTCGACTGCGGCAACTCGGGGACCACCATCCGTCTCTTGCTGGGGCTCCTGGCCGGGCGGCCGCTGGTTGTCGTCGATGGTCGGCATTCGCGGCTCGACAACGATGTCGGTGGCGCCATTCCAGCGCAGTCTGCGCAGGAATTCGCAGCCCAGCAGGATTGTCGCCGCAACCAATAGTTGGAAGCTGGCCATCCGGTACTCCGCCAGCGCTTTCGTCGCCATTCCAACCGTTACACTGCTCGATAGCAGGCAGATAGTCGGCCAAACCGGGAGGTGCAAAACCTCGCCAGGTGTCGGACCAGTGAAACTCTTCCCGATATAGAAAA
>CAVRRT010000109.1:0-4617 GCA_963723305.1 uncultured Pseudomonadota bacterium
ACCTTGGGGATCGTTCCATGCCGGACGTACATCCGTTGTCCGGGCCGGGACCGCCGGCGGAGGCCGGTGATCGCGTTGGTGCGCGGATCGGCCCAGCGGAGGCGAACCACGATCTCCTCGGTGCCCGCGACGACCGCGGAGTCCCGCACGTCGTAGCCGGCGATGTACCCCTCGTCCTTGAGCAGCGCGCAGATGCGCTGCTTCAGCTTGGACGACGGGGCCAGCACGTCGGCGTGGCGCGCCAGGATTCCGTTCCGAATCCGGGCCAAAAAGTCTGAAATGGGATCAGTCATTGACATTCAAATCACCCTACCAGCTCGATTTAATGACGCCCGGGATGTCGCCACGCAGAGAGAGATTGCGAAAGCAGATTCGACAAAGGTCGAACTTGCGTAAAAATGCGCGGGCGCGCCCGCACTGATGACACCGGTTGCGATGCCGCACCTGAAACTTTGGCGGCTTCTTGTTGGCGGGAAGATCGACGGTTTTGGCCATGGTCAGTTCCTGAAGGGCATGCCGAAGTGACGGAGGAGCGCACGCCCCTGATCGTCGTCGGCCGCGGTGGTGTTGAAGGTGATGTTCATCCCCTTCGGCTTGTCGATGCGTTCGTAGTTGATCTCCGGGAAGATGATCTCTTCGCGGATGCCGAGCGTGTAGTTGCCACGCCCGTCGAATGACTTGGGGGAAACCCCCTTGAAGTCGCGCACGCGGGGGAGCGCGAAGTTGATCAGTCGGTCGAGGAACTCGTACATCTGCTCGCGGCGAAGGGTCACCATGGCCCCGATCTTCTGGCCGGCGCGCAGCTTGAAGACGGCGATCGATTTCTTGGCCTTGGTCACCACCGGCCGCTGGCCGGTGATGGCACCCAACTCCTCGACCGCGGTGTCGAGAATCTTGGGGTTGGAGACCGCCTCGCCGAGACCCATGTTGATGGTGATCCTGGTCAGCCGCGGCGCCTCCATCCGATTCGTCAGGCCGAACTCGGCGATCAGCTTGCCGCGGATCTCGGCGTCGTAGAGCGTGCGCAGGCGGGCCGGCGCCGAACGCTTCACGCGCTCGCTCGCGACCTCGAGCGCCGGACCGGCGCCCCCCTTGCCCTTGCCGCCACCCTTGCCGCCGCCCTTGGCCTTGGCCTCGGCGCGCGCCGCCTTCTTGGCGGCGACCTCGGCCTCCTGCTCGGGCGTGAGCGCCGGCTTGCCGGCCTTGGCGCCTTTTTCTTCTTTTTCTTCTTGAGCCATGGTTCTTCTGTCCCTCTACGTCAGAATCTCTAGGCCGTCTCGAACGGCGTGCTGCACTTGATGCACACGCGGCGCTTCGGCTGCCCCTCGTTGTGCTCGTGACGACCGCGGCGCGGCGCCACGCACTTGTTGCACCAGAGCGCCACGTTCGAGGCGTTCACCGAACCTTCCTTCTCGAGGATCCCGCCCCGCGGGTTGCGCTGCGTCGGCTTGGTGTGGCGCTTGACCATGTTGATGCGCTCGATGACCACGCGATCCTTCTCGGTCATGAGCCGCAGGACGCGGCCGCGCTTCCCCTTCTCCTTGCCGGCGACGACGACGACCTGGTCACCCTTGCGAACGTGCATGACTACAGAACCTCCGGCGCGAGCGAGATGATCTTCATGAAACGCTTGGCGCGGAGCTCGCGGGCGACCGGGCCAAAGATGCGCGTCCCGACCGGCTCGTTGTCCTTGTCGACGAGCACCGCCGAGTTGGTGTCGAAGCGGATGTAGGAACCGTCCTGGCGCGACACCTCCTTCTTGGTGCGCACGATGACGGCCTTGGCCACCTCGCCCTTCTTCACCTTGGAGTTGGGGATCGCCTCTTTGACCGAAACGACGATGATGTCGCCGATCGAAGCGTACTTGCGTTTGGTGCCGCCGAGCACCCGGATGCACATGATCTTCTTGGCACCCGAGTTGTCGGCGACGTCGAGCGTGGAGGTGGTCTGGATCATAATTTTGCCTCTGCGCGTCCTTTAGGCTTCCGGCGCGCGCTCGATGAGCTTCTCGACGCGCCAGCGCTTGTCGCGCGAGAGCGGACGGCTCTCCACGATCTGCACGCGATCGCCCGACTTGAACTCGTTCTTCTCGTCGTGGGCCTTGTACTTCGTGCGGTTGGTCAGGTACTTGCCGTACTTGCGGTCGGCCACGCGGCGCTCGACCAGGACCACCCGCGTCTTGTCCATCTTGTCGCTGGTGACGACGCCGATCATGCGGCGCTTGTGAATTTTGTGTGCGGGCACGTCTAGGTCTCCTTCGCTGTCTTCTTGGCCGTCGGCTTGGCCGTCGCCTTGGGCTTTGTCGCCTTGGCTGATTTGGCAGCCGCCACCTGGGGCGACTTGGCAGCCGATGCAGAAGCCTCGGCCTCTTCAAAAACGGCCGCCGCCTTGGCCGCCGGGGCGACCGGTGCGCCGCGCAGGCGCTCGGCGAGGACGGTCTTCACCCGGGCGATGTCGCGGCGCGTGTGGCGAATCACCATCGTGTTCTCGAGCTGGCTGGTCGTCTTCTTCAGCCTGTGCTTGAAGAGGTCCTCCTCCAGCTTGCGCACCGTGCTGCGCAGCTCGTCGGGCTCGTTCCCCCGCAGGTCCTTGGCCTCGACGCTCACAGCCGGCTCTCCCGCGCCAGGAACCGCGTCTGGACGCTGAGCTTGTGCTCGGCCAAATGGAAGGCCTCGCGCGCCAGCTTCTCGTCGACGCCCTCGAGCTCGTACATCACGCGCCCGGGACGCACCACGGCGACCCACTCTTCCGGGTTGCCCTTACCGTGACCCATGCGGGTCTCGGCCGGCTTCTTCGAGATCGGCTTGTCCGGGAAGATCCGGATGTAGAGCTTGCCGCCACGCTTGACGTGGCGGGAGATCGCGATACGCGCCGCTTCGATCTGGCGCGAGGTCACGAACCCGCAGCTGAGGGCCTGCAGCGCGTACTCGCCGAACGCGACGTCGGTCGCGCCCTTCGAGAGGCCGGTCATGCGGCCCTTCTGCTGCTTTCGCCATTTGACTTTTTTGGGAGCGAGCATCGATTCCGTCTCCTAGTTCAGGCCAGCCGCGAGTTGCGTTGCGGAAGGACCTCGCCTTTGAAGATCCAGCATTTGACGCCGATGGCGCCGTAGGTCGTGTGGGCCTCGGTGGTCCCGTACTCGATGTCGGCGCGCAGCGTGTGCAGCGGCACCCGACCCTCGTGATACCACTCGTAGCGGGCCATCTCGGCGCCGCCCAGGCGTCCCGCGCAGGCCAGGCGGATCCCCTTGGCGCCGAACTTCATCGCCGTCTGGACCGACTTCTTCATGGCCCGGCGGAAGGCCACCCGGCGCTCGAGCTGGGTGGCGACGTTCTCCGCAACCAGCTGGGCGTTGGTCTCGGCCTTGCGGACCTCTTGAATGTTGAGGAACACCTCGTTGGAGGTGAGCGCCTGAACCTCTTTCTTCAGCGTCTCGACGCCGGCGCCGCGCTTGCCGATCACGATCCCCGGGCGGGCGGTGAAGATGTTGATCTTCACCTTGTTCGCGGCGCGCTCGACCTCGACGGCGGAGACGCCGGCGTGGCTCAGCTTGTTCTTGACGAACTTCTTGAGGCGCAGGTCCTCATGCAGCCACTTCGAGAAATCCTTCTCGGAGTACCACTTCGAGCTCCAACCGCGGATGACGCCGAGGCGAAAACCTACCGGATGTGTTTTCTGACCCATCTAAATGACCTTTTCCTTTTCCTGCTGGCTCTGTCGTGCTGCCTATTTGCCGCCGGGAACGTCGACTTCGACGGTCACGTGTGAAGTCCGTCCGACGAGACGGTTGGCCCGCCCCATCGATCGCGCCATCCAGCGCCGCGTCACCGGGCCGCCGTCGATGAAGACCTTGGTGACGACCAGCTTGTCGGCGTCGGCCTTCTCGTTCTCGGTGGCGTTGGCGATCGCCGAGTCGAGGACCTTCACCAGCATGTGGGCCGCCTTGCGCTGCTGCAGCCGCAAGATCGACATCGCGTCGTCGACCGTCCGTCCGCGGATCATGTCGGCCACCGCCCGCACCTTGCGGGGCGACTCGCGGAACCGTTTCAAAACTGCGCGTGCCATGAGCTTCTCCTCGCCTGCTTCCTTCGACTATTTCTTGGCCGCGGGGGCCGCAGCCGCCGGCGCCGAAGCTCCGCCGCCACCGGTCGCTGCCTTGCGCTCGCCCGAGTGACCGTGGAACGTCCGCGTCGGCGAGAACTCGCCGAGCTTGTGGCCGACCATGTTCTCCGTGGTGAACACCGGAACGAACTTCCGACCGTTGTGAACGGCGAAGGTCATTCCCAGCATCTCCGGGATGATCGTGGAGCGCCGCGACCAGGTCTTGAGGACCTTCTTCGACTTCTGGCGCTGCATGTCGACGACCTTCTTCATCAGGCTGGCGTCGATGAAGGGACCCTTTTTGACTGAACGAGCCATGCTGGTTCCTTAGGCTTTCTTGCCGCGGTGTTTGACAATCATCGCGTCGGTTCGTTTGTTCTGCCGCGTCTTCAACCCCTTCGAGAGCTGACCCCACGGCGAGCAGGGATGGCGGCCGCCGGACGAACGGCCTTCGCCGCCGCCCATCGGGTGATCGACCGGGTTAGCAATACGTAACGAACCAGTAGACGACATAAC
>CAVRRT010000110.1:0-10902 GCA_963723305.1 uncultured Pseudomonadota bacterium
CGGGATCCCGCCGTCCGCGTGCGGGCGCTCGAGGCGCTGGGGCGGCAGGACCCCCTCGCTTCGCTCTCCGTCGTACCTGAGCGCGCTCGACGACGACAGCCGCGAGGTCCGCCAGCAGGCGGCGCTCGTGGTCGCGCTGGCCGCCCGCGCCAGTCCCGGCGACGCCAAGCTGGCGAGGCTGGCGACGCTGCCGCTGCTCGAGCGGCTCGACGATGCGGACCGCCTGGTCCGGCTGGCGGCGCTCCGCGCGCTCGGATCGCTCCACGACCCGCGCGCCCTGCCGGCGCTCGTGCGGATGGCGTCGGAGCAGACCGGCGATTTTCGCCTGGCTGCCGTCGACGCGCTCGGATCGCCGTCAGCCACGACGGTGGCAGGCGCGGCGGCGACGCTCATCGGGCTCTCGCGCCGCCGCCCGGTCGACGAGCTGGCCGGCCACGCCGACCTGGCGCTCGGCGAGATGGCGACCCCCGACGCCGTCGGCGCGCTCGTCGCTGCCCTGCGCGCCCCTCCCGCTCCCGAGGAGGTCAGGCTGGCGCTGCTCCACGCCGGCGCGGCGGCCGTCGAGGCCCTGGCCAGCGAGGTCGCACATGGCCCACCAGCGAGCGCGGCGCCGGCCGCGCGGATCCTGGCGAGATCGGTGATCGCCGGGCCACGGCGGCGCTGGCGGCCGCGCTCTCGTCGCCGGAGAGCGCCGCCGTCGCGCTGGTGGCGGCCGACGCGCTGGCGCGTCTCGGCAATCCCGCCGCGGTGCCGGCGCTGGCCCGGGCGGCGGGGGCGCCGCAGGCCGACCTCCGGCTGCGGGCGTTCGCGGCGCTGCGGGCGCTCGCCGATCCCCGGGGCGTCGCCGTCGTGGAGGGAGGTCTCTCCGATGCCGATCCGCGCGTCCGCGCCGCGGCGGCGGATTTGGCCGGCGCGCTCGCCGCGCGCGCCAGCGCCCTCCTGCTGGCCGACCGGCTCGGCGACGGTGATTCCGCGGTGCGGGCCGCCGCCGCCCGCGCGCTGGCGCGCACCGGCGGTGCGCCGCCGGCGCGCATCTTGGCGGCGCTGGCCGCGACGAAGGGGGCGGTTCGAGAGCCGCCCGAGCTCGAAGCGCTGGGCGACGCGCTGCTGGCCAACGTCACCGCCGCCGACGCCGCGGCGCTCGACCAGGCATTCCTGGCGGCCGATCCGGGGCTGGCGGGACCGCTGGCGCGCGCGCTGGCCGGCGCGCACCTCGAAGAGCCGCTCGTCGATCGCGCGGTCGTCGATCGCGCGATCGCGCTCCTGGGGAGGGGTGACGCCAGCGCCTTCGCCGCCGCCGACGCGCTCGCCGCCGCCCGACTGTCGGGCGGTGAGGTGACCGCCCTGGCGCGCGCCTTCTCCGACGCCGAGCCCACGCTGCGTGCGCGTCTTTGCGTCGCCGTCGCCCACACTGGGCGCGGCGGAGACTGGCTGGCCTCGCTCATCGCCTCCCCTGCTGAACCGCTGCAGGTCCGCGCCGCCGCGGCCTGGGAAGCGCGCGCGCTTCCCGCCGCGCGCCCCGCGCTCGCGGAGGCGGCGCGTGATCTGGAGGGGCCGCTGGCGGCCAACGCACGGGCCGCGCTCGGCGACCGCGCGCGCGGCAGGACCGGCGCGGCGGCAATCCGGCTGCGCGCGCCCGACGGCGCGCCGCTCGCTGGGCGTTGGGTCACCCTCTCCGGCAACGGCGTCGCCGTCGAGGCGATGACCGACCAGCTGGGCATCGCGCGCGTCGACGGTCTGGCGGGAGCGACGGCAGCGAGCGCGGGGACCTGGCGCGCCGACGGGCTCAGCTTGCGAGCCGGGCCATGACGCCGGCGATAGCCAGCGGCAGATCGCCGGCCATGACGCCGTCGCCGAGCCGCGGCGCCAGCTCCTCGCCCGCCGCCCCGTGCACGTAGACGGCGACCGCGGCCGCGGTAAGCGGCTCGACCCGCCGGGCGAGCAATGCCCCGGTGACGCCTGTGAGGACGTCGCCGCTCCCCGCGGTGGCGAGCGCGCTGCAGGCAATCGGGCTGACCAGCGCCTGCCCGTCGGGCGCCGCGATGATCGTGCGCGCCCCCTTGAGAACGACGATCGCCCCCGTCGCCGCCGCCAAACCCCGGGCATGCCCGAGCCGGTCCGACTGAACGTCCGCGATGGAGAGCCCCAGCAGACGTCCCATCTCGCCCGGGTGAGGCGTGAGGACGCGCGGGGCCGGCGCGCCCGTCAAGAATCTTGGGCGCCTCGGTCCCGAGCGCATTGAGCCCGTCGGCGTCGATCACCAGCGGCACCGGGAGTCGCGCCGCCAGCGCCTGGACCACCGCCCGCATCCCGGCGCCGGTCGGGATCCCCGGACCGAGAGCGACCGCTTGCGCGCGCGCCGCGAGCGTCATGAGCGCGGCGATGGCGGCCTCCGGGATGGCGTCCTCTCCCTCGGTGTAGCGCGCGGTCATCAGCTCGATCACCTTGGCGTCGAGCGCGCTCTGGCCGGCGGCGGTGGAGGCGATCGTGACCAGCCCCGCGCCACTGCGCAGCGCCGCGGTGCCGACCAGGAACGCGGAGCCGGTCTTCCCCGTCGAGCCCGCCACGACGAGGAGCTGCCCCGAGCTCCCCTTGTGCGCGTCGACGCTCCGGCGGGGAAGGCGCGCCGCGATCCCCCGCGCCTCGAGCAGCCGGCAGTGTGGCGAGGGGGCGAGCGTCTCGTCGACCGGCGCGCCGAGATCGACGATCTCGATCCGCCCGACGGGCGCCGTGGCGTCGATGACCAGCCCAAGCTTGCAGACGCCCATGGTGGCCGTCACGTCGGCCCGGAAGACGATCCCCGCGGCGCGCCCGCTGTCGGCGTCGAGGCCGGAAGGGATGTCGACGGCGATCTTCCGACCCGGCGCGGCGTTCATCGCCGCGATCGCCGCCGCGGGCGCCCCCTCGACCGCGCCCCGAAATCCGGTGCCGAATATCGCATCGACGACGGCCGCGACGGACGCGCTGCCGGCCGCGCCGGCGCCGGCCAGACGCCTGCGCCAGTCAGCCTCCTCGGTGGAATCGCCGGCGTCCTCGACGCTGACGCCGCCCGCCGCCTCCAGCGCGGCCAGGGCGGCCGCGGCGTCGCCCTTTATCTTCGCCCTCGGCGCGGCGAGCAGGAGGCGCACGGTGACGCCGCTCTTCGCCAGCTGGCGCGCGGCGACGAACCCGTCGCCGCCGTTCGAACCGCCGCCGCAGACGATCACCACCTGGCCCGGCTTGCCACCGAGCTCGCGGCGCACGATCTCGGCCACGCCACGCCCCGCGCTCTCCATGAGCCGCAGCGTCGGCACTCCCAGCGCGCGCGCCACCCCCAGATCCGCCGCGCGCATCTCCGCCGCCGTCAGCAGCAGCGGAAAGTCCACCAGGTCCACCGCTAGGCACCGGCGCCGCGCGCGATCACGGCGCGCAGCTCCTCAACCGCGGCGCCCATCCCCAACATCACCGCCCGCGCGATGAGGCCGTGGCCGATGTTCAGCTCCTCGAGCCCCGGCAGCGCCGCCACCGGCCCGAGGTTGGTGTAGTCGAGCCCATGCCCGGCGCCGAGCCGCAGCCCGGCGTCGGCCGCCGCGCGCGCGGCCAGCAAGAGGCGCTGCAGCTGCTTCGTCGCGGCCGGCCCGCGCGCCGGTGCCAGGCAGTAATCGCCGGTGTGCAGCTCGACGGTGCCGACGCCGAGTCGCGCCGACGCTTCCACCACCCGCGGCTCGGGATCGATGAACAGGCTGACCCCGATCCCCGCTTCGGCGAGCGCGCGCGCCACCCTCTCGACCTGTCCGCCCGGCCCGACCGAGAGCCCCCCTTCGGTCGTCCGCTCCTCGCGCTTCTCGGGGACCAGCGTGCAGAAGTCAGGCTTCACCTCGCGCGCGATCCGCAGCATCTCGTCGGTGGCGGCCATCTCCAGATTGAGCACGCCACGCACCGTCTCCTTGAGCACGCGCACGTCGCGGTCCTGGATATGGCGGCGGTCCTCGCGCAGGTGGACGGTGATGCCGTCGGCGCCCGCCAGCTCGCACAAGGTCGCCGCGGCGACAGGATCGGGGTAGCGGGTGCCGCGCTGCTGACGCAGCGTCGCCACGTGATCGACGTTGACGTAGAGACGGATCATCGACCGCCGAGCTCGCGCTGCAGCACGCTGGCGATCTCCTCCGCCTGCGCGCGGATGCCAGCCTGGTCCGTCCCCTCGATCATCACGCGCGCCTTCGACTCGGTCCCCGAGTAGCGCACCACCACGCGCCCGTCGGCGCCCAGCTTGCGCTCGACCGCGGCGATCACCGACAGCACCGCCGGCATCTCCTCGAACGGACGCTTGTTGGCCACCGCGAAGTTGAGCAGCACCTGGGGATAGCGGGTCATGGCGCGCGCCAGCTCCGACAGCGGCTTCCCCTCCTCGACCATCACCGACAGCACCCGCAGCGCCGCCACCATGCCGTCGCCGGTGGTGGCGTGGTCGAGGAAGATGATGTGCCCCGACTGCTCGCCCCCCAGCGACAGCCCGCGCTCGCGCATCGCCTCCACGACGTAGCGATCGCCGACCGCGGTCCGCAGCAGCTTCCCCCCCTTGGCGGTGAGCGCCCGCTCGAGGCCCAGGTTCGACATCACCGTCGCCACCACCGTCTCCTCGGGGAGCTGCCGGCGCTCCAGCATCCGGGTCCCCAGGATCGCCATCACCTGATCGCCGTCGACGATATTTCCCTTCTCGTCGGCCAGGATCAGGCGGTCGGCGTCGCCGTCGAGCGCGACCCCAAGCGCCGCGCCCGACTGCCGCACCTCCTCGGCCATCGCCTCCGGGTGGAGCGCGCCGCAGTCGTAGTTGATGTTGCGCCCGTCCGGCCAGACGTTCAGCTCGATCACCTCGGCGCCTAGCTCCTGAAAGACCTGCGGCGCCACCTGGTAGGCGGCCCCGTTCGAACAGTCGACCACCACCTTCATCCCGTCGAGCGTGTGCTCCTTGGGGAAGGTTTGCTTCAGGAACTGCACGTAGCGGCCGACCGCGTCCTCGATGCGCACCGCCTTGCCGATCGCGCCCGGCTCGGCGCGGGCGCTGTCGTTGCCGGCGCCGATCGCCTCCATGCGGCGCTCGATGTCGGCCTCGACCTCGTCGGGCAGCTTGAACCCGTCGGCGGCGAAGATCTTGATGCCGTTGTCCTGGTAGGGGTTGTGCGAGGCGCTGATGACGACGCCGGCGTCGGCGCGCATCGACCAGGTGATGAAGGCGATGCCGGGCGTCGGCAGCGGGCCGACCAACATCACGTCGGCGCCCGCCGAGACGATCCCCGCCTGCATCGCGCTCTCCAGCATGTAGCCCGACAGGCGCGTGTCCTTGCCGATCACGATCCGCCCGGGGCGATCCTCGTGTCGGAAGCGCTGCGCCACCGCCTGCCCCAAACGAAGCGCCATCTCCGCCGTCATCGGATCGCGATTGGCGACGCCGCGGATGCCGTCGGTACCGAACAGGTGTCTCGTTTCGTTGGCCATGGGGGGGTTCTCGGCAGTTTAATCACGGACCAGGGCGTTCGCGACAGCCAGGACGTCGCGGGTCGGACCGACGTCGTGGACACGCACCGCCGCCGCGCCCCCCAGGACGGCCGCCGTGACCGCGGCCGCCGTCCCGAACTGCCGCTCTCCGGGCCGCTTGCCCGTCAGCTGGCCGATGAACGCCTTCCGCGAGACCCCGACCATGAGTGGAACGCCGACCCGCGCCCCCAGCGCGGGCAGCCCCCGCAGCAACGCCAGGTTGTGCTCGATCCGCTTTCCGAACCCGAGCCCCGGATCGGCCCAGATCTCCCGGCACCCGGCCCGCCGCGCGGCGCTCACCCGCTCGGCGAGCTCGGCGCCGACCTCCGCGACGACGTCTGCAAACGCGATCCCCTCCATCATCGTGGCCGGCAGGCCGCGCAGGTGTCCGAGCACGATCGCAGTCCCGGCCTCGGCCGCGACGGCCAGCATCGCCGGATCGAGCCGCCCCCCGGAAACGTCGTTCACCACCGTCGCCCCCGCCGCGACGGCCGCGCGTGCCGTCCCGGCCTTGTAGGTGTCGATCGAGATGCGGATCGCCGCCGGCAGCCGCGCCCGCAGCCTGGCGATGACGGGCAGGACGCGCGCGCGCTCGTCCGCCTCCTCGACCGGCGTCGCCCCTGGCCGCGTCGACTCCCCGCCCACGTCGATCCAGTCCGCCCCCTCCCCCGCCATCCGCGCGCCGGCCTCGATCGCCTCCTCCGCCGAGGCAAACCTCCCCCCGTCAGAGAACGAGTCCGGCGTGCAGTTCAACACCCCGACGATCAGGCAGCGCACAGCTCTCCCATTCTCCCCCATCGGTCCCTCAGGATCGAAGACGGGCTTCGCCCGCGGGCCGAGCGGTCTTACGCCTTGTCCGGAACGGGGCGCGGCGGGGCGAAGATGCTGGGGCGAGCGGGCTTCTCGGCCGCTGCCGCCTTGGCTGTGGCCGCCGACGTCGCCGCCGCGCGGCTGGTGTCGGTGCCGCGGTTGAGGCGGCCGCCCGAGAAGATGATGTCGATCTCGGCGCCGTCGATGGTCTCGAACTCGAGCAGCGCCTCGGCGAGCGCCTTGAGCTTGTCGAGGTTCTCCATCACCACCTTGCGCGCGCGGTCGTAGTTGGCGGTCACGATGGTGCGGATCTCGGAGTCGATCTCGACGGCCGTCTGCTCGCTGTACTCCTTGCCGGCGTCGCCGAAGTCGCGGCCCAGGAACACCTCCGCCTCGCGCTTACCGAAGTGGAGCGGCCCCAGCTTGTCGGACATCCCCCAGTCGCAGACCATCTTCTTGGCCAGATCGGTGGCCACCTGGATGTCGTTGGAGGCGCCGGTCGTCAGCTGGTGGAAGATGAGCTCCTCCGCCACCCGGCCACCCATCGCCACCGCGATCTGATCGTTGGCCGACTCCTTGGAGAGGTTCAGGCGATCCTCGAGCGGAAGCTGCTGGGTGAGCCCCAGCGCCCGCCCGCGCGGGATGATCGTGACCTTGTGGACCGGGTCCGAGCCCTTCATCATCTTGCCGACCAGCGCGTGCCCCGACTCGTGGTAGGCGGTGACGCGCTTGTCGCTGTCGCTGATGATCATCGAGCGGCGCTCGGGCCCCATGAGGACCTTGTCCTTGGCCATCTCGAAGTCGCCCATGTCGAGCTGGGTCTTGTCGAGGCGGGCCGCCCAGAGCGCGGCCTCGTTCACCAGGTTCTCCAGATCGGCGCCCGAGAAGCCCGGCGTTCCACGCGCGATCACGTCGAGGTTGACGCCCGGCGCGAGCGGCGTCTTCTTGGTGTGCACGTTCAGGATCCCCGTGCGCCCCTTGACGTCCGGGCGTGGCACCACGATGCGGCGGTCGAAGCGGCCCGGACGCAGCAGCGCCGGGTCGAGGACGTCGGGGCGGTTGGTGGCGGCGATCAGGATGACGCCGTCGTTCGACTCGAAGCCGTCCATCTCGACCAGCAGCTGGTTCAGCGTCTGCTCGCGCTCGTCGTGCCCGCCGCCGAGGCCCGCGCCACGGTGGCGGCCGACGGCGTCGATCTCGTCGATGAAGATGATGCAGGGGGCGTTCTTCTTCCCCTGCTCGAACAGATCGCGCACCCGGCTGGCGCCGACGCCCACGAACATCTCGACGAAGTCCGAGCCCGAGATGGAGAAGAACGGCACGCCCGCCTCTCCCGCGATGGCGCGCGCCAGCAGCGTCTTGCCGGTGCCCGGAGGGCCCATCATCAACACGCCCTTGGGAATCCGCCCGCCGAGGCGGGTGAACTTCTTGGGGTCCTTGAGAAAGGCGATGATCTCCTCGACCTCGTCCTTGGCCTCCTCGATCCCGGCCACGTCGGCGAAGGTCATCTTGCGCTGGTTCTCCGAGAGGAGCTTGGCCTTCGACTTGCCGAAGCTCATCGCCTTGCCGCCGCCGACCTGGAGCTGGCGCATGAACACCAGGAACAGGACGACCAGCACCAGCATCGGCAACCAGGTCACGAACACCTGCTGCCAGAAGCCGTTCTCGTTCTCCTTCACCACCTCGTAGGAGAGCTTCGCCTTGTCCATCTTCTCGAGCAGCTTGTCGCCGGCGATCCCGGTGGTGACGAAGTTCTCGTTGTTGGCGTAGGTGCCCCGAAACTCGGCGCTCTCCTGGTTCTTGCGGATCTGAATGGCCGACCCCGCCTTGAACTTCTCCGGGTGTTGGTCGACCTCCTGCACGAACTGCGAGAAGAGCACGTGGGTCTCGGCGGCGCGCTGGCCGTTCAAGAACTGCCAAATCACCACGAAAGCGAAGATCAACGTGATCCAGAGCAGAACGGTCTTATGACTTTGGCGCACGCAGAGTTCCTTTCGATGGGAGCGGAGGTGGGGCGGTAAAAGTATTGCCGCCAAACAGGGGAGCGTCAAACACTCCTTTGCCCCAAAAGCTCAGATGTCCGTTGGATGCCTGGGGACCCGAAATGGAGACAGACGACGCGGCGGGTGCGGGCTGTCGGCCGCGCCGTCTCCGCCGGACGCAGCCCCGGAACGAACAGCAGCTCGCCGAGCGCGCTGACCACCACCGGCAACGCCGCCCGCGCGCCGCGCGCGATCTTGGCGTCGATCATCAAGTCGGAGAGCTTGCGGCTCCCCCGGCCGCCGCGCGGGCGCATGCGATCGCCCGTCTTGCGCGCCCGCATGACGAGCGGCCAGTCGAGCAGGTCGGCGTCGAACTCCACCGCGGTCGCCTTGGTGGGGCGCGCCGGCCGCGCCGCCGCCTTCACGTCGAGGGTGCCCGCCTCCCAGCGGTAAACCCCCGGCCCATCGATGACCAGCGGCGCGACCAGCGGCGCAGCGGGCCCGGATCGGCGCGCCGGATCGCGCGGCCCGACGCGCACGACGCCGTATGAGACCTCGACCCGCCGTCCCCCCTCCATGTCGACGGCTCCGGTGCCGCCGCGCGCGCGCAACTGCCCCACGACGACCGCCACCCGGCGGGGAAGCGCCGCGAGGGTCTCATCGCCGGCACCGGCATCGCCCGCGCCGGCGTCGCGCGCCGCCCCCGCCAGCGCCACCAGCGCCTCCGCGACACGCGGGTTTTCTTGGGCCAGGAGCGGCAGGTAGCGATGGCGGACGCGGGCGCGCGCGAACCGCAGGTCGGCGTTGGAGGGATCTTCGACAAAGGAGATGCTGCGCCGGCCGAGGTAGCGCAGGATCTCGGCGCGACGCAGATCCAGCAACGGGCGTACGAACGGACTTCGCAGGTAGGGGATCCCCCCGAGGCCGCGAAGGCCGGTCCCGCGGACGATCCGGAACAGCACCGTCTCGGCCTGATCGTCGGCCTGATGCCCGAGCGCGATCCGACGCGCCCCGCGCTCCGCGGCCAGCGCCGCCAGCGCGCCGAGCCGGGCCCGCCGCGCGGCCTCCTGCAGCCCGGCGCGGCGCCGGCCCCCACCGAGATCGACCGCCAGGCGAACGAACGGAAGCCCGAGCGCCTCGGCGCTCGCGCGGACGAGCTCGAGCTCGCCCGCCGCGGCCGGCCGCAGCCCGTGGTCGACGCCCGCCACCTCCAGCGTCAGCCCCAGCCGTTCCTGCGCTTCCCAGAGCAGATGCAGGAGGGCCATCGAATCGGGGCCGCCCGACACGGCGACGATCACCCTGTCGCCGCGCTCGAACAGCGCGTGCGCGGCGATGGTGCGGAGAACGGTCGACAACATCGGTGTATATGAAGATACATGGCGGACTCCTCGACCGCCTCGACCGAACAACGTGGTCGCCCTGTCGCAGTACCGCGCGCGCCTCGGGCGCGGGCGCCGGCTCCGCCGCGCCGACGCCTTGCTCGAAGCGCCCGATCTCGAGGTGGCCGTCCGGGCGCTCCCGGGGGACGAGCTCTATTATGTGCTGCACGAGATCGGCCTCGGCGAAGGGGCCGAAATTCTGGCCGCCGCGACGGCCGAGCAGCTCTCGGTCGTGCTCGACTTCGCGCTGTGGGAGCGCGATCAGGTGAACCCGGCCGCGCTGGGGGAATGGCTGGAGGCGATCTCGGCCGCGCCGTACGAGCGGGTCGGGCGCTGGCTGACCGGGATCGACAGTGAGCTCCTCGGCCTCATCCTCCGGCACGGGGCACGCATCATCGATCTCACGCAGGAAGAGGCGCCGGATGAGCCGGAGGGGATCTTCTGGCCGACACCGGACGGCTTCTTCCTGCTCGACGTGCGGGTCACGCCGGTCGTCGAGGGGGGGCCCGACCCGGCCCGGGCGCTGATCCGCATCGTCGATGCGTTCTACCGGTGGGACAAATCCGCCGCCCGGCGCATCCTGGTCGGCGCGATCGGCGAGCTCGACGCCGAGCTCGAGGAGTCGGCCTACCGCTGGCGCCAGGCCCGGATGGCCGACCTCGGCTTCTCCGACTACTACGAGGCGCTGGAGGTCTACCGCGAGCTCGATCCCGCCAGCGTCAAGATTGGCGACGCCGCGGGGCGCACCCGAACGATCGTCGACGCCGGGTCCTCTCCGCGCCTGCCGGATGGCGACGCTGCGCTGCGGGTGCCGACGGCGCTCGCGGAGCGGCTCGGCAACACCGACGGGTCGCCCTTTGCGCGCGCGGCGCAGAAGCTGACCGACGGCGACGAGCTCGACGACCTCCGCTTCGCGCTGGTGGCGCTCACCAACCGCGTGCTGGCCGCCGATCGGATCGCCCCCGGCGACGATGAGGCCGTGGCGGCGGTGCTCGACCGCCTGGTGGCCACCCTCGATCTGGCGATCGAGCGGCTGGCCCAGGGGGACGACGAGCGCGGCGCCAAGGCCCTGCGCACCATCCCGCTGGTCCGGGTCTTCCGTCTCGGCGTCAGCCTGACGGGCAAGGTCAAGCGCCTGGGGGTCGCCGTTCGGCGGGAAGGTCCCTTCGGCCGCCGGGCGTTCAATCTCGCCGAAACCGACGACGCGACCGTGCTGG
>CAVRRT010000111.1:0-27819 GCA_963723305.1 uncultured Pseudomonadota bacterium
GGTCGCGGCCCGCTTGCTCGATCGCTCGCCGCGCCTCCCGCGTCAGCGCCGCCGCGTGCGACAGCACGTCGAGCGCCAGCGTGCGATCGGCGGGCGGGTGCCCGGAGGCCGTCAGCCAGCCGACGGCGGCGTCGAGGGCGCTCCGATCGCCGTCGCGTGCCAGCAGGCGCCCGACGTAAACCCGCACCTCGGGCTCCGGATCGGAGAGCAGCGGCAGCAGGTAGGGGGTGGCTGCCCGGGCGCCGTGACGCGCGACCAGCCGCTCCACCGCCGCCGGCCGCTCGGGCCCGGGAAGCGCTGCCAGCGCCCGCCCGTCAGCCTCCAGCGCTCCCGGCCAGGTGAAGTCACCGGCCAGGAGACCCAGCAGGGCGGGCACCCACGCCGCGATCATCGGCCTCAGTATAGCGGCGCTGCCGCCGGCGGATCGATTACACTCCAGCCATGACGCGAGAGATCATCGGCAACATCCTGGAAGGTGAAGGAGCGGAGGGGAAAGCGGGCGCCTTCAAGATTCCCGAGGCGCGCGAGGCGACCTGCTTCATCTCGAACCCCGGCGAGTTGCTGGCGATCGGGCGGGTGGTGAAGATCGACCTCAAGGATCAGTTCCTGACGATCACCACCGCCAAGGACGAGCGCTTCGCGTTCGCTTATGCAGACGTGCTCGGATTCAAGCTCGCCGCGCCGGCGCTGGCCAAGGATCGCTCGGCCGGCTTCACCCGCTGAACCGCCAGTGGGAGGGCGGGGCCCTCCCGCCCTCAGCTCACCTCATCGACATCGACCAGCTGGCGATCGTCTTGGTGCCGTTGAACTTGGGGAACATCGGCATGCGCGACAGGATGCAGCTGGCGAACGCGCCCTTCTGACCGTTGACCTTCACGGCGGAGACCTTGCCGGAGCCACGGACGACGAAGTCGAGGCTCATCTCGGAGAGCCCCGGGTTGTGCTTGCGCTCGGACATCAGGCAAGGGACGAGCCCACGGTAGTGGTGCATCATCGTCTCTCCGATCACGGCGTCGTCGAGCGTTTCATCGCCGGCCGAGGCGTACTTGGAGGCGTCGCCGAAGTTCGAGTCGTTGTTGAACTCGGCGTCGTCGGCCTTCGAGCCGACGCCGCCGCCGGCGTGGTGGCCGCCGGCGCTGCCGCGCTTGGCGACGTGGGCGCTCTGGAAGCTGAGCTTGACCTCCTTGAGGAAGGCGTCGACCTCGGCGTCCTCGCTGCGGGAGGCGAGCTTGGTCCCCTGGTCCGCCTTGCGCGTCCAGACGTAGAAGAAGACGCCGCCCACGGCGATGGCCAGAAAGATCACGGTGGAGAAGAACATCACCACCGACTTCTTCTTGTCGACGGTCTCCTGCCGCTGATCGGCGGCGGCGCGCCGGTTCTGCTCGCGGTGCCGCTCGGAGGTCTTGGTGAACTCACGCAGCGCCGGGAAGTCCTTCACCTTCTTGCGCGCGCCGGTGTCGCTGTCGACGATCATATGCTCGCCGACGATCTCGCCGCGCGCGATCTGTGCCCGCACCTGCGCCAGCGAGAACGGACCGAAATCGAGCCGATCCTTCTGAATGAGCCAGCGCTCCTGCGCCTCGTCGATCGCGCCACCCGCCGCCTCGGCGACGTTGAACGAGCGGCCGAGCGAGCTGCGCGGCGGCGGCGCCGCGGGGGGAGCTGTCTCCGCCTGCGCCTGCTGGACGGCGGCCTGACGAGGCGCTCCGGCCGCAGCGGCAACAGCGCCGGCGGCGGCGCTCGATTGGCCGACCGGTGCCAGGTTCGGCGCGCCGCCCGCCAGCGCCGCGGCGAGCGCGTCGCGCAGCTCCATCGGCGAGGCGAATCGTGCCTCCGGCTGCTGCGCGAAGGCCTTGGCCAAAATGGCGTCGACCACCGGCGGGACGTCGGCCGCCGCCTGTGAGAGCGGCTTGAAAGGCGACGACGGCAGCTGTCCGGTGACCACCTCGTAGAGCAGGATCCCCAGCGAATAGACGTCCGCCGCCGAGCTGGGGGCCACGCCCGCCAGCACCTCCGGGGCGCTGTAGACGTGATTGGGGCCGCCGTTCGGGGCCCCACGCCGCGCCAGGCTGGGGATGGTGCGGCTCAGGCCCAGCTCGCCGACCTTGACCCGTCCCGCCTTGTTGACCCAGATGGCCGCCGGGTTGAGCCCGCCGTGCGGCATGAAGCCGGCGGCGCGCTCGAGGCCGTTGGCCACGTGCGTGATCAGGTTGCAGGCGCCCTTGAACGAGACGTTGCGCCCCTCGCGCCGCTTGCCGTCGATGAACGCGCGCAGCGTCTGCCCGTCGAGCAGCTCGGTGGCGATGAAGAAGTAGTCTGCCTCGCGCCCGGCGGTCAGCACCTCGATCAGGTTCTTGTGCACGAGCGCGCTGGCGTTCTCGACGTCGGTCACCAGCTGCGCCGCCGCGGGACCGACGGCGCGCAACGATATGATGCGGACGGCGGCGGGACCGCGCCGGTTGGCGTCCGTCGCGCGGTAGGTCTGGCTGACCGCGTCTTGTGTCAGCAGTCCGTCAAGGCGGAAGCGTCCGCCGACGACGGCACCGGGTTGAAATTGCCCGGCAGGGGCCGAGACGGCGAGCGAATCACGTCCGGGGGCCATGCGAGCCGTGGACTCTAACAAAAATCGAGCGCAAACCGAAGTTGGGGTGGTTACAGACCCCGATTATTTCTTCTCGACGACCTGCGGCAGTCTCTTGGCCTGCCCGATCCAGTCACTGAGTTGGGGCTCCGTCGGTGGCTTTTCCGAGATCTTGGCTGTCTTGTTGGCGCTCTCCATCGCGGCGGTGAGCGCAGCAGGCTCCTTGCTGGCCAGCTCGGCGGTGCTCTTCACGCCGGCCGCCTCGAGCAAAAGCACCATCTCCGACCCGACGCCCTTGATCCGCAGGAGGTCGCACCGCAGGACCAGATCCAGGAGATTGGGCCCCTTGAGCCCGGTGGCCTTGGCCAGCGCCTTGCGATCCTTGCTCTTGGCCCCTTTGTCGAGGAGCTGCTCGGTGGTCTCGATCTTCCCCTTGTGCAGCTTGTCGACCTCGGCCGGCGTGATGAGGCGCGGGACATCGGCGACCGCGTAGTGGCTGGCGCGTGCGCTCCCAGCCCAGGCCAGGAGCGTCAGCGACAGCATGAATGGCAGCGTCTTTCGCATGGCAGCCTCCGTCAGAGCGTCTTGAACCGGCGAACCAGCTCGCGCAGCCGGCGCGAGCCGCCGCCTTCCCGGTAGATGAACCGGACGCCGGTCTGGTTTGCCCCTGCATGGTAGACGACGCGCCCCGAAAGGTCGAACGACGCCTCACTGCCGGGCGGGGTGATCTCCAGGACCACGTCGGTGCCGATCGGCGGCTGCACCGGGCCGAGCACCAGGCCGCCGCTCACGCTGATCTCGCGCAGCTCGGCGTCTATCAGGTCGAGCGCCGCGGCCACCCGGATGCGGCAGGGGATCCCGATCGGGATGCGGGTGTGCTTGCGCCGGCGGGTCGCCGGTCGCGTGCCGCGTAGGGTCTCGATCATGAAGTCGCGCTTGCCGCTCTCTTCGGGCTCGAAGGCGACGGTGGCCCCCGCCCGGACGCGCATGCGCGGCAGCGCCGGCCGCCAGGCGGTCACCTTGCCGCGGATCAGCACCTTGTTGGGCAGGCCGTCGCACGCCATCTCGACCACCACGGCGGTGCCGGGCGCGAGCTCGGTCGTCGTGGGGCAGAAGACGCCCCCCGTCGGGAGATCGACCCGGTAGTGTTCGTCGAACTCTTCGAGGTTCCGGCAGCGGACGCGCAGAATGTTCACGTAGGGGGCTCTCCAGGCGACCAAAATAGCCGAGGCGCCTCGGATGTACTAGGGTTCTGCCGCCCATGCCCATCCGCGTCCATATTGGCGGCCGAGTCTGTCCCCCAGAAGAGGCAAAGATTTCAGTGTTTGACCGAGGGTTTCTCTATGGCGACAGCGTCTACGAGACCATCGGAACGTTCTACGGCAAGCTGTTCGCTGCCCGCGACCACCTCGATCGGTTGGAGCGGTCCGCCGAGCGGATCGGCCTGCGTGCCCCGCCGCGTGCCGCCGTCGAGCGGGCCATGGCGGAGACGATGGCCGCGGCGGGCTTTCCCGAGTCACGGGTGCGGGTGATCCTGACCCGCGGCGCCGGCAAGCTGGATCTCGATCCGGCGTCGGTCGACGACACGCAGCTCGTCGTCATCGTGTTTCCGCTGGGCGCGCCGACCCCCGAGATGTACGAAAAAGGGGTGACGGTGGCGATCGTCTCCATCGCGCGCAACAGCCCGCAGGCCATCGATCCGGCGGTCAAATCGGGCAACTACCTCAATAACGTGCTGGCGCTCGGCGAGGCGCGGCGGCGCAGCAAGGCCTACGAGGCGATCCTCTGCGGCGGCGACGGCAGCATCGCCGAGGGGTCGACCAGCAACGTCTTCATCGTGAAGGGGGGCGAGGTGTGGACGCCGCCCCCGGAGGCGGGGATTCTCGACGGCATCACGCGCGCCAAGGTGATCGGGCTCTGCCGCGAAAGCGGCGTCCCGCTCCTCGAGCGGCGAATCTCCCCCGATGAGCTGCGTGGCGCCGACGAGGCGTTCATCACCAGCGCCACCCGCGGCGTTCTGCCGGTCACCACGGTCGACGAGAAGCCGGTCGCCGGCGGCAGGCCCGGTCCGGTCACGCGCAAGCTCATCGGCCTTTACGACGCGCTCGCCCGGCGCGGCGTAGAATAGAGGGCGAACGTGGCGAACGTGAATTGCGTGGCGACGGTGGATGGCGTGGCGAACGTGGCAACGTGGCAAACCTGGATAGCGTGATCAGGTGAACGGGGCCGCCGCGCTGCTTCCGAAGTTCTTCGTCCTCTGCAGCGTCATCCTGATCCTGACCGGCGTGGCGCAGTATTTCGTGCGGCCGCGCCGCCCGAAGGAGACGCTGCTGCAGAAGATCGTCAACCGCTCCTCCATCACCGCGCTCGTCTCGATCGCGGTGGGCGTGGCGGGCCTGCTGGTCGGTCTCGGCATCATCAAGATGCCGCACCTGGGATAGCGGGGCTTACTTGCCCTTGCCGGCCTTGCCGGCTTTTCCGCTCTTGCCGCCGGCGGCGGCCATCGTGAGCTTGGGCGAGATCATCACCCGCTCCTTGGGAAGGAACGAGAGCGCTGCCTTGTACGTCTTGGTCTTCTGCTGCTCCTGATCCTTCATCGCCCCCTTGTCGTCGGTCTTGTGCAGACCGAGCTTGGCGAAGGTGATCGCGGCGTAGGAGGCGATGGTCTCCTGGACGTTCGAGAGGTGCTGGTCGAACTCCTGGCGCGTGGTGGTGATCTTCAGGACCGGCTGGTCGTCGAGGACGCCGGTGTACGTCACCTGCTGCAACTCGGGCGCCTTCGAGAACATGGCGGTCAGAAACTCCGCCCAGTAGGTCATCGCGCTGTTGAACGTCAACGACTTGACGTACTCATCCTTCCCGCTCTCTAGGTAGGGATAGGTCACCTCGACGGCCTTGTGCGCCTCGTCGGTCTGCATGGTCGGCTTGTGGGTGAACTTGTCGTCGACGTGCACGGTCTTCTTCTTCTCGTTGAGGCGGCAGGTGTCCTCGAGATCCTCCGGCTCGGCGCGGTTCAAGCTGTAGGCGAACGACTTCTGCACCTCCTCGGGGAATTCGAGGCGGATGGCGTTCTCGCACTTGGGCCCCTTGTCGCCATGCTCGCGCCAGATCTTGGCCACCGGGTTGCCGCCGGTCTGCGCGTCGCCCTCGGTGTTGTAAAACGCGCCCAGAAAGGTCGTCGGCTCGAACGTGCCGCGGGTCATCGCGTAGCGATACAGAAACTGCAGCGCCGGATAGATGTCGTCCCGCTTGGTCTTCTGCTTCAGCGCGACGTGGATCTTCACGTCCTGGCCGTCGGTCGGCCCGCTGACCTCGTCGCGGATGACGGTGAAGGCCGGGATGCCGGCCGGGATCTTCGGTTGATCGCAGCAGGTCGTCGGCGCAGCCGGCTGTTCGGTGCTGCAGGAAGAGATCGAGAGCAGGGCCGCGAGGGCCGCGCCTCCGAGAACCACAACGCTACGCGGCAGGTGGTGACGCATCCGGATCCTCCAGAGAGTGTCGCCGACAGGCGACGGAGATGGGACGACGCAAGATGAAACCAAGATGAAAGGACGATGGGACGATGACTGGACGAGCGAGGCGCAAAGTACATCAACCGGCCGGCGAGGTGTCTTTCTTTCCATCGGGACCGAGGTAGGGTACTGTACGTGGGCAGAGCTGATCCCGACGATCCGAAGCTCGGCTCCCCGTTAATCCATAAAATGGCATCGACTGTCATGACGCGGCGACCTCGGGCTTTCGCGCTGATTTTTTCGATGATGTTGCTGGCGCTTGGCTCAAAAGAAGCGCGGGCGCAGCTCTCGGCCCAGCAGAAGCAGGAAATCCACGTCCACTACCAGCAGGCGACGCGGGCCTACGATCTGGGCAAGTACCAGGAGGCCGTGGACGAGTACCAGAAGGTGTACGAGATCGACGGCGATCCGGTGATGCTCTACAACATCGCCCAGGCGTACCGGCTGAACGATCAGCCCCAGGAGTCGATCCACTTCTATCGCCGCTACCTGCAGCGCTCGCCCGAGGCCCGCAACAAGGACGACGTCGAGCGCAAGATCACCGCGATGGAGAAGCTGATCGAAGATCGCCGCAGGGCCGCCGCTGCGGTCGTGCCGCCGCCCCCCAAACCGGAGGTGGTGGAGCCGCAGCCCGAGCCGGCGCCGATCCCGCCGCCTGTGGTGACGACGCCCGTCGTCGTCGCGCCAGCGCCGCCGCCTGCGCCTCCTTCGGCCAAGCGTCGTGCGCTCGGTTGGTCGATGGTCGGGGTGGGCGTCGCCTCCGGCGTGGTCGCCATCATCGAGGGGGTTCGCGCCAAGAACTTCGGGGACCAGCTGACGCAGGCGTCGGATGTCGGTGATCCGAAACAGTGGAACGCCCACGACGAATCGATCCAGTCGGCCGGCAAGACGGCCAACATCGTGGCCATCGTCTGCGGGATCGCCGGGGCGACCGTCGCCGTGGCGGGAGCGGTCATCCTCATCACCAACGGGTCGTCATCGTCGAGAGACAACGGCGCGCCTCCGGCCACCACCGACACCACCGTCAGCTTCGCCCCCTGGCTCGCGCCGGGTCTGGTCGGCGGCGGCATGGGACTGAGGTTCTGACCCGTGCGGTCGGCGCAGGGGCTGGCCGTCCGCGCGACGCTGGTGTGCGCGTTGCTGGCGAGCGTCGGCTGCTTCCGCCCGAAGATTCTGCCTGGCGGCTTCGCTTGCGGCGACGCCGGCGGTTGCCCCGACAACTTCAACTGCAATAAGGGCCTCTGTATCGCCAACGGCTCCGACGCCGGCGTAGTAGCTACCGGCGGCGCGGGTGGCAAGGGCGGAGAAGGCGGTAAAGGTGGCGCCGCCGGCATGGACGCCGGCGTCGATCGCCCCTGCACTGGCGAGGTCCCCAACTGCCAGCCCGCCGACGGCGGGACGGGAATTTGCGATCCCGTCTGCAACACCGGCTGCGGCGCGTGCTACCAAAAGTGCTCGGTCGATTCGACTGGCGCTTTGACCTGCAACGAGTTGTACATGCCCAACGAGAAGCCCGTCGGGCTGCTGTCTTTCTGCAGCGCAACCAGTCCAGCAAATCCATTGGGCGAAACAGACAATTGTGGGCCGGGCGAGGTATGTATCGCGGGAAGCACCTGTCCGGACCGCTGTTATCAATTTTGCCGGACGAACGCGGATTGCCAGGGTGGAGCGACCTGTTCGCGAGACGGTGGCACATATTCGTTCTGTGATGTTCCGCCCGCGGCCTGCAATCCGCTTCCGGGCGCTGCCGGCTGCGGATCATCCGGTTCTTGCTACCTATCCGCGAGCGGTCACACGCTGTGCGACTGTCAATTCCCGAGAACGGGACTGCCAGCCAACACCACCGGACGTCCCGGCGACGCCTGCAATCATTCGCGAGATTGTCTGGCTGGAAATGTCTGCCTCAGCGAAACCTTGATGGGGAAGGAGTGCTATTCGGTCTGCCTGTTGCCCGTCGATGGTGGGCCCGCCGACCAATGCCCGGGCGGCTGTCAGCCTTTGCCTCAGGCAGATGGCGGCACGGCGTACGGCTGGTGCAACTTCTAACGGAAGCTGCGCGTGATGAAGTGCCTTCGTTGGACCGCGACGCTCGTTCTTGGAGCGGCGTTGTTTGGGACGTCCTGCTACACGCCCAACATTGCGCCCGGTGGGTTCGCCTGCGGTGACGGCGGCGCGTGCCCGGACAACTTCCAATGTAATACGGTGAACAACCGCTGTTACCAGGGGCCCTACGATGCGTCCCTGGTCTGCAACTCGGTCACGACGGCCGCACAAATTTGTCCCGCGGAGCACGCCACCGGTCAGGCGTGTAACCCGGGCTGCCAGACCGGCTGCGGCGACTGTGGCTGGTGCGCGGTTGTCAACGGCGCGACGAAGTGCCTGACCGGTACTGCCGGAACGAAGGACGTCGGCACAATCTGCGATCCGGCGGTGCAATCGCCATCGGAATGTAAGACAGGCCTTTATTGTCAACCCGAGTGCGGTACTGGCCGCTGCTACCGGTTCTGCGACAGCTCCGACGCGGCTGTCTGCGGTACCGGCTCTGCGTGCAACGTGAACCCCAAGGCGAACGGCGGTGGGTTGCTGCCGGCGTCAATCGACAAGCTTTGCAGCCTGGTGGAGTCTTGCGATCCGATTGCCCAGACGGGCTGTGATGCGCCTTTCGCCTGCTACCCGACGGCGACGACGAATGTGAACGAGTGCGATTGCCCAGGGACGGTGGCAACAGGTACAGCATGCATGTTCATCGCCCAATGCATCGCCGGCGACAGTTGCTTCGGCACCTGCTGGCCCGTCTGCCTGACGTCCAGCACCTGCGCCTCCGGAACCACCTGTATGAACCCGGCGATGGGCGCAGCCATGTACGGCTACTGCATGTAGTTCCGTCGCCCTGTCGCGGCGAGGGCGTTGAAAGTCGAGTATCTTCTCGGCCATGTCGTCCCCCTCGTCCACCACGCTGCCGCGGTTTGCGTTTCTGACACCGCGGGTGCTGCCGCCGGCGTCGAAGCTGGAGGGGCGGGTGGCGGTGCTCGACGTGGCGTTCGCCAGCGAAGGGGGCGGGGCCTCGTTCGAGCGGACGACGTTGCCGTTCATCAACGGGCTCGGCGGGCGGCTGGCGGCCTGGGTCGACCACCATGACCACGACCGGCACGCCGATTACGTGGGCGATCCGCGCTTCGTGCTGACGACCAAGGCGGAGCACGGCGCCTGTCCCGAGCTGGTGACACCGGAAGTGGTGCGCGCGGCGGGACCGGTCGACACGGTGGGGATGCACCTCGACCTCGACGGGCTCTATTCGGGCGCCAAGTGGGTGCTGGGCGGCGTCGAGCCCTACGAGGGCGCAGACGCCGACGCGCGCGCGGTCGACACCCGCCGCGGCGAGCCGGGGCCGATCGCCACGCGCATCGATCGCGCGCTGCGGGCGCGTTTCCGCGACGAGACGCTCAAGCACCGGGTCCTCCAGTACCTGGTGGCGCGCGCCAAGTCGCCGGTGCTCTGGAGCGAGATCGAAGAGGCGGCGCGCGAGATCGACCCGCTGCTCGAGGAGAGCAAGCGCCTGGCCGAGAGCTTCCAAATCATCGATGGGGTGGCCTACGTCGAATCGGCCGGGCGCCCTTACGACAAGACCGAGCTCTTGCTCATCGGGCAGGAGCGCTCGCCGGTGGCGGTGGTGCGCGACTCGGGCGCGCTGACAATCGCCGCCGACTTCGAATCGGGGCTCGACTTCGTGAAGATGTTCGACCTCGGCGGCGGGATGCCGACCCGCGTGACGGTGCCCGAGGCGCGCCGCGCCGAGGTGATGTCCAAGCTGGCGGTGGCCGCGGCGTCGCACGCCCGTCCGCCCGGCGGCGTGGTGTAAGCTGAGACATGGCCACCCGCCGACGCGCAACAGAGTCCGGCACCCACGCAGAGCTGGCGGCGCGCGTGCTGTCGGCGGCGGGCGGGCTGCGCGCTGGCCTGGCCTCTGAAGGGCCGCTGCCGTCGCGTCAGGATGTCCGCGCGCTGGTCGAGGAGCTGGTGGAGATCCTCTTCCCCGAGTCGCACCGCCTCGGCACCGACGGCGGCAGCCTGCGCGATCACGTCGCGGCGACCATCGGAACGTTCGAGGGGCATCTCGAGACGGCGATCTTCCTGGGGCTGCACCGGCTTTGCAGCGGCAAAGATCGCGGCGGGGCGCGCTGCGCCAAGCGCGCGCGGGCGATCACCGGGCGCCTGCTGGAGGCCCTGCCCGACATCCGCGCCGCGCTGGCCAAGGATCTCCTGGTGGCGTTCGAGTGCGATCCAGCCGCCAGCGGCATCGACGAGATCGTCGCCTGCTACCCCGGGCTCTACGCCATCGCCATTTACCGGGTGGCGCACCACCTACTGGCGGACGGCGCCCAGGTCGTGCCGCGCATGCTGACCGAGTTCGCGCACTCGCGCACCGGGATCGACATTCACCCGGGCGCGACCATCGGCGAGTCGTTCTTCATCGACCACGGCACCGGGATCGTCATCGGCGAGACCTGCCGGATCGGCGACCGGGTGCGCATCTACCAAGGGGTGACGCTGGGCGCGCTGTCGGTCCGCGATCGCGGCAAGAACGACAACCTGCCGTCGAAGCAGCGGCACCCGACGATCGAGGACGAGGTCACCATCTACGCCAACGCCACCATCCTGGGCGGGAGCACGGTGATCGGGCGTGGGGCGGTGGTGGGCGGCAATGCCTGGATCACCTATTCGGTGCCGCCGGGGATCCGCGTGGGCGTGGGGACCTAGCGACGCTCTCGACGCGCGTCTCCCAACTGCTTCGCGACGTCTCGGCGCAGATCCTGGAGGCGCAGAGGCCGATCCGGGTGCTGCGCCTGGTCGCCTGGGACGAGGAGGTGGAGCGCGCCTTCTTCGCCGCCGGCGGCCGCGAGCTGCCGCGGCCCGAGTATCGAATCTCGCCCGAGGTCGCCCAGGCGGGGACACGGTTTCGGGCGCTCAAGGCGCTCTGCCCCGGCGACGGGGCGATCGAGATCTTCCTGCGCGACACCTGCGAGGCCTTCGCCACCGCGGCGCGCATGCTGGCCGCGGCCGGCACGCGCGACTTCTACCACCACGCCGTCGAGCTCTACGGCCGCCCGGCCAGCCTGACCGCCGACCGCCGCACCACCAACCTGGGGCTGGCGCAGCACTTTCGCCGGGTGGTCGAGGGGGTTGCCGGGCGCGCCCCGATCCCCAGCCCGCAGGACGAGCTCATCTATTCGGCCGAGGAGGTGGTGCCGCTCTTGACCGCGCGCTTCGCGGCCTTCTTCCCCGGCCAGGCGATCGGCGTCGAGCTGTGCGAAGGGATCCCGGCCAAGGCGGTGGCCGGCGTCGACGGCGTTCGGATCAAGCGGGGCGTGCGGTTCTCGGCCCGGGATCTGGCGCAGCTCGAATTTCACGAGGGGCAGGTCCACGTCGCGACGGCGCTCAACGGGCGCGCCCAGCCGGTGATGCCGTTCATCGGCTACCCCTCGCCGCGCACGACGGCGACGCAGGAGGGGCTGGCGGTGCTGACCGAGTTCCTGACGCAATCGACCAGCATCGATCGCCTGCGCCGGCTGGCCGACCGGACGCTGGCCATCAAGATGGCCGAGGAGGGGGCTGACTTCTGCCAGCTCTATCGCTTCTTCCTCGAGCGCGGCAACGACGAGACGGCCGCCTTCGACGGCGCGCGGCGGGTCTGCCGCGGGGGCCTCTGCGGCGGCGGCGCCCCCTTCACCAAGGACGTCTGCTACCTCGACGGTCTCCTGCGGGTGACGAACTTCCTGCGCGTGGCGCTGGTCCAGGGTCACCTGGCCGACGTGTCGCTGTTCTTCGCCGGGAAGATCGCCGTCGAGGACGTGCCCCTCTTCGGCCGCCTCCTGCGCGAAGGGGTGGTCCGCCCGCCCGCCTACTTGCCCGAGTGGGCGCGAGATCTCTCGTACCTGACCGCCTTCATGAGCTACTCGGCCTTCCTGGGCGAGTGCGATCTCGACGCCGAGCGGCGCCGCTACGAGGATCTCATGACGCGGGCTGAGTACGAGATGTCATGAGCTTCGCCCCCAGCGCCAGCGTGGCCAGGCAGGCCCACTGCGCCGGCGTCAGCCCCGCGTAGCGCTGGTCGGGGTGGCTGCCGTAGTCGGTGGCCCGCAGGAAGTCGAGCCCGAACCGCACCGGGGCGTACATCAGCGCGGCGAGGCCGATCACCCGGCCGGGCGGCCGGGGCTTGCGCGCGTAGGCGAAGAGGATCGCCGTCATGACGATGGTGAACAGCAGCTCGTCGAGGCCGAGATCGTGGCGCGGGCCGCCCGGGTAGTTCACCGACAGGAAGAACGAGGTGCGGCGCCCGGGATGATCGTGCGCCGTGAAGCAGCCGGTGCGCCCGAAGATCCAGCCCACCGAGAGCCCGAGCGCCACGGAGTCGGCATAGGGGAGACGGGGGATCTTTTCTTTCTTGGTGTAGTAGAGAAACGCCAGGAACGCGCCCAGGAAGCCGCCGAACGACGAGAGGCCCGACCAGAAGTTGAGCAGGACCAGCGGGCTCTCTTTGATCCGTTCGGGGAAATAGAAGATCACCGAGACCAGGTGGGCGACGATGAAGCCGCCGATCACGATGCGCGCGTTCAGGAAGCGGACGTCGTCCTGAGCGAGCCCGCGCTTCAACCCCTCGGCGACCACGATCCGGTCGCCGACGATGACGCCGATCGCCACCAGCACGCCGAACAGGTGAATCGACAGGCCCCCGATGTCGAAGAGGTGCCCGCTGAAGTAGGGGATCATCTATGCAGGACCCTGGGAGGGTCCCGCGCCGCCCGCGACGGGCCGGCGCGCGCCGAGCTCGCGCTCCCCCGCGCGCTCGCGCAGGGCCAGGACGATGTCGCGCTGGCCGTCGGCGTGGTAGCTGGAGCGGACCATCGGGCCGGACTCGACGTGGGGGAAGCCGAGGGCCAGCGCCTCGGCCTTGAGCAGGTCGAACTCCGCCGGCGGCACGAAGCGGGCGACGGCCAGGTGCTTGGGAGAAGGGCGCAGGTACTGCCCCAGCGTCAGGATGTCGACGCCGATCTCGCGCAGCTCGCGGAAGACGGCGCGAACCTCGTCCAGCTCCTCGCCGAGGCCCAGCATGAGGCCCGTCTTGGTGATCGCGCCCGCCTGCTTGGCGTGGCGAAGGATGGCGTAGGAGCGGGGATAGCTGGCCTGGACGCGGACCTGCTTCGAGAGCCGCGGCACCGTCTCCAGGTTGTGCGCGAAGACGTCGGGGCCGGCGGCGAGCACGGTGTCGACCGCGCTGGTCTCCCCCTTGAAGTCGCCGGTCAGCACCTCGAGCACCATCTCCGGGCTGCGCCGCTTCACCGCGCGGATGGTCTCCGCCCAGTGTGCCGCGCCGCCGTCGGCGAGATCGTCTCTGTCGACGCAGGTGATGACCGTGTGGCGGAGGCCGAGCTCGCCCAGCATGGTGGCGACGTGCTCGGGCTCCTCGGGATCGGGCGGCAGCGGGCGTCCCGTGGGGACGTCGCAGAACTGACACGATCGCGTGCAGATCCCGCCCAGGATCATGATGGTGAGCGACTGGCGGTTCCAGCACTCGCCGATGTTCGGGCACGACGCGCTCTCGCAGACGGTGTGCAGCCCCAGCTCGGCCACGCGCTGCTTGAGGTCGAAGAAGACCTCACCGCGGGGCATCTTCATGCGGATCCAGTCGGGCTTCGGCTGGAACCGCGGAGGCGGGGCCGGCTCTGTGCCAGCCGCCGCGCGTTCGGCCTGCAGGACGCGCAGCTTGCGCGACCGGGTCTCCACCACACGTTCAGACATTTCGATCGTTCTCAATCTACCCGATCATCGAGGGGCTGTCCGCGCCGGGGGACTGATATCCTGTCGGCGCATGACGGGTGCGCGAATCGCGAGGCTGGGCCTGGCGGGCGCTTTCGCGATCGCTTGGGGCGCTGGGGGTTGCGGCCCGACGCCGGCCGCCGGCGGCAGGGAGATTGACGCTGGCGGCGGTGTCGACGTGGCCACCGCGCCCGACGGCGGCGCGCTGGACGTCGGCATCGGCCCCTGGACCGCGCCGCCGGACGCCGCGGCGCCCGTCCCGCTCGACGACGTGACCGTCTACGCGTTCAGTCAGTCCGGGGACAACCAGACCGACCCGCAGGTGATCACTTTCGCGCCCGACATGAGCATCCGGACCTGGTCGCGCTGGGACACCTACGGCACGCATCCGGGCGACTACGATCCCGGCTACGTCAGCAGCGCGCACGCGGCGGGGGTGAAGTTCATCGGGGGCACGACGTCGACGGTCCTGTTCGCGGACGAGTTCCCCAACGCCGAGTTCCCCGCGACGGCGTACACGGACCTCGCCACGCGGGACGCGACGGGCGCCGTGGTGACGCATCCCTCCAGCCCGACGAGCTTCCATCGCGGCTCGCTGGCCAACCCGGTCTACCGGGCCTACCTGATTCGGATCGGCGAGCTGCAGATCGACGACGGTGTCGACGGCATCTTCTTCGACGAGCTCAACGAGGACTACCAGGGCGCGGCCTACGACGGCAACGAAGGGTTCGACGACTATCACCTGGCCGACTTCAACGCCTACCTCCTGTGGCGGTTTCCCGGCGCCGACTACGCGGCGATGTTCGGGATGACCGCCGACAACATGCTGAAGTCGACGGTGCCCGCCGGGGACCTCAACAACAACTTCAACTACCAGAAGTACCTGGCGAGCAGAGGGTGGGGGACGACCCCGTTCGCGGCGGCCAACCCGCTGCAGGCGATCTGGGGCAGCACGCTGGCCAACCGGCCCGCGCCGGCGGCCAACGACTTCGTCGACAACGCCGAGCCCTATCGCTATTGGGGTCAGATCGCCTCGACGTTGCGGGCCTACGCGCAGCAGAGGTATGGGCGGTCGATCTGTCTCACCTCGAACGGCATCTGGCCGCTGGTCGATTTCCAGGGGGTCGGGCTCTACGAGTTCAACCAGGACGCCGACGGCAACGGTGAGGCCGAGTACGTGCCGGTCGTCTCGGGATCGACGACGACCTCGGCGCACCTCGACGGGACGGTGAGCCTCCAGCAGCCGTTCCTGAACTTGAAGGCGCGCTCGGCCGCGCTGGCCCCGGGCGCGCCGCTGGTCCTGTTCATCGACTGGCCGACGGACTTCATGTCCTACTACCTCAACATGCCGACGAGCGAGCAGGAAGACTACTGGAGGATCTATGCGGCGGAGGCCTACGCCAACGGGATCTTCTTCGCCTTCTTCCTGGCCGACACCGTCGGTGATCCGACGGCCACCGAGCTCGGCCTCATGCCCTTCTTCCAGGG
Source organism: uncultured Pseudomonadota bacterium (assembly GCA_963723305.1). Classification (GTDB taxonomy): domain Bacteria; phylum Myxococcota_A; class Polyangia; order Fen-1088; family Fen-1088; genus JADGRB01. Next base: position 15,397 of record CAVRRT010000111.1, read on the forward strand.
GCTGACGGCGTTCTACCGCGCGCACGCCGATCTCTATCACCAGCAGACGGCGGCGCCCGGCGTGGCGTCGGCGGTCACGACGTCCTTGACGACCAAGGTGATGATCGCGGTCGCCGATCAGACGAGCCCGCGGCGGCGTTTGGTCCACCTGGTGAACCACGACTACGCGGGCGCGTTGATCGAGCACGACAACGTCACCGTCACCGTGCCGCTGTCGAGCGCGCCGACGTCGGTCACGCTCGCCTCGCCCGACGGCGCTGGCGACGTCGCGTTGACGCCGACGTACGCGGCCGGCGCAGTCACCGTCGCCGTGCCGTCGCTCGTCGCCTACGACGTCATCGAGCTTTCGTACTGATCGCGTCGGCGCGGCGCGGCTCGGCTAGATGTGAACCACCTCGCCCAGCGCGGCGGCGGTTGCCTCGTACATCACCTCGGACAGCGTCGGGTGCGGGTGCACCGCTGCCAGCACGTCGTGGGCCGTCGCCTCGGAGGTCATGGCCAGCGACATCTCGGCGATGAGGTCGGTGACGCCGTAGCCGATGCCGTGGACGCCGACGATCTCGCCCCGCGCCTGGTTGGTGATCACCTTGATGAAGCCGTCGAGGTGGTTGGCCCCCAGCGCCTTGCCGTTGACGTTGAAGGGGAACTTGCCGACGGAGATGTCGATCCCCGCCTGCTTGGCCTGCGCCTCGGTCTTGCCGATCGACGCCACCTCCGGATCGCAGTAGGTGCAGCCGGGGATGGCGTCGTAGTTGATCGGCGCGACGTGCTTGCCGGCCATGGCCTCGACGGTGCGGACCCCTTCGGCCATCGCCACGTGAGCCAGGAGCGGCGGGCCGGCGCAGTCGCCCACCGACCAGATGCCGGGGCTGGTGGTCCGGTACTGATCGTCGACCTGGATGAAGCCGCGGTCCAGCGTCACGCCCATCCCCTCGAGGCCGATGTTCTCGATGTTGGCGCGCACGCCGACCGCCATCAGCACCCGCTCCGAGGTGACGGTCTGTGGGTTGCCGGACCCGTCGGTGAACGAGGTGGTGGCGGTCTTGCCGCTCACCTTGATCCCGGTGGTCTTGGCGCCGGTGTGGATGGTGATCCCTTTCTTCTTCAACACCCGGGCGAGCGACGCCGAGATCTCCTCGTCCTCGACGGGCAGGATGCGCGGCATGAACTCGATGACCGTCACCTCGACGCCGAACGCGTTCCAGAAGTCGGCGAACTCGATGCCGATGGCGCCGGCGCCGATGACCACCACCGACTTCGGCACCTCGGGGAGCACCATCGCCTCCCGGTAGGTGATGATTCGGTCGCCGTCCGGCTCGATGCCGGGCAGGAACTTGGCGCGCGCGCCGGTGGCGATGATCGTCCGCGGTGTTTCAATCGACAGCTTGCCGGTCGGTTTGCCGGCCGAGGTGGTCTCGACCTCCAGCCTGTTGCGTCCGGTCAGCTGGGCCGTCCCCTTGATGTGCGTGACGCCGTACTTCTTGAACAGGAACTCGACGCCGCCGGCCAGCTTCTCCGAAACGGCGCGGCTGCGTCCGATGATCTTGCTCCAGTCGAACGTGATCGGGCCCTCGACGACGACGCCCATCTCGCCCGCGTGCTGGACGGCGCGCATCGTCTCGGCCGACTTCAGCAGCGCCTTGGTCGGGATGCAGCCCCAGTTGAGGCAGATGCCGCCGGCCCGCTCGCGCTCGATGCAGGCGGTCTTGAATCCCAGCTGCGCGCCGCGAATCGCGGCCACATAGCCGCCGGGGCCAGCCCCGACGACGACCAGATCGTACTTGTCAGCCATCAAGGTTTCGATAGCACGAATGCGCCGAGTCGTCTTTTCCATGAGGGTCGCCAGTCATTCTTGCCCTCGGCGATCCCGAGCGCGTATCCTGCTCAGCCCGGGCTGAGGAGTGGAATGACGAACCGCGGAATCGGCAGAGTCGGCAAGGTCGGCAAGATCGGCAAGGTCGGCAAGGTCGGCTCGGTCGGCATCGGATTGGTCGCCGCGCTGGTGCTGGCGGTGGGCTGCGGCAAGCCGACCGAGACCAGCCCTCCTCCGATCGCCTCGGCCGCCTGCACCGATCCCACGGCCGCCGTCGTCATCACCGATCCGACGAACTTTTCACTCTCGGACGACTTCACGATGCAGGTGGCGACCCTCAAGGACAACTTCGATTTGCTCTTCGACTGGAGCAAGGTGACGGTCGACTTTTTCGGCAAGGCGGTCAACCCGGCGACAGACATCAACACCGTTCTCGTCTCGCTCTGGAACCTGTCACCGCAGGGGATCGAGGAGGCGCTCAAGGTCGACAACCTTCCGCTCGCCCAGAACAAAGGGATCATCACCACGTTCCCCGACGGGACGTACACCTCGCAGGACCTCCTCGACTTCAACCTGCTCGGACAGCCGCTCCCGGTCGCCCAGCTCTGGGCCTACTTCGACACCGCCACGCCGAACTATCAGTACCCGCAGGATCAGTACACCTTCCTGGCCATGGCGGCGACGGGCACCGACGTCGGGAAGAACCCGCGCATGATCTCGCTCTTCCACATCGATCCGAACGCCACGCAGACAGAGCTCGATTTCACCAACGACTCGACGAAGCTCGCCTACACCGTCGACCTCATCAAGGCGGCGCCGCTCCTCGTGCCGGCCAGCACCCCGACGCTGACGATCGACTGGAGCCAGATGAGCACCAATGCGATTGGCAACCCCTACACCTACAGCCAGATCACCGAGGCCGCGGTCGCCCACTACGCGACCAAGACGCTCCCCCAGCTCCAGCAGGACTTCCTCAACCTGGAGGAGATCGCGGACGGCTGGTGGTCCGGCGCCGTGGCGGCCGGAAGCAGCATCGACCTCAGCGGCCTCCTCGACAAGAACGGCGCCGCGTTCCCTGGCATCGATTCGAACGGCGTCTGGATGGCGGCGCTGTTCTGCACCAACTGCAACAACCCCGCGCCCTGGTCGATCACCATCCTGCAACCCTGCCAGTGACCGGCTGCCGCCCCCGGGTCGGCCAAAATGCGGCCAGGACGCGGCTAAAACGCCAGCGAGATCGGCTTTTCGAGGATGCCGACGATCGCCTGCAGCAGCTTGGCGCCGAGCGCGCCGTCGATGACCCGGTGGTCGCAGGAGAGGGTGATCGACATGCGCTGGCCGATGCCGATCTTGTTGTCCTTGACGACCGGTTCCCTGCGGACGCTGCCGACGGCCAGGATGGCCCCCTCGGGCGGGTTGATGATCGCCGCGAAGTCGCGGATCCCCATCATCCCCAGGTTCGAGACGGAGAACGTCGCTCCGGTGAACTCCTCGGGGCGCAGCTTGCGATCGCGCGCGCGCCCCGCCAGCTCGCGCGCCTCGGCGCCGACCTGACCGATGGTCTTCTTGTCGGCGTCACGGATCACGGGCGTGATGAGGCCGTCCTCGATGGCGACCGCCATACCGATGTCGACGCGCGCGTGCTGGATGATCGCTTCCTCGGTGAAGGAGGCGTTCGCCGCGGGGATGCGGCGGAGGGCGAGCGCACAGGCCTTGAGGACCAGGTCGTTGACCGACAGCTTGGCGCCGTGGACCTGGGCCACCTGCTCGCGGAACTCCATCGCCGCGTCCATGTCGACGTCGGCGGTGAGATAGAAGTGCGGGATGGTCGTCTTCGCCTCCAGCAGGCGGGTGGCGATCGTCCGCCGCATCATCGAGAGCGGCCTCACGACATCACCCGCCGGCAACGGCGCGGCAGGGCGGGCCTCGGTGCGCCGCTCGGGGACCAGCTGAGCGGGGAGGGGTGTCGCGGCCGAGGCGCGGGGCGCCGTGGCGGTGGCCGAGGCAGGTGCCTCTTCGGCGGCGTGCCAGTCGACCGTCGCCGGCGCAGCTGATTGGCCGCCTCCTTCCGAGACCGCCTTCACATCGCGCTCGACAATCCGACCGCCCGGGCCGGTCCCTCGCACGGAGCGGAGATCGACGCCGAGATCGGTGGCCAGCTTGCGGGCCAGGGGCGATGCCAGAACCTTGCCGGCCGGCGCCGCGGCGGCCCGGGGCGCGGGGGGCGCAGCGGCCGCCGGCGGTGGCGCCCCGTTTGCGGCGGGCGCCGCCGGCCTGGCTGTGGGGGCCAGCACCGGCTTGGCCGCGACCGCCGGCGGCGGGGCGGGCTTCGGCGCCGGCGGCGCGGCGGCGGGTTTGGCGCCGCCCGACGCGCGCGCCGTGGCCTCCTCGACCAGCTTGCTAATGTCGTCGCCCGCCTTGCCAATGATGGCGATCGGCGTCCCGACGGGGACGCTGGTCCCGTCGCCGATCAGCTTCTTCAAGAGGACGCCCTGATCGAACGCCTCGAAGTCCATCACCGCCTTGTCGGTCTCCACCTCGGCCAGGATCTCGCCGGGGGCCACGCTGTCACCTTCGTTCTTGCGCCACTTCTGCAGCACGCCGATCTTCATCGTGTCGGAGAGCTGCGGCATATCGAGAATCTGCGCCATCTGAGCTGAGCTCGCTTCCTGGGGAGTCGGTGCCTGTGAGTCGGTGCCTGGGGAGTCGCTGCCTGGTGGCTATTCGAGGTAGAGAAGTTTCCTGGCCGCGGCGACTGCGCGCGGGACGTCGGGGATGCACATCTGCTCGAGGTGGTGGTTGTACGGCATCGGCATGTCGGCGCCCGTCAGTCGCTCGACAGGCGCGTCGAGGTCGTCGAAGCAGCGGCGCCCCATGCGGTAAGCGATCTCGGCGCCCACCCCGTTGAACGGCCAGCCCTCTTCGATGATGAGGCAGCGGCCGGTCTTCTTCACCGACTCGACCAGCAGCTCCTCGTCGAGCGGGCGGATCGTCCGCGGGTCGACCACCTCGGCCTCGATGCCATCGGCGGCCAGCGCCTCGGCCGTGGCCAGCGCGATCTTCACCATCTTCGACCAGGCGATGAGGGTGATGTCCTTTCCCGGGCGCTTCACCTCGGCGACGCCGAGCGGGATGGTGTATTCACCGTCGGGGATCTCCCCCTGGTCGGCGTAGAGCACCTCGCCCTCGATGAAGATGATCGGGTTGTCGTCGCGGATGGCGCTCTTGAGCAGCCCCTTGGCATCCTTCGGGTTGGCCGGCATGACCACCTTCAGCCCGGGGATGTGCGCCCAGAGCGCCTCGGTCGACTGGCTGTGCTGCGCGGCCAGCATGTGCGCCGAGCCCCCCGGCCCGCGGAACACCACCGGAAGCGTGAACTGTCCGCCCGACATCTGGCGGATTTTGGCCGCGTTGTTGATCAGCTGATCGGCGGCGACGAAGGAAAAATTCCAGGTCATGAGCTCGATGATCGGCCGCAGGCCGACCATGGCGGCGCCGATCCCCACGCCGACGAAGCCACCTTCGGCGATCGGCGTGTCGATGACCCGCCGCTCTCCGAACCGCTTCAGCAGGCCCTTCGAGACCTTGTAGGCGCCGTCGTAGTGGCCGACCTCTTCCCCCATGAGGAAGATGCGATCGTCCTTCTCCATCTCTTCGGCCATCGCCTCATTGAGGGCCTCGCGAAAGGCAACCGTCCGCATGGTCTCTCCGTCATTCCTTGTAGGTGAACTCGGCCAGCTTCTCGTAGGCCAATTCGGGGCTCTCGTCGGCGAACCTCACGGCCTCTTCGATCTCGGCCGTCACCTTGTCTTCGATGGCCACGATCTCTTTTTCGTCGATCTTCGCCTGCACCAGGAGATCGCGCCCGTAGGTGATCGGGTCCCGCTTCTTCGACTCCTCGACCTCCTCCTTGGTCCGGTAGAGGCCAGCGTCCGACATCGAATGGCCGCGAAACCGGTAGGTGCGGATCTCGATCAGCGTGGGCAACGATTCGTTCCGCGCGCGGCGGACCGCCTCTGCGACCCGGTCGCGCACCCGGATGACGTCCTCGCCATCGAAGCGATCGCGCGCGATGCCGTAGGCGAGCGCCTTCTGCGACACGTCCGACACCGAGAGCGACCGGTAGAGCGGCGTCCCCATCGAGTAGAGGTTGTTCTCGCAGATGAAGACGACGGGGAGCCGCCAGAGCGCCGCCAGCGCGACCCCTTCGTGGAAGGCACCCTGCGGGACGGAGCCATCGCCAAAGAAACACATCGTGACCCGACCGTCGTCGCGGTACTTCGAGGCGAAGGCGGTGCCGGCCGCCAGCGGGATGTGCCCGCCGACGATGCCGTAGCCGCCGAGGAAGTTCTTCTCCGCGTCGAACAGGTGCATCGAGCCGCCCAGCCCCTTCGAGGCCCCCGTCGACTTGCCGAACAGCTCGGCGATGATCGACTTGGCGGTCATCCCCTTGGCATAGGCATGGGCGTGCTCGCGGTAGGTCGCGATCACGTAGTCCTCCGGCTTGAGTGCCGCCAGCGCGCCGACCGCCACCGCTTCCTGCCCGATATAAAGGTGCAGGAAGCCCCCGAACTTGCGCAGTGCGTAGGCCTTGGCGAGCGCCTCCTCCATGCGCCGGATGGCCAACATCTGATGGTAGTAGTGGGCCAGCTGGGCCTTGTCGGGCGTGCGGGTCTTCTCGCGAGGCTCTTCGGCCTCACGTTCAGTGGCGCTCATTTCCAAGGATTCTCCTCGCTTGCGTGGTGCCGCACGGGATAACGACGGGCGCCGCGAAAATATACCAAGTGCAGCATCGGGGTCGGGAAGAATTTGGGCGCGTCGACGTGGCCGCCCGTGCCGGTCCGACATCCTCAATCTCGAGCGCGTTCTGCCGATAGCTCCGGGAACAAAATGGGTTCGCTTAGTGCATCCGGCGCAGAGATGAAGCAGGGACCCGAAACCGACGCGACAGGACGTGGTCTCGTCCTCCTGGTCGACGACGAACAGTCGATCGCCCGCGCGTATGCCCGGACGCTGGGCGCCGCTGGCTTCGCGGTCGAGGTCGCCTTCGACGGTAAGGCGGCCGCGGCGGCGGCGCGCGAGCGCAACTTCGACGTGATCGTCAGCGACATCGCGATGCCCGAAATGAACGGCCTCGAGCTTTTGCGCACGGTGCGCGAGCACGATCTCGACGTCCCCTTCGTGCTCATGACCGGGGGACCGGCGGTCGAGAGTGCGGTCCGCGCCGTGGAGTACGGCGCGCTTCGTTACCTCATCAAACCGATCTCGACAGCGGAGCTCGAGGAGGTGGTGGCCCGCGCGGTGCGCCTTCACCAGATGGCCCGCATCAAGCGCGAGGCGCTGGAGATGTTCCGGACCGAGGGCAAGCACCTCGGCGATCGCGCGGGGCTGGAGGTCCGGTTCGCCTCGGCGCTCAGAACGCTCTGGATCGCCTATCAGCCAATCGTGTCGTGGTCGAAGCGATCGACCTTCGCCTACGAGGCGCTGGTGCGCAACGAGGAGCCGACCTTGCGATCGCCGCCCGATCTGTTCGAGGCGGCGGAGCGTCTCGGCCGCACGCAGGATCTCGGGCGGACGGTGCGGGCCCGCGTCGCCGACACCCTGGACAGGGATCCGGTGGCCGGTCTGCTCTTCATCAACCTGCACGCCATGGAGCTGGCCGACGACTCGTTGATCTCGCCGGATGCGCCGCTCTCCCGCCACGCCAGCCGCGTCGTCCTGGAGATCACCGAGCGTGCACCGCTGGAGCAGATCCGCGACGCCAGCCGCCGCGTCGCCCAGCTGCGCGCGCTCGGCTACCGGATCGCCGTCGACGATCTGGGGGCCGGCTATGCCGGGCTCACCAGCTTCGCCCACCTCGAGCCCGACGTGGTCAAGGTCGACATGTCGCTCATCCGCGGGATCGATCGCTCGCCGATGAAACAGAAGCTGCTCGGATCGATCGTCGATCTCTGCCGCGATCTCGGCATCGAGATCATCGCCGAGGGGGTGGAGACGCCGGCCGAGCGTGACGCCCTGGTCCTCGTCGGCGGCGATCTCTGCCAAGGCTACCTCTTCGCCCGCCCGGAAAAGCCCTGGGCCTCCATCGATTTCAGCAAGTAGGCCGTATACTCGGCGTCGTGAACGTCGAGTTGATGAAGGAGTACCGGTTCGAGGCGGCCCACCGCCTGCCGCGCGTCCCCGAGGGGCATAAGTGCGCGCGTATCCACGGGCACAGCTACAAGGTCGAGGTCGAGGTCGAGGGGCCGGTCGAATCCGGACACCGGCTGGCTGATCGACTTCGGCGTCATCGACGACGCCTGGGCGCCGCTCTTCGCCCGCTTCGATCACCACAACCTGAATGACGTGCCGGGGCTGGAGAACTCGACCTGCGAGAACATCGCCATCTACGTGTGGCGCGATCTCAAGGCTCACATCAAGCAGCTCTCCGCGGTGACGGTCTGGGAGACGTACGACAGCAAGTGCACCTACCGCGGCAAGTGAAGCGATGAGAGTGAACCGATGACCGGGGGGGTGGCGCGGTTCCTGACCTTGAATCTCTGGGGCGAGAACGGTCCCTGGGAGGCGCGCCTGGCGCTCATCAACGCGCGCCTCGACGGGCTTGCCCCCGACGTGATCGGGCTGCAGGAGGTGCGCGAGGTGCCGGGACGGGTGCCGAACCAGGCGGCCCTGCTGGCGGGGGCGCGCGGCTGGCACCACGCCTTCGCGCCGACGTCGGGGTGGGGCGGCGGGCACGAGGGGTTGGCGATCGTCACGCGTTTTCCGATCGGCGCCCAGGAGTTCCGCCCGCTGCCGCACAGCACGGAGACGGAGGGGCGGGGGATCCTGTCGGCGCGGCTCGACGGTGAGGCGGGGGGGATCTGGGTTCACACCACGCACCTGTCGTACCGCGAGCACGAGGGGCTGCTGCGCGAGGCGCAGGTGCAGTTCGTCGACGAGATCATGACCAAGCACGACAACGGCAACCCGCGCGTGGTCATGGGCGACTTCAACACCGTCCCCCAGAGCGACGAGCTGCGATTTCTGGTCGGGCAGCACACGCTGGGCGGTCGGCGCGTCGCCTACCAGGACGCCTGGGTGGCAGTCCACCAAGACCGCCCCGGCTATACCTGGACGCGCGCCAACGACTACACGGAGAGGATGCACTGGCTAGGACGCGACCGCCGGCTCGACTACATCTTCGTGACGCCCGTCCGGCGCGATCGGCGCGCCACGGTGCACGCCGCGGCGGTGGTGTTCGACGCGCCGGAGGTCGGCCCCGGCGTGCACCGTGGCCCGCCAATCGCGCCGGACGGGCGTCACGAAGACGTAGTCGAGCCGCCATGGCGGCCTAGCCAGAACATCGTCTCCGTGAAGGCGTTGGCCCGCGTCCAGGTATAGCCGGGGCGGCTCGGTGAACGGCCAGCCAGGCGTCCTGGTAGGCGACCCGCCGGGGGACCAGCGTGTGTGCCGACCGGAAATCGCAGCTCGCCTCTGGGGACGGCGTTGAAGTCGCCCTTGACCATCTGCGGGTTGTCGTTGTCGTGGGCGGTCAGCATCTCGTCGATGAACTGGACCTGCGCCTCGCGCTGGAGCCCCTCGTGCTCGCGGTACGACAGGTGGGTGGTGTGAACCCGGAATTCTCCCGCCTCGTCGATCCGCGCCGACAGGATCCCCCGCCCCTCCGTCTCCGTGCTGTGCGGCAGCGGGCGGAACTCGTGGGCGCCGATCGGGAAACGCGTGACGATCGCCAACCCCTCGTGGCCGCCGCCCCACCCCGACGTGGGCGCGAAGACGTGGTTCCAGCCGCGCGCCCCCGCCAGCAGCGCCGCCTGGTTCGGCACCCGGCCCGGCACCTCGCGCACCTCCTGCAGCCCGATCACGTCGGGGGCAAGCCCGTCGAGGCGCGCGTTGATGAGCGCCAGGCGCGCCTCCCAGGGACCGTTCTCGCCCCAGAGATTCAAGGTCAGGAACCGCGCCACCCCCCCGGTCATCGGTTCACTCTCATCGCTTCACTTGCCGCGGTAGGTGCACTTGCTGTCGTACGTCTCCCAGACCGTCACCGCGGAGAGCTGCTTGATGTGAGCCTTGAGATCGCGCCACACGTAGATGGCGATGTTCTCGCAGGTCGAGTTCTCCAGCCCCGGCACGTCATTCAGGTTGTGGTGATCGAAGCGGGCGAAGAGCGGCGCCCAGGCGTCGTCGATGACGCCGAAGTCGATCAGCCAGCCGGTGTCCGGATCGACCGGCCCCTCGACCTCGACCTCGACCTTGTAGCTGTGCCCGTGGATACGCGCGCACTTATGCCCCTCGGGGACGCGCGGCAGGCGGTGGGCCGCCTCGAACCGGTACTCCTTCATCAACTCGACGTTCACGACGCCGAGTATACGGCCTACTTGCTGAAATCGATGGAGGCCCAGGGCTTTTCCGGGCGGGCGAAGAGGTAGCCTTGGCAGAGATCGCCGCCGACGAGGACCAGGGCGTCACGCTCGGCCGGCGTCTCCACCCCCTCGGCGATGATCTCGATGCCGAGATCGTGGCAGAGATCGACGATCGATCCGAGCAGCTTCTGTTTCATCGGCGAGCGATCGATCCCGCGGATGAGCGACATGTCGACCTTGACCACGTCGGGCTCGAGGTGGGCGAAGCTGGTGAGCCCGGCATAGCCGGCCCCCAGATCGTCGACGGCGATCCGGTAGCCGAGCGCGCGCAGCTGGGCGACGCGGCGGCTGGCGTCGCGGATCTGCTCCAGCGGTGCACGCTCGGTGATCTCCAGGAGACGCGGCTGGCGTGGCGGGAGAGCGGCGCATCCGGCGAGATCAACGAGTCGTCGGCCAGCTCCATGGCGTGCAGGTTGATGAAGAGCAGACCGGCCACCGGATCCCTGCCAGGGTGTCGGCGACGCGGGCCCGCACCGTCCGCCCGAGATCCTGCGTGCGGCCGACGCTCCGCCGCCTCGAACAAATCGGGCGGCGATCGCAAGGTCGGCTCCTCGTTGCGCACCAGCGCCTCGTAGGCAAGGCGATTGCTTCGACCACGACAATTGGCTGATAGGCGATCCAGAGCGTTTGAGCGCCGAGGCGAACCGGACCTCCAGCCCGGGCCATCGCCGAGGTGCTTGCCTCGGTCCGGAACATCTCCAGCGCCTCGCGCTTGATGCGGGCCTGTTGGGTGAAGGCGCACCGCGCGGGGGGCCGCTCCTCGAGCTCCGCTGGGGAGGAATCGGTTTGATGAGGTAACGAAGCGCGCGTACTCCACGGCGCGGACCACAGCTCTCGACCGCCGGGCCATTGCAGTGAGCACGAAGGGGACGTGAAGAGATCGTCTCGCGCACCGTGCGCAAAAAGCTCGAGGCCGTTCATTTCGGGCATCGCGATGTCGGCCTAAGCGATCCGCGTCGAAGTTGCGCTCGCGCCGCGCCCGCCGCTACACCTTTACCGTCGAAGGCGACCTCAACGACACAAAGCCAGCGGCGCCCAGCGTCCGGGCGGTACCGCGGGCGGTGGATAACATCATCACGACCAGGAGGACGAGAGCACGTCCGTATCGGTTTCGGGTCCCTGATTCATCTCTGCGCCGGGATCCCTAAGCAAACCCGTTTGTTCCCGGAGCTATCGGCAGAAACGCGCTCGAGATTGAGGATGTCGGACCGGCACGGGCGGCCACGTCGACGCGCCCAAATTCTTCCCGAGCCCGATGCTGCACTTGGTACTGTTTCGCGGCGCGCGTGGCGTGAGCCGTGCGGCACCACGCAAGCGAGGAGAATCCTTGGAAATGAGCGCCACTGCGAACGTGAGAAGCCTCAGAGCCTCGCGAGAAGACCCGCACACCGACAAGGCCCAGCTGGCCCGCTCTACCATCAGATGTTGGGCCATCCGGCGCCATGGAGGAGGCGCTCGCCAAGGCCTACGCACTGCGCAAGTTGCGGGGGCTTCCTGCACCTTTTATATCGGGCAGGAAGCGGTGGCGGTCGGCGCGCTGGCGGCGCTCGACCCGGAGGACTACGTAATAGCGACCTACCACGAGAGCACGCCCATGCCTATGCCAAGGGGATGACCGCCAAGTCAATCATCGCCGAGCTGTTCGGCAAGTCGACGAGGAGAGGGGCGGCTCGATGCACCTGTTGGAGCGCGGAGAAGAAGCTTCATCCGGCGGCTACGGCGGGATTGGTGCCGGCGGGCGCAGTCCCTGTCGCAGCCCGCGCCCACCTTGGCCTGCGAAGGTGCAAAACACAACGACGGTCAGGTAGCGAATGTGTTTCTTTGGCGATGGCTCCGTCCCCGCAGGGTGCCTTCCACGAAGGGGTCGCGCTGGCGGCGCTCTGGCGGCTCCCCGTCGTCTTCCTGTGCGAGAACAACCTGCTCCTCGATGGGGACGCCGCTCTACCGGTCGCTCTCGGTGTCGGACGTGTCGGCAAAGGCGCTCGCCTACGGCATCGCGCGCGGAGATGCCTTCGATGGCGAGGACGTCATCCGGGTGCGCGACCCGGGTCGCCGAGGCGGTCCGCCGCGCGCGCGGAACAAATGAGTTTTACCCAGCGCTTGATCGAGGAATCCGGCAAAGTTTAGCCACGGTTTTCGCGGCCATTCGATGTCGGACGCTGGCCTCTACCAACAGGAGGTGGAGGATGA
>CAVRRT010000112.1:0-31290 GCA_963723305.1 uncultured Pseudomonadota bacterium
TCGCCCTCGTCGGCGCCGTTGATGAGGCCGCTTATCTGCGTCCCGGTCAGCGTGTAGGTGTTGGCGGCGCTGTTGAAGACGACCGAGGTCACCGTCGGACGCCAGGCGTCCTGCGGCTGCGTGTCGGGGGTGTAAATCCAGTTGCGGGTCCCGTCTTCGGGCGTGATCATCACCTGCCCGTTCGGCAGGTTGACGAAGCCGATCGGATAAGGATTGTTCTGGCCGGTCTCGGTCGTCACCGAAGAGACGGTGTTGGTGGTCGGGTCGAACTGCTGCAGCACGACGCCCGGCCCGTACATCGTGGCCACGAGCGCGCCCCACACCACACCGTTCGGCAACGTGTCCGTGTACTCGTCCTCGGCTTCCGTCGCTCCGTTGGTGGTCAAGAGCGCGCTGGTCGTCCAGCTCCCCGGGTCAGCCGCCGTCGCGCCGGGCGTGTAGATGTAGCTCTTGCCCATGAGTCCGTAGACGTACACGCGCCCGTCGAACATCTGCGAGATGCCGTCCATGTCGCCGGTGTTGAAGCCGCTCGGGACGGTGGTCTTGGTCCACTTGTTGGTGGAGGGGTTGTAGATGGCGGCGCCGGAGGTGGCGTAGCCGACGGCCAGCACGTTCCCGTTCTGCAGCGACGCCCAGGCGTTCTCGTCGCCGCTGCCGAAGCCGGCCGGCAGGGACGCGCCCATGGACCAGGTGTTGGTGGTCGGATCGTAGATCTGGATCTCGCTGCCGGCGCGCGTGCTGTCGAGGATCCGTCCGTCGGACAGCGTCGCGCTGCCGGTGTCGCCGATGTCGTAGGGCGCGGTGGCGAGGTTGGTCCAGGTGTTGGCCACCGGATCGTAGGCCTCGGCGGTCGGACAGAGCGCGGTGGTGCACGCCGGACCGTCGATGTACTCGCCGCCCGCCTGGAAGAAGCGCCCGTCCTTCAGAATGTGCTGCTGCGCGCCGCCGCGCGCGTGCGTACTGCCGGCGGCAGCCTTCCAGGTCCCGTTGGCGTAGCTGCCGGTCTTGTCGGGCGTGAGGATGACCCAGCTGTTGAGCCCACTGGAGCCGTGAGAAAGCACGCGGCCGTCGGTGAGCAACCACAAGCCGAAGGCAGTGCCGGCACCGGGGTTCACCGGTGCCGCCGTCCACGTTCCGGCGGCCTGCGCTGGAAGCGCCAGGGAGCTGGCGGCCAGAACCACGGCAGCGGTGAAGCTGAGTCTCGACGAGATCGATCGGTTGCTGGCGCGCATGGTCTCCCTCCGGGTGTCGGATAGCAACGAGGTGCCGACGGCGCCTCACCGCGGCTCACAAAGATCGCGACGGCGCCGCGTCAGGGCGTCCGCGGCGTGAGCGTGAAGGTGACGGAGTTGGCCAGAGCCGAAGGGAGCTTGGCCGCCGAGATCTCCGGCACGCAGTCGTGCTCGCGATCGGTGGTGATGACGCGCATGCCACCGTCAGGGACGAAGGGGCCGAGCGACCCGGTCTCGCCGCTCAGCGTCCGCTCCGCCATCTGCAGCGCGCCGAGCGCCATCGTTTGGCCGTCGGGCCCGGTCCCCATCTGCGCGCACTCGCCCGGCCATTCGACCAGCTGATCCTGATCGCGATCATCCCAGCCATTGAGGACCAGCTTGTCGAGACGTCCCACCCGATCCTCGATCAGCGCGGCGAGCGCGCCCTGCCCCGGCAGCGCGGCGTAGAGCTCGTAGGTGTCGCGCAACGCCGCCTGCAAGAGACCGAAACGCCGCGGCGTGAACGTCACCGTCGACGAGTGGTCTCCGGCGGTCGGGCGATAGATGCGCGCGCGCGGGTCGTAGAAGACGGCCTCGAGCCGGGAGAAGACCTGCGCCGCGCGATCGCGGTACTTGGTCTGCCCGGTGGCCAGATACGCCACCAGCAAGCCGCGGATCGCCGCGGTGTGCGCGTCGAGGCTGACCCCCGTGTCGCTGGCCGCCCCGGTCGTCACGTTCCACCCGGCGTAGGCCAGCCCCGAGGAGGTGGTGAGCTCGCTGATGAAGAAATCCGACAGCGCGTTGATCATTTGATCGAGGCGCGCCGCGAAGGTCACCCCGTCGACGGCGGGGAAGCTATCGAGCGGCGAGGGAATCCCCTCGGTGTCGGGCGAGGTGTTGGCGTAGAGGGTCAGCTCGGAGTCGAGCGCGCGGCGCGCCGTCCGCAGCGACAACAGCGCGTAGGCGGCCACGTCGGCCGACAGCGTGGTCCCCGAGGTGAGCCTGCCGTTCGCTGCCGTGGCGCTGTCGACGAAGATCCCCGTCGTCGCGTCGACATGAAAGCGATCCATGTTCACCACCAGGACGCGCATCATCGCCAGCGCGCGATCGTGCAGGGTCGGCGATCCGTCGGGCGTCTGGTTCTGGACCGGGAACGGATCGCCGTCGAAGTAGACCTCCGCCGGTTGCGAACCGCCGGTGTCGGCGTTGTTCAGATCCGTCAGCGCATAGATGCTGGAATAGGCGCCCAGCAGGCCGGCCAGATCCAACAGGTGGCTGTCGGCCGAGGCGATCGCATAGCCGGTGGGGTTGGGGAAGCCGCTCGCGTCGGGCGTCTCCGTCACGGCGATCGAGGCGGGGAACCAGCGCGCGGCGACGGTCGGGCTGTAGGCCAGCGCGTCGGCGAGAGTGGCGAAGCCTCCCAGCGACGTCCCGTCCGCCGTCGTGAGCTGCGACAGCCATTGCTGCGCCTGGTTGTCGAGGATCTGGATGAAGTTGCCGGCCTGAAAGCCCTCGATGTTGCTCGAGCCGAGGTAGGTGCCGGGGAGAATGTTCCCCGCCACGTCGTTCCCCGGAATGCCGACCTGATCGAGCACGCCGTCGGCCACCTCCTCCACCGCCACCTCCTTCACGTTGTGCATGATCTGCAGGTAGTTCAGCGTCCAGAGCGCCTCCTTCCAGTCGGTCCATCCGGACGAACCGGGGCCGATCGTCTTCGTGACCTGCGCGTCGCGGTTGGGGAGGTTCAGCGTCGTGTAGTCGCACTCGTAGTTGTCCGAGAGCAGGGCGCCGTTCTTCCCCGGATTGTCGTCCGATGAGAGCGAACAGCCAGCCTCGTTGGTCGGCGCGATGGCGGGATTCCACGACGAGAAGGGCTGCAGCACCGGCCAGAGCCCCGGCCACCCCAGGGGATCGGCCGCGCTCGCCGCCAGGACGTACTTTCCCCCGGCGAAGCTCTCGCCCGCCAGGTGCTCGAACCAGGTCTGCGCCAGCGTGAGCGCGTCGCTGCCGGTCGCGCCGGTCGGGTTGAGCAGCGGGCCAAACAGCAATGAGGTCCCCGCCCCCGACTCGAAGGCGATGTTGTTCATCGGCTGCTTCGAGTATTCGTACGATTCGACGCCCGCCGAGTAGCCGGCCAGATCGATGACGCCGGCGCCGGCATCGGGGTTCGAGGGATCGATGTAGAGGCTGGCCTGGCAGACGGCGTCCTGGCAGGCGTAGTCACGGGTGTAGCCGCCGAGATCGCGCCCCATCGCCTCGGCGAACGGCTCGCCCGAGAGCTGCATCTCGACCGCGGCGATGAAATGGTCCTCCGTCACGAACGTCGTGTCGACCGCCGTCACCGTCAACGCGTAGGTCTGCGCCGTCGAGGTCGCCCCGTCGCCCGTCCCGCCGTCGCTCTTGTCGACGCCCCCGCCGTCGTGTCCGGCGGCGCCGTCCATCCGGGCCGTCTTATCGGCCGCCCCGTCGCGCGCCCCGCCGCCCGGCGACGACCCGTCTCCGCAGCCGGCCGTCAGGAGACCAATGAGACACGACCCGACGATGGTTGCGCGCAACATGTCGACTTCCGGAAGTGCCGCTCGCCGCGCGCCGCGGCTCAGGCCTTTTCGCGCCTCAGTTGGTGACCAGGCCCATCGTCAGCTGGCTCTCGAAGTCCGCGTCGCCGGGGTTGCCGTAGTCGGACCAGATGATGAACGCCTCGGCGCCCAGAACGCTGTCCGGGGTGATCGGCGTGATCGTGAGCTGGACCGTGTCGCCGCTCGAACCGCTCGAGACGTTCTGCCGGAGGGTCGAACCGGGGGCCGATCCCACGATCGCGTCGTCGTAGTCATAGGCCGCGACGGTCCAGGGTCCCCCCACTGCTCCCGCGCTGAGCAGCGCGACATCGATCGTCTTGCTCTGCCCGAGCGGGATGCGGATCCCCTGCGTGTTGACGCTCCCGGTCCCGTAGTCGTAGTTGATGCTCTCGAGCTGGGGAAAGCTGTTGAAGTACGGCGTGCTGGTCACCACCGGGACGCAGGGGTTTTCGAACCGTCCGGCTGCCGCGTTCGACCAGGAGCGCTGAACCATATAGGTCGAGCCGGGCGGGATCACGTTGGCGTCGTCGTTGAACTCGCACATGTCCGCGACCTCGCCGTCTGTCACGAAGGTCCAGACGATGTCGGCGTCGTCCTCCTGCGCGTAGGCCGGATCGCTGTCGGGGAAGGGATCGGTCGCCGACTCGATCAGCTCGTGGCTCATGTCCACGGTGCGCTCCTGCAGGTCGGTGACGTTCGGACCGTCGAACTCGTGGCAGGCGCAGGAGAGCGCGTAGGGGACGGTCACGGTGTTCCCCCCGGTGCCGACGTCGGCCTCATAGTGATAGCCGTCGTAGTCGGTGCAGCAGGCCCCTTCGTCGTCCTGCTCGATCGTCCCCGCAGGGAGCACGAAGAGGTAAATCGTCTTCGGGTCGGGGGCGCCCCAGGCCGGGTTCGCGCCCGAGGTGTTGGCGGCGAGGTTCGCCTGCAACGCCGCGTCGGTGATCGTCTGCGGCGGCGGATCGGTGAGCGTGATGGGGGGCAGCACCGTCAGCTGGCCGACCCCGTATTCGGAGGTCGCCTGCCCCCAGTAGCTGGTGGTGGTCAGCTCTTGCAAAAAGGCGAGGATGTCGCTCCCCCCGCCGTCACTGGCGTAGAGAATCGGCAGCACCTTGGGCGCCGCCAGGAACGTCCCGCCCAGATCGACGACCTGAGGCAGGTTCGGCTGGACGATCGGGCCTTGGCCGCTCGTGCCGCCGCCGCAGGCGCCCGCCACGAGACCCAGGCAGAGCCCGCTCAGTGGCAAGAGGCGACGAATGCGCAAGATGATATCCCGGCTTGTTCCCCCCTGCCAGACCCCGGTGCACACCAGAGCAAGCTGCAGTACAACTTAGGCATGATAACCGTGCGGCGTGCAGGGGAGCGGGGGCGAGAGAATTACGGCTGGCTCGACACGCAGCATACGTTTTCGTTTGGCGAATACCATGATCCGGCCCACATGGGGTTTCGGTCCCTGCGGGTCATCAACGAGGATCGCGTCAAGCCGGACAGCGGGTTCGGGACCCACTCGCACCGGGACATGGAGATCGTGTCGTACGTGCTGGGGGGCGAGCTCGGGCACAAGGACAGCATGGGGACCGGGTCGGTGATCCGCCCCGGCGACGTCCAGCGCATGAGCGCCGGCACCGGCGTCACCCACAGCGAGTGGAACCACTCGAAGACGGAGTACGTTCATTTTTTGCAGATCTGGATTCTGCCCGAACGCCGGGGCATCGAGCCGAGCTACGAGCAGAAGACGCTTCCGCCCGAGGCGACGCACAACCAGCTGCGGCTCGCCGCCTCACCGGACGGGCGCGACGGCTCGGTCACCATCCACCAGGACGCGGAGATTCACGTCGCGAAACTGGAGGCGGGAGGCGAGGTCAGGCACCCGATCGCCACCGGACGGCACGCCTGGATCCAGGTCACGCGGGGCGCGGTCGAGGTGAACGGCACCGCGCTGGCGGCGGGCGACGGGGCGGCGGTCAGCGAAGAGAAGCAGGTGGCGATCCGGGCGGGCGAGACGGCCGAGGTGTTGGTCTTCGATCTGGGGTGAGCGAAAGCGCGAGCGCGCTCGGGTGCAGGCTCGGGTGCGCGCTCGCGCCAACGCGCAGGCGCTCACCTCGCGGTGCCTGGCGAGCCGCGCGCTACGCGCTCTTGCCGGTCGATTGCATGGCGGTGGCGATCGCCGTCAGGCGCGCCGTGTCCAGCTTGCGCTCCGTCGGCAGGATCGACTGCGCGACGGCGTCCCCCTCGACGAGCAGGAGACCGAAGCCCTCGGTGCGCAGCTTGCCGTAGAGCGCATCAGCCTCCCAGCGCGGACTGACGGCGGTGCGGCCCCAGAGGAACTCCGCCACCACCGCCGGCGTGCAGGCGACGTACGACGCGCTCGTCTGTTCGCGCGCGGTCTTCGCCTCGTCGAGCGCGTGACCGAGCTCGTCCGCGTTGTTGATCGCTTCGACCCCTATCACGCGCCCACCGGAGACGAAGCTGCCGCCCCGGTAACCGATGATGTTGGCGCGCCCCATCGTGGGGACGCGCCCGGGGTGCGGCGTGAGGCCGGCCATGTTCACCCACAGCGCAAGCGGCTCCGCGATATCCTGGAGGCGCGCGACGCGCTTCCAGAGATCGTCGACCGTCGGCCCGGCCAGGTTCTTGGCCTTGAAGATCGACGCTGCCAGGATCTCGCCGGCCGGCACCTCGAACCAGAGCGAGCTCTTCGTCGCCCGGAGCTCATCAATGCGGCGCTCGATGGCCGCCATCTTGTCCTTACCCGTCGCGCCGGCAACCTCCAACTGCTCGACCAGCGCCTCCTGGACCTTGCGGTCCTTGATCGCCTCCTTGAGACGGCGCAAGCGCAGGCCGCAGTAGCGGGTGGTGTCCGGGTCGACGAAGAATCCGAAGTTCACGACCCTTATCGTTCTTGAGGTCCCGCTCCGATGCAAGGGATCCCGCCGGGGACTTCCTTGTTAGACTCTCGGTCCACATGACGACCCCAGAGACGACGCGCGCGCCGGACGCCTGCCCCCATTGCGGGAAATCGGTGGGGCTCACCTTTTGGAACCTGCTCCCCTCGCGGGAGAACAACCGGGTGTTGACCTGCAAGGCCTGCGGCGGGCACTTCGACCTGGCCAACGGCTGCAAGATGACGTCGATCGTGGGCGGGATGCTGGGGATGGTGCTGGCGATGATGTTTCCGTTCCAGTGGATCATCCGCGCGGGCCACGGAACGAAGCTGTCCGTCGCGGCGGGAATCGCGATAGCGGCGCTCACGATCGGATTCGCCTCGGCGACGGCGGCCCGCCTGACGCTCGCGCTCGAAGCGAAGCGCTGAGCTCGCGCGGAGCGACCGGCGCCCGGTCGAAGCGAAGCGCTGAGCTCGTGCCGAGCGACCGGTGCCGCGAAGACATCGCCCAAGACCGGCGGCTATTATTTCGGAAATGTTTCATTAACATTTCCGACACGTTTAATCGACGTATCAGGTCAGTCAATTTGCTTGATTGACTGCGCCTGAATAGCCGAGATTTCCGGCATGGAAGCAACGGATCTCGCGACGCGCGTGGCGGACCTCGAGGCCTACGTCACCAACGGAACGCCAAAGGCGCTGATCTCTTCGGGCCCCGGGCACAACGCCTGGATGATGACGGCGACCGCGCTGGTCCTGTTCATGACCCTGCCCGGGCTGTCGCTCTTCTACGGCGGCCTCGTCCGCCGGAAGAACGTCCTCTCCGTGATGGCGCAATGTCTCGGCTGCGCCGGGCTGGTGACGATCCTCTGGTGGCTCTGCGGCTACAGCTTGGCCTTCGCCAAGGGATCGCCGTTCCTGGGCGGCCTCAAGTTCGCTTTTCTCCACGGCGTCACCTCGGCCCCCAACCCCGACTACGCGCCGTGGGTCTCGCAGAACGTCTACGCGATGTACCAGCTGATGTTCGCCATCATTACGCCGGCGTTGATCGTGGGCGCCATCGCCGAGCGGATGAAGTACGCCGCCGTCATGGCCTTCATCGCCATCTGGATGCTCGTCGTCTACTTTCCGCTGGCACACATGATCTGGGGCGCCGACGGGATGATGAACGGCGTCCGCCAACCCGGCGGCGGCCATCCGGGCCGTCGACTTCGCCGGAGGGACCGTGGTCCACATGTCATCGGGCTGGTCGGCGCTGGTGCTCTGCCTGATCCTGGGGCGCCGCACCGGCTTCGGCCGGCGGGCATTCCTTCCTCACAGCGTGGTGCTGACGATGATCGGCACCGGGATGCTCTGGGTCGGCTGGTACGGGTTCAACGCCGGCAGCGCCGTCGCCGCCGACGGCATCGCCGCCACCGCCTTCACGTCCACGACGCTGGCGGCTGCCGTCGCTGCCACCGTCTGGCCGGCGCTCGAGTGGATCACGCGCGGAAAACCGACGGTGCTCGGGTTTTGCTCGGGCGCGGTGGCGGGACTCGTCGTCGTCACGCCGGCCTCGGGGTTCGTCAACGCCGATCAGGCGCCATGGCCATCGGCCTTCTGGCCGGCGTGGTCCCCTTCTTCGCCTGCACCAAGCTGAAGGCGATCTTCGACTACGACGACGCGCTCGACACCTTCGGCGTGCACGGCGTGGGCGGCACGCTGGGCGCGCTCTTGACCGGATTCTTCGCCACCCCCGAGGCCAACCCCAACCTCGCCACCAACCTCGGGCGGGATGGTCGGCAAGACGCTCTGGCTCGAGCAACTGAAGGCGATGGGGGTGACGCTGGCGCTCTCCATCGGGGCCACGACCATCATCGGCTTCGCGCTCAAGGCGACGATGGGGCTGCGGCCCAGCGTCGAGGCAGAGGAGCTAGGGGCTCGACGACGCCGAGCACGGCGAGGCCGGCTACCACTCCGACGAGGGCGGAGGTCACGGCGGACCGAACGCGGACCAGAGCCTGCCCGCGGCCGTCGAGATGGCGAAGGAGACGGACCGCGCGTCTTTGACTTGATTCGCCCCGCCCCCGCGCCGCCGTCGTTCGTCGCCTGGCCTGGTCGTCTCCGCCGCGGCCGCCGATTGGATTATTCTCGCCGCGTGGCCGAGCTGGTGGTGCTGCGGACCGAGCGTCTCATCCTGCGCCCCTGGCGCGACGACGATCTGGCGCCGTTCGCCGCGCTCAACGCCGACCCGGAGGTCCGCGCGCATTTTCCCTCTTGCCTCTCGCGCGCCGAGAGCGACGCCTCGGCCACCAAGATCCGCGCCGCGTTCGAGGAACGGGGGTACGGACTGTGGGCCGTCGAGGTCGACGGTGGCGCGCCGTTCATCGGTTTCATCGGCCTCGACGTGCCGCGCTTCTCGGCGCACTTCACCCCCTGCGTCGAGATCGGCTGGCGCCTGGCGCGCGCCGCCTGGGGACGTGGCTACGCCTGCGAGGGGGCGCGCGCCGCGCTGGCCTTCGGGTTCGGCCCGCTTCAGCTCGTCGAGATCGTCGCCCTGACGACGCCCGGCAACGCGCGGTCACGCCGGGTGATGGAGACGCTCGGGATGCACCGCGCGCCGGCGGACGACTTCGATCACCCAAGCCTCCCGTCCGGCAGCCCGCTCCGGCGTCACGTGCTCTATCGCCTGCGCGCGGTCGAGACCGGCCGGGCGCAGCCCTAGCGGGTCAGCAGCCGGTGTTGCCCGGACAGGGCCAGGCGGTCGTCGAGGCGCAGCTCCACTTCCCGCTCGCCTGACAGATGCAGTAGCCCGTCTGCGTGGCACCTTTGGAGTCGAGGTAGCTGCCGCCCACGTCGCAGACGACGCAGGTCGCGACGGTACAGGCGGTCGAGGCTTGCGGCGCCGTGCTGGGACAGGTCGCGTCCAGCGTGGCGGGAATCTTGTAGCAGCTGTAGTTCATGCTGGGGTCGAAGCTGCAACCGGACATCTCTGCGTAGGCGCCCGCGGCGCAGGTCTCCGACTTGACGCCGATGCTTGCGGGACCGCAGGTCTTGTAACAGAGCTGCGGATCGATGCTGGTGCAGGCCACGCTCTTCGCGATCGCCGTGCCGGCGCCGGTGCTGCCGCAGACCGGCTGCCCGAAGCCGCTGCCGCCAGCGGAGCCGGTCGCGCCCCCGGTGCCGGTCGTCCCGCCCGTCGCGGGTGTGCCGCCCGTGCCGGTGGTGCCGCCCGTGCTGGGCGTCCCGCCCGTGCCGGTGGTGCCGCCCGTGCCGGGCGTCCCGCCCGTCCCTTTTTCGCCGCCGGTGCCGGTCGCACCGCCAGTTGCTGGCGGCACGGGCGAACCACCGCCCGTGCCTCCCGTGGCCGGCGCGCCGCCCGTGCCTGGCGTGCCGCCTGTCGCGGCGATGCCGCCCGTGCCGGTCACGCCGCCGGTGGCGGGTGAGCCACCGCTCCCCACCAGACCACCGGTACCCATCGAACCGCCGTTGCCGGTCGAACCGCCGGTGGCGGTCGCCGTCGTATCCCCATTCGCGCAACCGTTCATTGCGCCGAGGGCACCAACAGTCGCCAGGGCCACCACTGAAATCGAAATCCACCGCATGCCCTGTGTGTGTCCGCAGTACCTCCCGGACAGCTCAAACCCCAGGGCGCGACCTGAAGAGCTGGCTTGGAGTCAGTGGGCCGAACCGAGGCAATCGGCCGCGCAGCCGACCTGGCTCAGGTCGTCTTGATGAGCCCCCCGTCGACGACGAAGTTGGCGCCCGTGACGTTCCCCGTGCGGGGAGAGGCGAGCATCACCGCCAGCGTCGCCACCTCCTCGGGAGTCGTGAACCGCCCGGTCGCCAGCCCTCCGATGCCGGCGATGACGCGCGCGCGGGCCGTGTCGGCGTCGATGCCCGAGGCCTTGGCGACGGTCTGCGCCACACCCCCCTCCCCCAGCCAGAGATCGGTGCTCACCGGTCCGGGCGAGATGGCGTTGACGCGAATCCCACGCGGCCCCAGCTCCTGCGACAGCGATTTCGTCAAATTGAGCAGCGCCGCCTTGGCCGCGCCGTAGTCGATCGTCCCGCCGTCCGGTTGAAAGAAGGCGTTGACCGAGGCGATGTTGACGATCGCGCCGCCCTCGGGCTGCTTCACCATCTGCGTGACCGCGGCCCGCGTCGCGCGGAGGGCCGAGAAGAAGTTCATCTGCATGGCCCACTCGAACTCCTCGTCGCTCGTGGCCAGGAAACCCGCCAGGCGCAGCCGCACCCCGCCCATGTTGTTGACGAGGATGTCGACCCGCCCGTGATCGGCGATGGCGCGCTCGACCAAGCGGCGCGGTCCGTCCGGCGTGGTCAGATCGACCGCCACCGCCGTCACGCCCGGCAGCTCTTCGAGAGGCCCGGTGGTGCGCGCGCCGGCGACGACCCACGCGTTCTCGCCGGCGAGGGCGCGCGCGATCGCCAGCCCGATCCCCTTGCTGGCGGCAGTGACGACTGCGACTTTCCCTGAGAGCTCGAGGTCCATCGGTTTCCTCCGTCGAGGTACCTCCTAGCACCCGCGAGCTGCGGTTGCCGCGCGCCCGCGGCGGTACGCCCACGATCAGGCATAGACCTGATCGTGGGCCGGATCGTGAACGCTTCCGCTAGCTCTCGGAGCGCGTTCGGCGCCGGCTTCGGCGCGCCAGCGTCAGCGCGATACCGAGCAGAATCGCCAGCGGACCGCCGTGGGACGCGCCGCTGTCGACGGCGCAGCTGCACCCCGAAGACGAGCTGTCGCCGCCGGTTCCTCCGGTTTGCGAGGCGCCTCCTTCGCCGTTGGCGCCGCCGGTCGCCTCACCGCCGGTGCCCGTGGCGCCGCCGGTGCCCGTGGTGCCGCCGGTGGCCGTCGTACCGCCGGTGCCCGTCTCGCCGCCGGTGCCTTTCGCGCCGCCCGTGCCGCTCACGCCGCCGGTGGCGGTCTCGCCGCCGGTGCCCTTCGTGCCGCCGGTGGCCGTCTCGCCGCCGGTGCCGGTCGTGCCACCGGTGGCCGTCGTGCCGCCGGTGCCGGTCGTGCCGCCGGTGGCCGTCGTGCCGCCGGTGCCCTTCGCGCCAGCCGCGCCGCCAGTCCCCGTCGTGCCGCCGGTGCCGGTCGTACCGCCGGTGCCGCCGCTGGTGCCGCCCGAGCCGGTGCCGGTGCTGCTGGTGGTGAGGCCACAAGCACCCGTCGGCTTGTCGAGGCCGAGGAAGGTGATGACGTCCGCATAGAGAGTCGGGCTGACCGTTTCGAGATCATGCTTCTGGCTCGACGGACCCAGGTTCGTCTCCAGCCGGACGTTTCCGGAGCTGTCCTTGTAGACGGTTCGCGTCCAACCCGCGTGGTCGCTCCAGCTGGCCTCCGACATGCCGGCGCCCAGGTTCGCCAGGGTTTGATACTGCAGGACCACGTCAGGGAGATAGCCGTCGAAGTTGTACTGGTCGCCACCGCCGACCCACTGCTGAGAGCAGCCGTATTGACCGCTCCATTTGAAGGCATTGGTCGCCAGGGCGGCCCATTGGGCGCCTGTCATGGTGGGCGGAGTCGACCCGCACTTGGTGCAGGTGGTGTCGCCCGCGGGCCAGGTCCCGGCCGGAAAACCGGGCATCGCCGAACCACCGGCAAAAACGTCCGGGTAAATGGCGACCAGCGTGTTGGTCATGCACCCGCCCGAGGACATTCCTGCGGCGAAGACTCTCGTCTTGTCGGCGCCCTTGTTCGTGATCAAGTAATTGACCATCGTAACGATGGCTGCCCTGTCGCCACTGCGGGAGGCGCTGGAATCGAAGCAATCGTTGGAGCCGGAAGAGGGAGCGATGATGTAAAAGCCGTTCGCGTCTGCGGCGGAATCAAACCAGCCGTGCACCGTTGACGAGTGGCCGCTGCACATGTGGATCGCGACGAGGATGGCAGGCGGTGAGGCCAGCTTGGTGGGGGTATAGAGGTCCCCCTGAAGCGTGGCCCCGAAGGCGAAGGTGTCCTGCCAGGACCCCGCAAAGGCCGGCGAGGCCGTGAGCAGTCCAATGGCGATCGCCAGGAGCGCAACAAGGTGATTTCGAGATCGAGTCATGGGGGCCTCCAGAAACGTGAGGGACTTCGATAAGCGAACAGACACGTTGGCCACGATGCACTCCGCTTCCCCGCGCGTCTTTGCATCCGTGGCGTCCCGTTCTCATTTCTGGCGGCGGTGCGGTAACGCACACCGCTCTGCGGCGTTTCGAGTGGCGGCCAGCTCGACGGTGACAGGCGTCTGACGCGCCAGGCGCGACGGCAGCGCCAGGCGCGGCGGCAGCGCCGAGGCGCAGCTCTTCAGGAGAAAACGCCATGGAGCGACCCACATCTCCGCGCGGAACGCCCGCCTGGGCTTGCGACGTCCAACCGGCTCGCCAGCTTGAAGATCGGGGGGGGAAACAGATGGGCTCCAACAACTCGAGCGGGAAAGATCAGGCAACGGGTTGGTGGCGAGCTCCGGCGGTGCTGGCGCTCGGTGTGTCGCTCCTGGCCGGCGGGGCGCCGTCTGCCTTCGCCGCGAACCGGCAGGGTGGCGGGAGCGGTCACGGGCAGGCGTCGCATCCGTCGGTGACGGCGCGCCCGGCCCCGGCGCGGCCGCCGACTCAGTCCCGGCCGACGACTCAGCAGAGAAGCGCCGTCAACGCCGCGAACCGGAACAGGACCGTCGACAACCAGCACCTGAACGTCCACCGGCAAGCGAACATCAACGTCCACCGGCAAGCGAACGTGCAAGCGAACGTAAACGTCCGCCGGACCGTGGTGGTGCGCCCGGCGCCGCGCCCGTACGCTCGTCCTCCGTACGCATACGGCGGCCGCCGCTACTACGCCTATCACCCCTACGGCTACCACCCCTACCGGGCGTACGCCTGGGGCCCCGCGTACCATCCGTTCGGCGCGTTCGTGGCGACGCTGGCGGCGACGGCAATCGTGGTCAGCGTCGCCAACCAGCAGTACCGCTACGACCAGGGGGTCTGGTACGCACCCAGCAACGGCGGCTACGCGGTGGTGGCGGCCCCCGTCGGCGCGACCGTGGTGGCGCTGCCGCCGAACGCCGTCGTGGTGGGCCCGAGCACCTATTACTACGGCGGCACGTACTACCAGATGACCGGGGGAAGCTACCAGGTCGTCGCGCCGCAGGCGGGGACGGTGGTGGACGAGCTGCCGGCCGGTGGCGAGGAGATCACCGTCGGTGACCAGAGGTACGTGAGGTTCGGCGACACCTACTACCAACCGATCGAGGTGAACGGCCAACCCAAGTACGAGATCGTGGAGGTGAGGTAGCTCGAAGGTTGGGCGCCGGCCCAAGAGAGCGTGGGCCGGCCGCCGACACCAGCGCGCCGGCCGCCACCACTAGATCGTCTGGACGGGGCGGCGCCTTGCTGACGCCAGACAGGCGCCGGCCGCGACCAGCGCGGCGGCCGAGATGGGCCAGGCCAGGCCGCGCCGCAGCAGCAGCGCCCCTGAGATAGCACCCGCCAACATCAGTCCGACCGACGACAAGCGCCGCACGACGCGCGGGTTCTTTCCCCCGGCCAACGATGAGTCGGCGGCCAGGCCGGTCAACGTCAGGGTGAGCACCGTCGTCGTCATGTCGGCCACGCCGAGCTTTCGCACCGACGCGTTGTGGATCCCCATCGCCAGGGCCAAGAGCGCGATCTCCAGCGGGGCGTTCGGCCCGCCGCTCCCCCCGGCCCAGGCCAGCGCCGACGTCGCGGCCAGGAGCGCCACCTCGACCGCCAGCGCGCTGGTGAAGGATCCGCCGCGCGACGCCCAGCGCCCACCCACGAGCGCACCAAGGAGAAAAGATCCCAGCGCCAGCAAGCAGCCGGCCGCGGAGGCGCCTCCCGCCTGGGCCAGGGAGAAGCCGAGGAAGACGACGTTCCCCGTCATATTCGCGGTGAACACGTGCCCGAGGCCGAGAACGCTGGCGGCGTCGACGAGCCCGGTGGCGAACGTCAGCAGCGCAAGCGCCGAAAACAGTCGACGATCGTCTTTGCGCTCACCCGTCGGCTCAGCCATTGCCAGAGCCTATACCGGGCCGCCGCCGGCGCCGATCGGCGTGGCAGCGGAGGTGGTCGCCCCGCGGCGTTCCTTGACTTTTGCGTTGCCATCGGTCACCTTCGTCGCTGAAGAAGATTGTCCTGCCTCCGCGAGCGATGCGGAGCGCGCCAGGGACCAGTGGGCGGCGTCGCTGTCTGAACGGGTTCGCACGGACAGCACGCACACAACCGAATCTCCCCGCTTGGTCCCGTCGACTGCCGACGGAGGCGCATATCCGGCGGTGGAGCTTCGAAGGAACGCTACATCTCCATGACCGCTACCGATACGTCCGCACCTGCCACCGCTCCGATCGCTTCGTTTGATTCACTCGGCCTCATCGACGCTCTCCGCCGCGCCGTGCTCGGCGCCGGCTACACGACGCCGACCCCCATTCAGAGCCAGGCCATTCCCCTCCTGCTGGCCGGGCGCGACGTGCTTGGCTGCGCGCAGACGGGGACCGGCAAGACCGCCGCGTTCGCGCTCCCCATCCTCGATCGGCTGGCGCGCAACAAACGCGCGCCGGAGAAGCGCGGCCCCCGCGCCCTGATCCTGGCGCCCACCCGCGAGCTGGCGCTGCAGATCGGCGAGAGCTTCCAGACCTACGGCCGCCACCTCTCCATCGGCACGGCGGTGGTGTTCGGCGGCGTCGGGCAAGGCCCCCAGGTGGAGGCGCTCCGGCGCAACACCGACGTCATCGTGGCGACGCCCGGACGGCTCATCGATCTCATGGGGCAGGGACATGCCCGCTTCGAGGCGCTCGAGACGCTGGTGCTCGACGAGGCCGACCGGATGCTCGACATGGGCTTCATCGATCCGATCCGGCGCATCATCGCCGTGCTCCCGCGCCGTCGTCAGACGCTCATGTTCTCGGCCACCATGCCCGACGAGATCCTCAAGCTGGCGCGCTCGATCCTGGTCGACCCCGTTCAGGTCTCGGTGGCCCCGGTCGCCAGCACGGCCGAGGGGATCACGCAGTTCGTGCTGCACGTCGAGCGGAGCCAGAAGCGGGCCCTGCTCTCCGAGGTGCTGCGCGATCCGAAGATGAAGCGGGTGCTGGTCTTCACCCGCACCAAACACGGCGCCAACCGGGTTGCCGAGCAACTGGACCGCTCCGGAGTGACCGCCGCCGCTATCCATGGCAACAAGTCGCAGGGGGCGCGACAGCGCGCGCTCGGCGCCTTCAAGCAGGGGCAGGTCCGGGTCCTGGTCGCCACCGACATCGCCGCCCGCGGCGTCGACATCGACGGGATCACGCACGTCATCAACTTCGAGATTCCGCACGAGCCGGAGAGCTACGTCCACCGGATCGGCCGCACCGCGCGGGCCGGCGCCTCGGGGGTCGCCCTCTCCTTTTGCGACGCCGACGAACGGGGAGACCTGCGGGCCATCGAACGCCTCACCCGCACCCAAATCCGGGTGGTGGACGATCATCCGTTCGCGGCCCGCGGGGCCCGCTCGGACGGGCCCCGCGCCAGAAACTGATCGCCTCGCCAATCTCCGGGAATACTATTCCCGTAAGGGCGTAAACTAGGTCCCTTCCTACCCCCAGACCCTTCCAAAGGGTCGCCTCCCCCCCAGGGACTTAACATGCGAGGCAATATGCGAACGGACGCTGTCGGGCTGAAATCTGGTTCCGGTCGCGCCCTGGCGGCGCTCTTCCTGGTCGCCGGCGCCGCCGGGCTCGGCTGCGGTTTCAAGCCGACGGCGGCTCCGCCGACGACTGGAACCGGCGGCACGCCGGGAATCGACGCCGGCAACGGCAATGGCGGCTCCGGCGGATCGGGCGCGGTCAGCGGGTTGTCGTCGCTCTCCATCAGCCCCCAAACGGCGATGATGACGGTGACGAACGCCGGGCCGGCCCAGACGCAGCAGTACATGGTGACCGGCATGGTCAACGGACAGATGCAGGATTTGACCACCCAGGTCCGATACTCGTCAACCCCATCGGCGTGGTGACCATCGACAACAACGGCTTGGCCACCACCACCGGCACGGCGGGCGGCGTGGTCACCATCACCGCCAGCAGCGGCGCCTCCAGCGCGACGGCCACCTTGACGGTCGACTACACCTTCAGCGGCGTCGATCCCATGATGACCGCGACCGTGCCGACCAACGCCCCGACCCTCTTCACGAGCACCACCAACGACACCACCCGGTCGCCGCAGCTCATCTACCCGAACGACGGCGTGCTCTTCCCGCCCAACATCCCGGCGTCGAGATCCATTTCATGCCCGGGGCGCAACAACACGCTGTTCGAGGTGACCTTCGCCGGCCCGGTCGTCGACGGTCAACGCCTTCATCCGCTGCACGATGCCGACCGGGATCACACCGGCTGCATCTACCTGCTGGACCGGGGCTGTGGTCGGCGTCGCCACCTCCAACGCCGGCCAGGGTCCGGTGATCGCTGATCGGTCCGCGGCACCGACGACAGCGGCACGTCGGTCGGAACAGCAGACCTTCCACCTGCAGTTCTCGAAGGACGACAGTCGACGGCGCGCTCTACTACTGGACCACCAGCGGCAAGAGCGCGATCATGCGCTGGGACTTCTCCGGGACCACGCAGTCGGCGCAGGCCTACCTGACGCCGGCCAACACCGACGGCACCACCTGCGTCGGCTGCCACGCGCTGACGCCCGACGGACCAAGCTGGTCGCCAGCGCCGGCGGCCAGGGGGACGGGCGCCTGCCTGCTCTGGGACATCAAGAACGACGTCGTGCTGCAGCCGTTCCCGCTCACGCAGCGGAGCCAGTTCGAGTCCTGGAACACCGACGGCTCGCAGTTCGTCGGCATGTACGGCGACATGCAGGGGCTCCACCAGCGGCAAGGCGGGGCCGGTCGACCTGATGATCTTCGACGGCACGACCGGCCTGGTCACCTCCACGATCGCCCTGAACGGGCTGCGCGCCGACCACCCGGATTGGTCGAAGAACACCGACGGAGCGAACACCATCGTGTTCACCTCGGCCGACCCCACCGCCAAGACGACCGACCAGCGGCCCTCCACCGGCGGCATCGACTACCTGCAATACGACGGCACCACCTGGCAGGGACCGCAGCAGCTCATGCCCTCGCAGCTGGGGTTGAACCGCTACTACCCGTCGATCAGCCCCGACGGCACCCTGGTCGTCTACGACGAGTCGACCTGCACGGCCGGCACGGCGGCGGCCGGGGCGGTCCCCGACAAGTCCTGCGACGCCGACACGGATCCGACGGCCACCATGTTCGTGATCCCGCTCGGGACCGGCCAGACGCCGATCCCGCTCACCAACGCCAACAGCCCCGGCGTCGCCGACGGCACCACCACGGCGCTGACCAACTCGTTCCCCAAGTGGTCGCCGTTCATCTCCCAGCTGAGCGAGATGCAGCAGCTGGTCTGGATCACCTTCTCGTCATCGCGGCAATACGGCCTGCGCCCGCCACCCCCTCCGGGATCGAGCAGCAGCGGTGAGGGGAAGACCGGTACGCTGATCTGGATGGTCGGCATCAATCCGGGCGTCGGCGGCAGCGACCCGAGCTACACGGCGTTCTGCTTGCCGTTCCAGGACGTCACGACGTCGAATCACATCGCCCAGTGGGCGAAGTACTTCCTGACAGGCCCAGGGTAAGTCTGGGCCAAGTCAGCCAGGTCAGCGTCTCGAAGGCGGTCCCTTGAACCGGCCGCGGACGCCGAGCCACCAGGCGGCCGCGAGGAGCCCGACGGCCGCCAGCGTGACGATGAGCGCCTTCTCGTTGGGAGGCTGCACGCCGATCCAGACGAGGAGCGCGACGCCGCCGATCGAGACGATCGCCAGCGCGCGGTAGAGCGGCGCGCCCAGGTCGAAGGGACCCATTCGTGTCCAACTCCGGCCGCAGGCGCGGAGCCCGGCCACCGCGGGCATGACGTACGAGAGGTAGAGAAAGATCACGCAGGCGGTGGTGAGCGTGGTGTAGGCCTTGGCATAGACGGTCGAGGCGAAGGCGAGCGCGACGGTGGTCCAGATCGCCGCCACCGGTGTCTTCCACCGGGGCGAGACGCGCCTGAGCGCGCGCGAGCCGGGCAGCCCGCCATCGCGCGCGAAGGCGTACATCATCCGCGACGTCGACGTCACACAGGCCAGCCCGCAGAGATAGTTGGCGACGACGATCCCGACCCACAGGGCCCGCCCGGTCGCGCCGGGCAAGACCACCGTCATGAGCCAGGGGAAGATGTCCGCTCCCTGCTGGGCGCCCTCGGCCACGCTCGGCAGCGCGAGCACGACGGACGCCACCATCACCCAGCCGAAGATCCCCGAGACGGCGACGGAGCGGAGCATCCCCAGGGGGACGTTTCGCGCCGCGTTCACCGTCTCTTCCGAGGTGTGCGCCGAGGCGTCGAACCCGGTGATGGTGTAGAGGGGCCAGAGGAGCCCGAGCAGCGTCGCCGTCAGCAGGCCGGTGTGCGTGGGCCAGACGCCGCCGCCCGCGTCGCCGCTCAGGTTCTCGAACCGGAGCAGGCGCGCGAATTCGAGATGCGGCGCGTGCGACACCATCGCCAGCGTCAAGAGCGCCGCGACCGCCAGAATCAGATAGCCGCTGAAGTCGGTCAGCAGCGTGGTCAGCCGGATTCCGAAGTGATTGAGCAGGGCGTGCGACGCCGAGATCAAGGCGACGCCGACCATCTGGTGCACCCAGCCCAGCCGGGCCGGATCGATCCCCACCATCGGCCCGATGAAGCCGACGAAGAGGCCATAGGCGCCGACGTTCACGGCGGCCGTGACGAACACCAGTCCCCCCAGGTTGAACCAGGCCGTCGCCCACCCCCACCCGTTGCCGCCCAGGATGGCGCTCCAGTGGTAGAGGCCGCCGGCGGTGGGGAACGCCGAGGCAATCTGGGCCATCGAGAGCGCCACGATCAGCGAGAAGGCCACCCCGATCGGCCAGACCACGCCGGCCGCGGCGCCGCCGACCGCGCAGACCCCGAGCTGGAGCGAGGTGATGCCGCCCGCCAGGATGCAGATCGTGGAGAACGAGATGGCGAAGCTCGAAAACGCGCTCATCCGCCGGCGCAGCTCCTGCGCGTAGCCCATGCGCTCCAGAAGCGCGACGTCGTCGGCGACCTTGGGATCGGTGCTCACGGCCGGATGGTAACGCGAGCGACGTGATAGCGTCCCGCCATGGCGAAATCACCCTGCCCCATCTCCAAGACCCAATTCCTCGAGAAGGCCGAGGCCGTCAAGATCACCATCGGCGGCACCGAGATCATCGCTGACAAGCGGGAGTTCTCGACCGGCTCGTTCGGCTGGTACCACAACGGCAAGACGACCATCACCGTCGACGGCAAGCCGCTGTCGATCCAGATCGGGCTGAACCTGACCGTGGTCGGCAGCAAAGAGGCCGAGCGCTAGGAGGGCGTTGCCGCAGGCGACGGTGAGCGAAGCGAACCATGCCCGACGCCGTGCCGCCCGGAGGCGGCCTAGGCCCGCTGGCGATCGGGCCGCTCCCCCGCCGGGCGTACGCCGCGCCGTTCGAACAGAAAGGCGCTGGCCCGGCTGGCGGTGGTGATCTCCTTGACCTTCCGTTTGAGCGAGGCGGCCATCTGCACCAGCGCGCCCGGATGCTCGGTGGTCTGCACCGCCTCGACCGGTACGACGGCCACCGAGAGCGTGACCAGCGGGACCGAGACCTCCTGCCCGCGCCGGTCGACGGCGCGGAAGCTGCCGTGGGTAACGTCTTCCGAGGCGAACAGCTCGACCTTGGCGGCGTCGAACTGGCGGCAGATGGCGCGCACCGCCTCGGGATCGACCGCCGAGGGGGCAACGATGACGAAGTCGTCGCCGCCGATGTGTCCGAGCCGCGCCTCCGCCCCCAGGCCGGAAAGCGCGCGCGACAGCACCCTCGCCAGGCAGCGGATCATCTCGTCCCCCTGCAGGAACCCGTAGCAGTCGTTGTACTCCTTGAAGCGATCGAGATCGCCATAGAGCACGCAGCCCTTCGCTTCATCGAGCGCGTTCAGGATCCAGCGCTCGATGCTGCGGTTGCCCGGCAAGCCGGTGAGCGGGCTCGACCCCTGCGCCGACTGCACCTCCAGCGCCGTCGACCGCATGATGAGCTGGCGGATGGTCACCGTCCCGATGAGCTTCCCGCCGGCGTCGGTCACGATCACCGGGTCATAGAGCTCGTCGGGCGGACGCTCCATCGCCAGCTTGGCCAGCGCGGTGACATTGATCGAGTCCTCGACGATGAGGGGCGACGGCCTCGCCAGCTCCTCGGCGGGGCGCCACTGGAACAGGTGATAGCCGACCGGGCCGCCAGTCTTGGTGTAGTAGTGCTGCCGCGTGAGCAGGCCGACCGGCCGCTCGCCGCGCAGCACGGTCAGGTGATCGACCGAGGGCTCCCGTCGAAAGATGCGGTCGACGTCCTCGCCGCGCTTCTTTCGCTCCTCGATCGTCGCGCAGCGAATGACCAGCGGCCCGACCGTCTCGTTGAGGTCGGACTCGCGGTAGTTGAACTGGCGCATGATCCGGCGCAGCTCGCCGAGCGTCTCAGCCGACGCCTCCGGCGGCACCACGGCCGGTCTGGCGAACAGGTAGCCCTGCGCGTAGCGGACGCCGAGGCGCGCCAGCGTCTCCAACTCTTCCCAGCTCTCGACCCCCTCGGCGATGAGCGCCGCGTCGACGCTGGCGGCGAAGGCGATCAGCGACTTCACCAGGTGCTGCTTGTACGAATGCCGGTGAATGTCGCGCGACAGCGTCATGTCCAGCTTCATGAAGTGCGGGGAGCAGGTGACGAGGGTGACGAGGCCCGAGTGTCCGGCCCCCAGATCGTCGAGCGCGATCCGGAAGCCGTGCTCGACGTAGTGGCGGATCTGCCGCTCGAAGGCGGCGTAGTCGCCAATCGATTCACGCTCGGTGATCTCGATGACGAAGTTCCGCTGGTCGAGCCCGAGCGCGGCCAGCTCGCTCTGCATGTGGCCGTTCATGAGGCGCGGATCGCCGATGACGTTGGGGCTGACGTTGATGAAGAAGGTGCGCGCCCGGAGGGGCGACGAGAATCCGGCGATCGTCCGCAGCGCGACGTGGCGACAGACATACTCGAGCTGCGGCCCGAGCCCCAGCTTCTCCGCCGCCGCGAACAGCTCGCTCGGCGCCGAGAACGGCTCCGGTCCCCGCGAGAGGACCTCCCAGGCCATCACCGTGCCGTGATGCAGATCGAGGATCGGTTGAAAGTGCGAGGTGATGCGCTGGCGCTCGACGACGTCCGCCACCGCGGTGGCGTACCCCTCGGCGGCGCGCTCCTTCGGTGGCGACGGCGGAACCAGGCCCTCGAGCAGATCCAAAACAATTCATCGTACGCGCGCTTACGCCAGCGCTTTGCGACAGAATTGAAAACAAACTCATCCGCGGCCTCCGTTTCCGAACGCCAAAGCTGTGACAGCCCTTGTCGGGAGACCTGCGCGCGAACCTACAGACGCGCCGCAGATCGAGGTCGGCTCCGCTCTAGCGCGCGACGCCGCTAGCCACCGCCGCCCCGCGCGGGCTTCGCCGCGCGCGCGAGGAGGCGTTCGCGCTGGCGCGCGTTGCGGGTCAGCGCGGCGGCGCGTTCGAATTCGGCGCCCGCTTCCTCGAACCGCTTCAACTTGACGAGCAGCTCGGCCCGCGCGCTCGGAAGCAAGTGGTAGCCGGCGAGCGTCCGCTCCCCGGCGAGCGCGTCGATGAGCGCCAGCCCCGCCGCCGGCCCCTCCACCATCGCCACCGCCAGCGCGCGATTGAGCTCCACCACCGGCGAAGGAACCTGCGCCACGAGCTCGCCGTAGAGCGCGGCGATCTGCGGCCAGGGAGTCTCCTCGGCCACGCGCGCGCGGGCGTGACAGGCCGCGATCTCGGCTTGGAGCTGGTAGGGACCGGGCGGACGGGCCAGCCCCACCGCGCGCCCGAACGCCGCCAGCCCTCGCCGGATCAGGAGCTGGTCCCACCGCGCCCGGTCCTGATCGAGCAGCAGGATGGGGTCGCCGGACGGATCGGTCCTGGCGGGCGCGCGCGCCGCCGTCAACTCCATGAGCGCCACCAACGCCTGGGCCTCGGGCTCGGCAGGCGTCAGCTCGCCCAGCACCCGGCCCAGGCGCAACGCCTCCTCGCAGAGCGCCGGCCGCATCAGATCGTCGCCTGCGGTCGCGGCGTATCCCTCGTTGAAGATCAGGTAGACGACGCCCAGCACCGAGCCAAGGCGCGGCCCGAGCTCTCGTCCGCGCGGGATCTCGAACGGAATCTTCGCCTCGGCCAGCGTACGCTTGGCCCGCACGATCCGCTGCGCGATCGTCGGCTCCGGCGTCAAGAACGCCCGCGCGATCTCCTCGGTGGAGAGGCCGCCCACGAGACGCAAGGTCAGCGCCACCTGCGCCTCGGTCGAAAGGACCGGGTGACAGGCGGTGAACATCAGGCGCAGCACGTCGTCTCCCACGTCGTCATCCAGTGCG
The DNA here is from genome assembly GCA_963723305.1 of uncultured Pseudomonadota bacterium. Taxonomy (GTDB): domain Bacteria; phylum Myxococcota_A; class Polyangia; order Fen-1088; family Fen-1088; genus JADGRB01. Next base: position 23,135 of record CAVRRT010000112.1, read on the forward strand.
GCTTCGATCGCCGCGGCTTGCGCGTCAGCAGGCCAATCGCGCTCGCGCTCGAGCACCAGAGCGTCACGCTTGCGCGCGAGCAGCGTTTCGCGGTGGAGCCGGTTCAGCCCCGCGTGCTTGGCGGTGGCCACCAACCAGGCGGCCGGGTTGTCCGGAACGCCGCGCGCCGGCCAGTGCTCGAGCGCCGCAACCAGCGCGTCCTGGGCCAGCTCCTCCGCGGCACCAAGGTCGCGGGTCAGCCGAAGGAGGCCAGCGACCAGACGGGCCCACTCGACGCGGACGACCGCCTGGATCGCTGCCTCGGTCTCGGAAGCCGCCACGGCCTCCGATCAGAGCACGTTGATTCGGGCGCGCAAGCCGGGGCCGGCCCGCCCGACCGGCAGCTCAGGCCGGTTGGCCTTCGCCCTGTTCGAACACCTGCAGAATTTCGCCCTCACCGTCGCCCGCGATCCGCATGAACCGCTCCGAGACGTCGAGCGCTTCCTGCTTCGACTTCGTCTGCACCAGCGCGAAGCCGTCAATCAGCTCCTTCGATTCGGCGAAGGGACCGTCGGTCACGCTGTACTTCCCGCCGGCCATCCGGACCTTCGTACCCTTGGTCGGCTTGATCATCCCGCCGGTCATCAGGAGGATGCCGGCCTTGGTCATCTCCTCGCTGAACCTCTGGATGGCGGCCATGTGCTCGGGCGTGGGCGGCGCGTTGCGGTTGGCGGCGGCGTAGGTCATCAGGAACTTCATGGCGGTCTCCTTGCTCGGGTTTATTCGAACGTCCTAACATCACGACAATCGAGCGACCTCGAGATCGACAGGCGGGATGACGTTTTTCTCTGGCATCATCCGGCCGTGCCCAGGCCGGTCAAAACCAAGCCGAAGTCGAGGACCCCAGCCCGAAAGCCCGGCAAGAGACCGGCCACAACGTCGAAGCCCGGCCCGCGCAAGGACCTCGGCGCGCCGGTCGACGGATTCTTCGCCAAGCAGCCGACCAGCCTGCGGCCAATCCTCGACCAGCTCCGGGCGATGATCGAGCAAGCCGCGCCGGCGGCGACCTCGGCCATCAAGTGGGGGATGCCGTTCTACTCCGTCGGCCGGAACATGATGTGCGCCGTGGCGGCGTTCAAGGCACACGTCAACCTGATCCTCCCCGGCCCTCCCGGCACCTACGCCGATCCCGACGGACTGCTGGAAGGCGACGGCAAGACAGGCAAGCACCTCAAGCTCCGCGCGCCGGATGAGCTCCCACGCGCCGCCATCCGCGGCTGGCTGAAGACAGCCGCCCAGCGTGCCCGAACCGAGGCGCGCCGAGGCTGACGGAGACGGCGGCGTTCTGGCGACCACGCCACGCGAATACCCGCCGGGAGCTGCCTCGCCGGGCATTTCGAACGTGGGTGGCGCTGGCGGGAGAAACCGCCCCCAGCGTCAGCGCATCGTGAGCAGACAGAAGGCGGCGATGAGGGCCGACACGGACAGGGCCGCGCCAGCGATTAGGATCCGCTCACGAACCGTCGCCTGTCGGAGCTTTCGCCTGAACGGATCCCCCACCGTCGCCCGCAACTCGGCGGCGCGTTCGTAATAGACTCGCCATTCCTCGTTCGTCGCTCTCTTCCTGACCACGTGCATCCCTCCATCTCCCCCTGCCGTCCATATCGGCGGAAACCACCGACAGCCTGAGGCGGGCCTTGGCACGGCGCGGCGCACCGGCACGAAGGACCCGACGAGGAAGCGCCTGGCGGGCTGAGATCGCCTGGGCGTGGGGCGAGCCAGGGGGGCGACGAGCGGCGGCGGTCGTCTCCAAGTAGACTGCGCGCATGAGCGACACGCGGCAGGTCTTTATCGGCACCGACTGTGGCGCCACCATGTCCAAGGTGGGCGGCGTCTGGGCCGACGGCACGACGGTCTCGACCAAGCTTTACCAGCACCCCACCAGCTCCGAGGCCGGCTCCGAAGCCGTGGTCAGCGGCTGGATCGAAGCGGTGAGCAAGTATCTTTCCAACAACGGCCTCAGCTGGGATCAGGTAAGCGGCGTCGGCCTGGCCATCCCCGGACCCTACCAGCGTTACGGCGTGCTCGGGCGGTCGGCCAACATGCCGGCCCGCTTCGAGGGATGGGACTTCTACAACGACTACGCGCAGGCGCTGGCGGTGAAGGCCAAGCGAGCGGTGCCGCTCACCGTCGGCAACGACGGGGCGTTCGGCGGCGTCGGCGAAGCCCATCGCGTGCGCGGCGCCGGCACCGGCGGCGTCCTCATGCTGGCCCCCGGCTCGGGCCTCGGCTCGGCGTACATCGATGCCCGCGGTCTGCCGCTCTCGGGCGACACCCTGGCGGGGATGGAGACGGCGCACATGGCGGCGCCGCTCCACCTGCTGGGCGCGAAGCCTTACCAGTGTGGCTGCGGGCGGACGTGGGGATGTGCCGAGCTCTACACCACCCTGGCCGGGCTGCCCTATCTGCTCGAGGAGAAGCTCACCGCCTATCCCGACCATCCGCTGGCGCACTCCACCGACGCGCCGAAGAAGAAGGCGCTCGCGCTACGCGGGTTGGCGCAGGAAGGGGACCCGCTGGCCGTCGAGCTGTTCGACTTCCAGGCGCGCGCGATGGGCTACCACATCGCGAACCTGATCCTGGCGCTCGATCCCGAGTTCGTGGTGATCGGCGGCGGCCTCATGGACCCGGAGAGCACCACGGAGAAGTTCCGCGAGCGCTACCTCAAGATCGTCGGCGACACCGCGCGCCCCAATCTCTGGCCGGTGCAGCGGGAGCGCGTTCGCATCCTGCCGTCGACGCTCGGCGAGCTGTCGCAGGCGATCGGCGCCGCGCTGGTCGCGCTCTACAGCGGCCGCAGCTGACCGCCTCGCCCGCCGGGAAGCGCCGCGTCTTGCCCGCCCACGGCTCCTGAGCTCGCCTTGCCGCCGCCGCAAACGCCAAATTGGGGTCGCCACGGCCCGCAGCGTGACAGCCCGTACGGCTGAGGTCACATCCCGGTTTTCGAGCCGACGAAATCGGGCCGACCGGGACACCAATCTGACATGCGTATCACCTGCGTCCTGGGAGGCCTCTTTTTTGGCAGCATCGTCGCGCTCGGCGCCAGACCGGCGGCGGCGAGCTGCCTCGTCAAGAACGAGACCGGCTACGCGTTCACCGTGGCGTCGGGCAACGTCCCCAACCAAAGGATCGGCGCCCACGCGACCACGACGATCGCGCCCGGCAAGGTTCAGGGGCGCACGGAAGAAGGAAAGACGATCAGCGGCGTCTGCAGGGACGGCAGCAACCTGCTCATCAAGGAAAAGAACGGCGTGCCGCTGCTCGGCGCCGCGCCGAACAAGAAGAAGGAGAAGAGCGTCCGGAGCGGGTCGGCCGGTAGGCGTTACCCGCCGGCCCCGTCTCGGTAAGCCGACACGTCGTCCGAGCCAGGCACGGTCAAGGTCAGCGTCGTGCCGCTCACGTTGTAATAGAGGTTGTATCCGCTCGGGCCGGTGCCCGTGTTGCAGACAACGACGACCTGCAGCTCGTTGGCGCCGATCGGGGTGTACGTGAGGCCAGTGTATTGGGACCCGCCGGCGGGGAGGTACTCGCCGATGCGAATCGTTCTCGCCGTGGCGTCGATGATGTACTCCACCTGCCGCGCGCCGGTGTACGAGCCCGCTCCGTAGTGAGTCACGGAGTTGAGGTAGTAGGTCCCCGACACGATCGTTCCGCCGGCGTACGCGGATCCGTCGGGCGCCGCTCCCGCGTCCACGCTGCTGAGCGACGCGCCCGGCAGGTTGAGCCCAACCGCTTTGCAGAGAGATGCCGCGGCGTCGGCGCTCAGCCCGGCGTCGATGGGCCCAGCCGAGCCATCCGTCCCGGGACCGCCCCCGCCGCCGCTGGTGCCCGCGGCGCCGGTGCCGCTGCCACCCGCGCCGCTCCCCGCCCTCCCTGCGGTGCCGCTGCTGCCGCCCGCGCCCGAGCCGGAGCTCCCAGCGCCGCCGGAAGCTCCGCCCGTCGCGCCCGTCGCGCCTTGCCCGCCGTTGCCGGACACGCCGGCCGTGCCGCTGGCGGCCCCCTGTCCCGAACCCCCTCCCGTTGCCTGGGCGCCGCCCGCGCCGCTGCCGGTCGGGGGGACGGCGCAGAATCCGGTGCTGAAATGCGAAACATTGGCGGTGATGCTGGAACCGTTGATGGTTCCGCCCACATCGTCGAATCCGCCGCCGGCGTTCGACCAGAACACGTGGACGCCCGTCGTCACGACGGTCAGAGGGATCGTGACCGCGACCGGCTGGGCGAAGGTCGTGCCGGAAGGACCGAACTGGTAGGCCGCGGAGGCGAGCGTGTAGCCCACCGGCGCGGTGGTCGTCGCCACGGTGATCATCGTGGTGGTGGAGAGGGCGTTGGCGGGGATGTCGAGCATGACGCCCGCCTGCGTGACCGAGCCGCCCGAGGTGCCGACCGCCTGACCGCCGGCGCTCCCGCCGGTGCCGTTACCAGCGGCGCCGCTGCCGCCGCCCGCGCCGCCGCTGCCGCTCTTCCCGGCCGTCGCCTGGCTGCCGGCGCCACCGCCGCTCCCGCCGGTCAATCCACCATTGCCACCATTGCCACCATCTGCCACCATTGCCACCACCGGCACCGCCACCACCGCTGCCGCCGCTTCCCCCGCCGCCCGACGACGAGCAGGAAGCGACGAGGCCGGCGAGCAGACAGCAACCGATCCAGGTGCGAGCAGGTCGAAACGTCATCAGGCGTTCTCCGCGGTGAGGGTTGCCCAGATATCGGCGCGGCTGAGCTTAACTGAACCCGCGACCTGCCGCGCAGGTCATTCGGCGCGGCTGGAAAGCGGGGGGGCGAGCGACTCCAGCGATTTTCGTTCGGCGTCGACGCCGATGACGGCCTCCACCACCCCGCCCAGCACCATCGCCGCCGCTGCCGCCAGGTAACCGCGCGACAGCAGAGCGCGATCGCCGGTGCCGACGAGGTAGCCGAACAGCGCCGGACCGAGCACCCCGCCCGCCAACGTGCCGCAGGTGTAGAAGAGCGCGATGGCCAGAGCGCGAATCTCGAGCGGAAATATCTCGCTCACGGTGAGATAAGCGGAGCTGGCCGCCGAAGAGGCGATGAAGAAGATCCAGCTCCAGGCGAGGGCCAGCGTGAACGTGGTCAGGAGCCCGCGCTGGAACAGCGCGCTGGTGACGGCCAACAGAATCCCGGAGAGGATGTAGGTCCCGGCGATCATGGGCCGCCTCCCCAAGGTGTCGAACAGCCGTCCCATCAGCAACGGCCCCAGGAAGTTTCCCAGCGCCAGCGGCAGCAGATAGAGCCCGAGGTGCTCCGCCGGAACGTGGTAGTAGCGCAGCAGCACGAGGCCATAGGTGAAGAGGACGGCGTTGTAGAAGAACGCCTGCGTCACCATCAGCACGAAGCCGAGCAGCGAACGGCGGCGATGCTCGTGGGCCATCGCCCACCAGATCTCCGGCCAGGGGACGCGCGCGCGGCGCCGGACATGAATCGTCCCGGCCGGCCGCGGCAGCGCTGCCGGATCGCTGGTGACCGCGCGCTCGACGTCGGCGACGATCCGTTCGGCGTCCACCGTATCGCCGTGGACCATCAGCCAGCGCGGGCTCTCGGGGACGTAGCGGCGGAGCACCAGGACGAACGCGCCGATGGCTGCGCCGAGTCCGAAGGCGAAACGCCAGGCATACGCCGGAGGAAGCCACGTCGTGTTGAGGAGAAGCAGCGAGGCGCCCGCGCCCAGCGCCGCCCCCAGCCAGAACGAGGCGTTGATGCCGAGCTCGACGTGCCCGCGCACCCGTCCGGGAATGAGCTCGTCGACCGCCGAGCTGATCGCCGCGTACTCGCCTCCGATCCCCGCGCCGGTGAGCGCACGAAAGAGGCTGAAGCTGGCAAAGCTCCAGGAGAACGCCGTCGCTGCGGTGGCGGTCAGGTAGAGCAGGAGGGTCGCGCTGAAGAGGCGCCTCCGTCCCAGACGATCGGTCGCGTAGCCGAACACCAGCGCGCCCACCACCGATCCGAACAGGTAACTGCTGCCGGAGAGGCCGATCTGCGCGTCGGAGAGCGCCAGGGTGTCCGGGCGTTTGAGGACGCCGGCCAGGGTACCGGCCAGGTTGCTCTCGAGGCCGTCGAGCAGCCAGGTGATCCCCAGCGCGACGACCACCATGGTGTGCCACCCGCTCCAAGGGAGCCGGTCGAGCCGCGCGGGGACGTCGGTCTCGATCCATCGTTCCGCCGACACGGGCCTCTCCCCTCGCCAAGGTAAGCCCGCCCGCTGCCCGGGCAACCGCGTCAGCGACCGGGCTCCGCAACACTCGGCCGGCAGCGGGCAACGTCCGACGGAGAACGGGTCAGGCGGCGACGCTGCGCCTGGGATCGGAGGCGTCGTAGATGACCCAGAGCGACCCGCCGACCGGCGGCGGATTGCGCGTCGAGGTGCGCCCCGGCACCTCGCCGGCGATCGTGTCGAAGACATACTCGACACGCATCACGCGCCGGCCGTTGACGCGCATCAATGTCGGACGGAGCGCCGTGACGGTCGCCGGCGCGGCCTGACCGTGGATGTAGATGACGCGAATCCGGGCGACCCGGCGCAGGCCGAGCAGGAAGAGGACCGCCCCGACCAGCGCCATCCCACCCGGTATCAAGATGAAAGGACCGACCAGGGAGGCGCGCTCCCCGTCGAACCGCGCGCGCGCCGGCGACCGCGGATCGTATTCGATCGCCACCGTCGTTCCGCGCGCGGCGCCGACGAGCGCAGCAGCCGTCGTGAGCGACGAGGTCGTTCGCACGCCCCCTCCAGCATCGGTGAACGTGAAGGCGACCCGATACACCGCGTGACCATTGACCCGCGCGCTGGTCGGCGCGACGGAGGTGACCCACGCCTCCGCCGCCACGCCTCGCCGATCGAGGATCAGATCGTTCCAGAGCGGCCCGGTCGCCAGGCTGAGACCGATCACCACCGCCAGACCGACGACCATCCAGATCCCCCCCAACAGCAGCAGGAACCCCGTCACCGCGTCGATGGCGCGAAGGCGAAACGCCCGGGGCGGCAGCGGCGGACCGGCAGCTGCGGAGATGGTCATGACATCAGGGAATGCGGCCCTGCGCCTCAGGCGGCAACGCTCATGAGGGTGCCACAACTCCTCGCCCCGCCGCCAGCGCCTGCTAGTGTCGACGCATGGCCGAGGCGCCGGGCAGACCGAAGGTGGTGATCATCGGTGCCGGCTTCGGGGGCCTCTCCGCCGCGAAGGCGCTGGGGGGAACCGACGTCGTGGTGACGGTGGTCGATCGCCTCAACTATCACCTCTTCCAGCCGCTGCTCTATCAGGTGGCGCTGGCGGGGCTGGCGGACACCGACGTCGCCTATCCGATCCGCCGGATCCTCCGCCACCACGCCAACGTCGAGGTCCTGCTGGACGAGGTCCGGCAGATCGATCTTCCTCGACGACGGGTACACCTGGCCGACGGGATCACGCTCGCCTACGACTACCTCATCGTCGCCGCGGGCGCCGAGACCAGCTACTTCGGCCACGACGAATGGGCCCCGATCGCGCCTGACATCAAGGATCTCGACGACGCGCTCCAGGTCCGGCGGCGGGTGCTGTCGGCGCTGGAGGCGGCGGAGCGCACCGACGATCCCCAGGAGAAACGACGCCTGCTCACCTTCGTCGTCGTCGGCGGCGGCCCGACCGGCGTCGAGCTGGCGGGAGCGATCGCCGATCTCTCCGCCGAGATCCTGCACCAGGACTTTCGGCGGGTGAAACCGTCGGAGACGCGCGTCGTGTTGGTGGAGATGGCCGACCGGCTCCTGCTGGCGTTCGAGCCGAAGCTGTCGGAGAGCGCGCGCCTGCAGCTCGGCGAGCTGGGTGTCGAGGTGCGCCTGGGCGTGCGCGTCGAGCAGATTGACGACGACGGCGTCCTGGTCGGCGGCGAAGTGATTCACAGCCGGACGGTCCTCTGGGCGGCCGGCGTCTCGCCCCAGCCCGCTCGCCGCCGCGCTCGGGGCGCCTGCGATTGCAGCGGACGCATCGTCGTCGAGCCGGACTGCACGATCCCCGGCCACCGCGAGGTGTTCGTCATCGGCGACATGGCGTCGCTGACGCTGGTCGGCGCCCTCGTCCCGTTCCCCCCGGCATCAGCCCGGTCGCCATTCAAAGAAGGGCAGGCCGCCGCCC